>NZ_JBXAPG010000048.1:0-56682 GCF_058803765.1 Burkholderia sp. GW821-FHT14F03
CGACCCGCCGCGACCCGCCGCGACCCGCCGCGACCCGCCGCGACCCGCCGCGACCCGCCGCGACCCGCCGCGACCCGACCCGACCCGACCCGACCCGACCGACCCGACCGACCCGACCGACCCGACCGACCCGACCGACCCGACCGACCCGACCGACCCGACCGACCCGAACGACCCGAACGACCCGAACGACCCGAACGACCCGAACGACCCGAACGACCCGAACGACCCGAACGACCCGACGGACGCTGCGCGCGTCCGTCGGGTCTCGCTTCGCCAAACTGCGACGCTGCTTGCCGCTGCCGCTGCCGCTGCCGCTGCCGCTGTCGCCGCCGCTGTCGCCGCGCCCGCGAATGTCGCGCCGAAACGTCAGCCCAGTCTGATTCGTCGCGTCCCGACATTCGTCTTACAGCCGTTCATGCATAATGCTGACGGTGCGCTCCACGGGGCGCACCGCGCAGTTCAGATCCATTCGAACCTACCGACATCCCCGGTTCCCTATCGTCGCCGCACGTTCCGACATGCCGTTCCGCCCGCTCTCGCCCGCCTTCGCCGCGCGCCCGCCGCTCCCTGGATTCCCGCCTTCCGCCGGCCCCGGCGCACGCCCCGCGCCGCGAGACTGACCGATGACCCCGTTCGACCGCTTGCTCGCCTTTCTCGGGCGGCACCCGATCCGCCTGCCGCAAAGCCGCGGGGGCCGCATCGCGCTGGCGCTCGGGTTCATCTACATCGTGTGGGGCTCGACCTATCTCGCGGTGCACGTCGCGCTCGGGTCGTTTCCGCCTTTGCTGATGTCCGGGCTGCGCAACCTGCTGGCCGGGACCGGCCTGTTCGTGTTCGCGATGCGCCGCCGGCCGGCCCGGCCGACGCTCGTCGAGATCCGCAACGCGGCGCTCGTCGGCACGATGCTCGTCGCGCTGTCGTCGGGCCTGATCGCGCTCGGCATGCGCACGGTCAGCAGCGGCTCGGCGGCCGTGATGGTCGCCACCGTGCCGCTGTTCGCGACCGTGATCGCGGCGGTCGCGGGCCGCCCGATCTCGAAGGGCGAGTGGGTGGCCGTCGCGCTCGGCATGGTCGGCATCGTCGTGCTGAATTCGGGCGGGCCGTCCACGCCCGGCTCGACCCTCGGCAGCATCACCGTGCTCGCGGGCGCGCTGTTCTGGGCCGGCGGCGCGCATCTGGCCGCGCGCCTCAAGCTGCCGTCCGACCTGTTCCTGTCGACCGCGCTGCAGATCGGCCTCGGCGGGCTCGTGTCGACGCTCGTCGCGTGGTTCCTCGGCGAGCGCATCGAGCACCTGGCTTTCACGGCGACCGTCGCGTTCATCTACCTGATGGTGGCGGGCACGATGGCGGCTTACGTCGCCTACGGCTACCTGATCCGCCACACGAGCCCGATCATCTCGAGCAGCTGCATGTACGTGAATCCCGTCGTGGCGGTCGCGCTCGGCGCGCTGCTGCTCGGCGAGCCGGTCACGACGGCGACCGTCGTCGCGACGCTCGCGATCCTCGGCAGCGTCGGGCTGTCGTTCGTGTTCGACCCCGCGCGCAAGCAGGTCTAGGCGCCGCGGCGCTCGTCGGGCAGGTAAAAAAGCCCGTTCCACTGCGCGGTGGAACGGGTTTTTTGCATCGGGCCGCAGCGCGCGGTCAGCCGCGCCGGCCGCGCGCGTGGATCAGCGCGGCGAGCAGCGAGAAGCCGAGGCCGACCGCGCAGACGCCGGTCCAGCCCGCGACGCGCCAGGCGATCACGCCCGCCGACGAGCCGAGCGCGCCGCCGATGAAGTAGCAGACCATGTACACGGTGTTCACGCGGCTGCGCGCTTCGGGCTTGAGCGCGTAGATGCGCGACTGGTTGGAGATCTGCGCGGCCTGGACGCCGACGTCGAGCACGATCACGCCGATCACGAGCCCGACGAGGCTCGCGCCCGACACCGCGAAGATCAGGTAGGACAGCGCGAGCAGCGCGATCGCGAGCGTGATGATCGCGCGCGGGCCGCGCTTGTCGGCGATGCGGCCCGCGTAGGGCGCGGCGAGCGCACCCGCCGCGCCGACCACGCCGAACAGGCCCGCGACCTGCGGCCCGTAGTGGAACGGCGCGCCGGCAAGCAGCAGCGTGAGGGCCGGCCAGAACGCGCTGAACGCGGCGAACACCGCCGCGCCGGTGGCCGAGGCCTCGCGCAGCCCGCGCAGCTCGGTCGTGAGATGCCACATCGACGCGAGCAGCTTGCCGTACGGCAGCATCGAGGTGGGGGCGCTGCGCGGCAGCCGCGCGACGATCACGGCGGCGAGCACGACGAGCGCGCCCACCGACGCGCCGAACACCGCGCGCCAGCCGAAATACTCGGCGACGAAGCCGGCGGCGGTGCGCGCGAGCAGGATGCCGAGCAGCAGGCCGCTCATCACGGTGCCGACCGCCTGGCCGCGCGCGTTCGCCGGCGCGATCTCGGCCGCGAACGGCACGGCCTGCTGCGCGATGGTCGCGAGCACGCCGATCGCGAGGCTCGCGAGCACGAGCACCGGCAGCGTCGGCGCGGCGGCCGCGGCGAGCAGCGCGAGCGACAGCCCGACGAGCTGCAGCAGGATCAAGCGACGCCGGTCGAAGCGGTCGCCGAGCGGTGCGAGCAGCAGCATGCCGGCCGCGTAGCCGAGCTGGGTCGCGGTCGGCACAGCGCCGATCCACGATGCGCCGTCGGGAAACGAGGCGCGGAAGCTGTCGAGCAGCGGCTGGTTGAAGTAGATGTTGGCGACCGAGACGCCCGCGATGGTCGCGAGCAGCAGCAACAGGCCGCGCGAATAGTGCTGCGACGCAGGCTGGGCTGTGGGGGCGGGAGCGGATGAAGCGGACATGATCGTTGAACCAGGGGGCGAATCGAGGCGCGTGGCGCGGCGGAGCTGCCCGGCGCGCCGGGCAGCTGACGATCATACCGGAGCGCCGGCCGGTCTGCCGACGTCGGCGCGTTCAACCGCTTGAGTGCCAGACCGCCAGACCGTCTAACGGACTAACGGACTAACGGACTAACGGACTAACGGACTAACGGACTAACGGCTCATCGGCTCATCGGCTCATCGGCTCATCGGCTCAACCGCCCAACCGCCCAACCGCCCAACCGCCCAACCGCCCAACCGCCCAACCGCCCAACCGCTCAACCGCCCAACCGCTCAATCGATCAAATCGCCGTCCGGCTCGAAGAACGGATAGGGGCCGTCGCCCGCATCGACGTACACGTGATGCGAGGTCAGGCCGGCCTCGGGCGTGTAGCGATGCACGGCGAACGCGGGCGCCTCCATCGAGAACGACGAGGGCGCGTCGTCGCGCAGGTCGAACGTGACCTGATGCGCGGGCGCCGGCACGGCCGCCGCGATCGTGCCGCCGAAGCGCGTGTACATCGCGCGGTGCACGTGGCCGCACAGCACCCGCTCGACGTTCGGATGCGCGCGCAGCAGCGTATCGAGCCGCGCGGCGGCGTCGGGGGCGAGGCGCATCGCGTCCATGTGGTCGATCCCCGAGACGAACGGCGGGTGATGCAGCGCGACCACGACCGGCCGGTCGCGCGCGGCGTCGAGCTGCCCGGCGAGCCACGCGAGGCGCGCCTCGCACAGCGTGCCGCCGCTCGTGCCGGGAATCTGCGAATCGAGCGCGAGCACGCGCAGCGGCCCGAGGTCGAGCGCGTACTGCACGAACTCGCCGTGCTGCAGTTCGTCGCGTTCCGCGAACACGCGTCGCAGCGCCGCGCGCTCGTCGTGATTGCCGACCAGCAGGTAATAGGGAATCTCGAGCGGCGCGAGCAGCGCCTTCAGGTGCCGGTATTCCTCTTCGTGGCCGAAATCGGTCAGGTCGCCGGTGATGAGCACCGCGTCCGGACGCGGCGCGAGCGCGTTCAGGCGCGCGACGCAGCGCGCGACATGCGCGGCGGTGTCGACGCGCTGGTACGCGAGCGCGCCGGGTCGCTTGATGTGGAGGTCGCTGATGTGGGCGAGCAGCATGTCGTGTCCTTGCCGGTGGGGGCGTCAGTCGAGTGTGATCAGGCCGGCCGCGTCGATCGCGAGGCCGACCGCGGTGCCGCGGGCCAGCTCGATGCGGCCGGGCACGTCGACCACGAGCGGATCCGGGGCCGCCTGCTCGATGGTAAGGCGAGTCCGGTCGCCGAGGAAAGCGCAGCCGGCGATCGCGCCGCGCAGCGCGGCGTGCGCCGGGTCGGCGAGGCGCGCGTCCTCGGGGCGGAAGAACACCTCGTCGGCCGGACGTTCGAGCGCGAGCGCGCCGCCCTCGGTCACGAGCGCGCCGTCGCGCCACGCGCCGGCCACGCGGTTCAGCGTGCCGATGAACTGCGCGACCGTGCGGTTCGCGGGCCGGTAGTAGATGTCGCGCGGCGTGCCGACCTGCTCGATGCGGCCGGCGCTCATCACGACGATCCGGTCGCCGAGCGCCATCGCCTCGGCCTGGTCGTGCGTCACGTAGACCGTGGTCACGCCCAGCTCGCGCAGCAGCGCGTCCATGTCGCGGCGCAGCGCGTCGCGCAGCTTCGCGTCGAGGGCGGTCAGCGGCTCGTCGAGCAGCAGCACGCGCGGCTCCACCGCGAGCGCGCGGGCGAGCGCGACGCGCTGCCGCTGGCCGCCCGACAACTGGTCGATCGATTTGTCCGCGTGCGCGTCGAGCCGCATCATCGCGAGCAGCGCATCGACGCGGCGGCGCAGCGCGGCGGCGTCAGTGCGGCGGATCCGCAGGCCGTAGCCGACATTGCCGCGCACCGACAGGTTCGGGAACAGCGCGTAGTTCTGGAACACCATGCCGACCTGGCGGCGCTCGATTGGCAGCGTGGTCACGTCGTCGTCGCCGAAGCGGATCGCGCCGCCCGCGTCGGGCGTGTCGAGCCCGGCGAGCAGGCGCAGCGTGGTGGTCTTGCCGCAGCCGGACGGGCCGAGCAGCACGAGCGTCTCGCCCGCGCCGATCGACAGGTCGAGCGGTTCGAGCACGCGCACGCCGCGGAAGGTCTTCGCGCAGCGCGTGATGGCGATGGGTACGGAATCGAGTTTCATCGGGGAGCGGGAACGGGAACGGACGGACGGGACGTCAAGCGCGCCGCCGGGCGCGCCGCCGCGCGCGCCGCCGCGCGCCGGACGGATCGACGCCGAGCCACTGCATCGCGATCAGCAGCGGCAGCGTCATCAGCAGGAACAGGATCGTATAGGCGCTGCCGACTTCGAGGCGCAGCGACGCATAGGTGTCGGCGAGCCCGACCGGCAGCGTTTTGGTGTCGGGTGTGTGCAGCATCCAGGTCAGGTTGAATTCGCCGATCGACAGCGTGAGCACCGTCAGCGCGCCCGCGACGATGCCGGGCAGCAGGTTGGGCAGCACGATCGTCGCGAAGCGCGTCGCGAACGAGGCGCCGAGGCTCGCCGCGCCTTCTTCGAGCGTGCGCAGGTCGGCGCCCGCGGCGACGGCCGCGACCGAGCGCACCATGAACGGCAGCGTGAACACGACGTGGCCGGCGACGATGAACCACGCGCTCAGGCGAAACGCGGTCCAGCCGCCGTAGACCACCAGCAGCGCGAGCGCCGAGGCGAGGCCGGGCAGCGCGACGGGCAGCACCAGCAGCTCCTCGACCACGCGCGCGGCGCGGCCGCGGCTGCGCGCGAGCGCATAGCCGGCGGGCACGCCGACCAGCAGCGTGACCGCGAGCGTGGCGAGCGCGATGCCGAGCGACAGGAACACCGAGTCGTGATACTGGGCCCAGACCTGCGCGAGCCAGCGCAGTGTCAGGCCGCTCGACAGCCCGCGGAAGTAGTTGACGGTCAGCCCGGCGAGCACCGACATCACGACCGGGATGATCATGAAGGCGGCGAGCAGCAGCGTGACGGCCCACTGGAGCGCGGCGAGCCAGGCGGTCGACGCGCCGGCGCGGCGGCGTGCGGGCCGGCGCGCGGACCGGCGCGCGGACCGGGCGGGCGAGGCGGAGGCGGGGGAGGCGTGCATCGGGCGATCCTCAGGCGGCGGCCACGGCCTGACCGCTGAAATGACGGGCGAGCGCGAGCGCCGCCCAGGTGACGACGCCGAGCACGATCGACAGCCCGGCCGCCGTCGCGACGTTCGCGTTCAGCGTGAACTCGGTGTAGATCGCCATCGGCAGCACGTTGAGGTCGGTCGCGAGCGTGAACGCGGTGCCGAACGCGCCCATCGAGGTCGCGAAGCAGATCGCGCCCGCCGCGACGAGGCCGGGCGCGAGCGCGGGCAGCACGATGTCGAGCAGGATCCGCCACGGCGATGCGCCGAGCGAGCGCGCGGCCTCTTCGAGCGAGGCGTCGAGCTTCGACGCCGCCGCGATCACCGTGACGATCACGCGCGGAATCGAGAAGTACAGGTAGCCGACGAACAGGCCCGCGACCGAATAGGCGAACACCCACTTGTCGCCGGTGAGGCGCGCCGTGAGCAGGCCGATCAGGCCCTGGCGGCCCGCGAGCATGATCACCATGAAGCCGACCACGACCCCGGGAAACGCGAGCGGGAAGGTCAGCAGCGCGATCAGCACGCGCTTGCCGGCGAATTCCCGGCGCGCGAGCAGCAGGCCCGCGAGCGTCGACAGCACGAGCGTGACGAGCGTGACGGCCGCCGACAGCGCGACCGTCGCGCCGAGGCTCGACATGTAGCGCGGATTCGACAGCAGCGCGGCGTAGGTGTCGACGAACGCGCCGTTCGCGGACACCTGCGCGAGCGCGGCCATCGGCAGCAGCCAGAACGCGGCGAACACCGCGAGCGCCGGCGCGACGAGCGCGACGCGCCAGCGCGCCGGAAAGGTGAGGTCGGAGCGGCTCATCGGGCGGCCGTCACTGCATGGTCTGCAGATAGCGCAGGCCGAACGCCTGCTGGCCCGCCGCCATCTTGCCGAAGTCGACCGTCTTCGCGCGCGCGTATTCGCTCGCGGGCAGGAACTTCGCGGCCAGCTCGGGGCTGACGGCCTGCGCGCGCACCGGCCGCAGATAGGCGTTCGCCCACAGCCGCTGGCCTTCGTCGGACAGCACGAAATCGAGCACCTTCCTGCCGTTCGCCTCGTGCGGCGCGCCCTTGACGAGGCTCATCACGTATGGCACCGCGATCGTGCCTTCCTTCGGGATCACGAACTCGACGTTCGCCTGGTCCTTGTATTTCGCGCGGTAGGCGTCGAAGTCGTAGTCGAGCAGGATCGGGATCTCGCCGGACAGCACGCGCGCGTACGCGGTCTGCTTCGGCACGATCGGCTGGTTCGCCTTCAGCTTGCGGAACCAGTCGAGCGCCGGCGCGAAATTGTCGAGCGTGCCGCCGAGCGCCTGGTTGACCGCGACCGCGCCCGCGTAGCCGACGAACGCGCTCGACGGATCGAGGTAGCCGACCATCCCCTTGTATTCGGGCTTGAGCAGGTCCGCCCAACTGCGCGGCACGGGCTTGCCGTCGAGCGCGTCCTTGTTGACGAAGAAGCCGAGCGTGCCCGAGTGGATCGTGAACCAGTAGCCCTGCGGATCCTTCAGGTTCGCGGGGATGTCGTTCCAGTGCGCGGGCTTGTACGGCGCGATCACGCCCTTGTCCTTCGCCTGATAGGCGGACGACACGCCGAGGTACACGACGTCGGCGACGGGGCTCTTCTGTTCGGCGATCAGCTGCGCGATCGACTGGCCGGAGTTCTTGTTGTCGAACGGCACGCGGATGCCGGTCTTGTCCTTGATCGCGGCGATCTGCGCGGCCCAGTCCGCCCATTCGGGCGGGCAGTTGTAGCAGATCGCGGTTTCGTCCGCGTAGGCGGCCGGCGCGAGCGACACGAGCGCGGCGGCGCACACGAGCGGCGCGACGAACAGGCCGCGGACGGCGGCGAAGAGGCGCGAGCGGGAGGCGGGGCGGTGGTTCACGAGCAGGGTCTCCTGGAGAGGCGGGGCGGTGCGGGTCAGGCGGGACGGGGTTCGGCGCGCGCGCCGAGCCGGGGCGATGCGATCGACGCGCCGTCGCGCACGGTGTGCGGCAGCGTGAGCGCCGCGCGCGGGTGCTGGATGCCGCTGATCCGTTCGACGAGGCGCTGCCACGCGGCGCGGCCGATCTCGCGATTCGGGGTGGCGACGCTCGCGAGCGGCGGCGCGAGCAGCTCGCCGATCGCGAGGCCGTCGAAGCCGAGCACCGAGACGTCGTCCGGCACGCTGAAGCGCGCGGCGCGCAGGCCGCGCATCACCACCATCGCGAGCAGATCGTTGCTGCAGAAGATCGCGGTCGGCCGCGTCGCGCGCGCGGTCAGGTGCGCGAGCACGGCGGCCGGCAGCGCGGGCGCGTTGAAGTCGACTTCGAGCGCGGGCAGCGGTTCGAGCCCGCCGTCCTCGAGCGCCTGCGCGTAACCGCGATGACGCAGCCGAGCGCGGTCCGAGGCCGCGAGCGCTCCCGCCAGCATCAGCACGCGCCGGTGGCCGCGCGCGATCAACAGGCTGACGCCGTCGTAGGCGGCCTGCCGGTTGTCGACGGCGACCGACGGGCGGCGCAGCGTGTCGTTGTGCATCAGCACGTAGAGCGGCCCGTCGTGGTCGAGGGCGTCGAGGAGCGGATGGGCGTCCGCGTCGGCGACCGTCAGGATCAGGCCCTCGACGCGTTGCGCGCGCAGCGTTTCGATCGCGTGACGCTCGCGCGCGGCGTCGTACTCGGTGGTCATCACGATCAGCTTGAAGCCCGCGAGCGAGGCCAGCTCGTCGATGCCTTGCAGGCATTCGGCGAACACCGGGTTCGCGAGCGTCGGCAACACCACGCCGACGAGCTGGGTGCGCTCGCTGCGAAGCTGGCGCCCCAGCGGGTTGGGGCGGTAGTGCAGCGTCTCGATCGCGGCGCGGATCGACGCGAGCGTCGAGGGGCCGACGGTGTGCGGCGCGTTCAACGCGCGCGAGACGGTGGCGATCGAGAAACCCGAGAGGGCGGCGACATCCCTGATGGTCGACGGCATGGTGCGTAGCGTGGATGTAAACGTTTTCGTCGAGGCGGATTATCGGCAGCGACTGTGAAGTTTCGATGACGCGGCGGGCCGGTATCCGTGTGTCTCGGAGGCCGGTGCGGATACGCCGCGCGGCCCGGGCGGACATGTTCTGGATACGTGTGCCGGTTCCAATCAAGCGAGGCGGCCGACGCGCTCGCGCGGCCGCGCCCGGGCGGGCGCGAACCACCCAGATTCGATATGACCCGCATGCGCGCCGCGCTCCTGACGATGGCGACGGCCGAACCGGCGGCGATCGGCGCGGCGTCGCCGATCCATGGTGTGACGATCCGGACGGCTGTCGCCGATGGACGCTGATCGCGCCCGCCGAGGAAGCCGCGCCGCTCGACGAACTGCGCGTCGTGCTCGGCAACCCGACGGCGGTGCGCGCGGTCGAGCGTGCGACCGCGCCGTTTCCGGACGGGACGGTGCCGGTCAAGCGCGCATGGAAGGGCGCGCCGCCGAAGGGCGCACCGAGCGCCACGGTGCCCGGGGCCGCGACGACCGTGCAGGTGAGGGTCAAGGACGCGCAGCGCTGCGCGGCGACGGGCGGCTGGTGCGTCGACGACCCGCTCGACGGGCCGATGATGAAGGCGTGTCGCACCGAGCAGGGGGCGGACGTCGCGTTCTCGACCTTCCGCGTGCGGATCGGCGGCATCTTCGACCCGGCCGGCGTGAGGCGGGGGCGCTCTCCACCCGGCGGGCCCGAGGACGCGGGACGGAGCGGCGCGCGCCGCTCCGTCGACGCCGCGGCTTACCAGCGCGAGCGTTCCGCGAAGAACCCCGGGATGTCGACGACGCGCCCCGCGCGCCGCGCCGCCGCATGCACGTGCTGGCCGACCGCCAGATCCAGGATGCCCATGCCGAACGGCGAGTAGATCACGGGCCGCGCCGGATCGACGCGGAACGCGCCCTGGACCGCGCCGGCGATCGTGCCGGTGATGAAGCGCCGGTGGCCGACCTGCTGTTCGGCGAGGTGCGGGGACGTGTCGGCCTGCAGGCAGTGGTCGACGTCGTCCACGACGTTGTCGGCGGCGAGGATGACTTCGGGCGCGAGATCGCGCAGCGAGATGTTCAGCACGACGGGCGCATGCGCGAACCAGCCGGGATCGAGCACGTGGGGGCGCGGCGCGGTCGTGGCGAATATCACCACGTCGCTGTCGCGTATCAGCGTCTCGATCGAGGACGACGGCTCGGGCGCGGCGACCGGGCCGACATGATCGAGCAGACGCCGCGCGTCGTCCCGGTTGAGGTCGAACGCGGCGATGACGGCGGGCCGGGCGCCTTGCGCGAGGATCATGTCGACGATGTAGCGCGCGATCACGCCGCAGCCGATCACGCCGATGCGCGGCTGCGCCGGCAGCCGGCCCGCGCCGAGCTCCCGCAGCCCGAGCGCCGCCGACGCGGCGGTGCGCGCCGCGCTGATCGTGGACGCCTCCATCACGCACAGCGGGTAGCCGGTGTCGCGGCGATTCAGCACGAGCAGCGCGGACGCGCGCGGCATCGACCGCTCGACGTTTTCGGGCCAGCTCGCGATCCATTTGATGCCGGCGAGCCCGACATCGGGACCGAGATCGGCCGGCAGCGCGATGATCCGGTCGCGCGGGCGATCCGCGAAGCGCAGGAAATGGCTCGGCGGGTTGTGCGCGACGCCGAGCGCATGCGCGAGATAGGCGTCGCGCACGATGTCGACCAGTTCCGGAAAGGACGCGGCGACGATCTCGCGCACCGTGTCGCCGGCGATGACGGAGAACGCGAACGGGTCCGCGGCGGGATCGCCGCCGGCCCGCGACGCGGCGCGTTCGCGCGTGAGAAGGTCAGCCATGGTGGCGCTCCCAGAGAAGAGGGGCGGCGGAAATCGTCCTGCCGCAGCGTTCGAGCAGGCCGGCGAAGCGCGACTCGACCCAGGTGTTGTCGTAGATCGTGTCGACGTAGCGGTCGCCGAGATCGGGCGAGACGGCCACGACGACGGCGTCGGGCGGGATGCATTCCGCGTAGCGCGCAACGGCCGTGAGCACGGTGCCCGTCGAGCCGCCGACCAGCAGGCCCTGCGCGGCGAGCCGGCGGCACATCACGATCGTGTCCGCTTCCTCGATCATCTCGAGGGCGTCCATCGTGCAATCGTCGGCGATCGGCGGGCGGCAGCTCGTGCCGAGTCCCGCGATGTAGCGCCGGCCCGACGGCAGGCCGAAGGTCACGGAACCGACCGAATCCACCGCGATCAGCTTCGTCGCCGGCGAATACTGCCGCGCGTAGTGCGAGATGCCGCCGAGCGTGCCGGTCGTGCCCGCGCCGACGAACAGGAAATCGATGCGCGGAAAGGCCGAGAAGATCTCGGGGCCGGTGAAGCGCAGATGCGCGCCCGCGTTGTCGGCGTTGGCGTACTGGTTGAGCCACACGAGCCCGGCATCCTCCTCCAGCCGCTGCCGGATGTACGCGATGCGCGTGCCGAGGTAACCGCCGTTCGCGTCGTGCTTCTCCACGATCACGACTTCCGCGCCGAACGCGAGCATCAGCTTGTGGGTCTGCGGAGACAGATTCGGATCGCTCACACAGGTGAAGCGATAGCCGCGCTCGGCGGCGATCATGCTGAGCGCAAGCCCGAGATTGCCGGACGAACTTTCGATGAAGCGCTGGTCCCGATGCGCGTGGCCGCGCGCCTCGTGTTGATCGAGCATATGGCGCGCGGTCTTGGTCTTGATCGAACCGCCCGAGGTGAACCCCTCGATTTTCAAATGCACGGTTCCCTTCGGAACGATGCCGCGAAGACGGATGAAGGCATCCCCGACCATCAGCTCGCTCGGCTTGTCAGCAAACATTCGATAACTCCCCAATTAAGAGAATCGATTCGATAGGCATGCAAATTAATTAACCGATGAATTGTTTCGTATCGGAAGGAATGTTTGATTCGGTGGATTTCTGGTTGGTATTTGATTGGAATTTTATTTATCGAAAAGAAATTGATAAAAATCATACGAATAGGATTTCCATTCCGGCACTAAACAGTACTATACGCAACCGAAGAGTCAAGCAATCGGCGGAATGTGTTCATAGCCGTGCTTCGGCATGGAAGCGGCTTTCGGCGTGCCGAAAGCACATGCAAAGCCGGATATCGTTGCAAGGCGATGAACGATCCTCGCGCGTTATTATGAGTGGTTATTTGTGTCGTTTTCGGGTCCGATTAAATATCAAATTAAAGAGTTGCATAAAATTTCGTGCGTACTATATATAAGCATCGATTTACGTGCGCCGATAAAGGAGGCCGAATCATGTCTGATGGGGAAGATAAAACGGGCGAGAATGCCGCCAGCCGTCGCGAATTGCCGGATGGCGGCACCGGGACGCCCGGGCCGTACAACGGCAACGGGACGGCGATACCGGTCTCCGCCGCGCACGTGACGCTTCCCAGCAGCAGCGGGGCGCCGTCGATCGCCGATGCGATCGCCACGGCGTACCGCGACCTGTACGACAAGCTCGCCACCGCGTGGCATTCGGTGGAGATTCGACAGGCCATCGCGGAAGCCGACTACGAACTGCAACAAAAGCTCGCGGCGCTGTCCTCGCCGGGGCAGACGCTCGAACGTTGCGAGCTGGTCGCCGACTACCTGCGTACGGTGCGCACGCTCGGCGCGCCCGAGCGCCAGCAGGCAAAGATCGCGTTTGCGTATTCGCGCTATCTCGACGAAGTGAAGGTCATCTGGTCGCGGCACGACATTCACGACATCGATCCCCGCCAGCTCTCCGCGTTCGGCGAGAGCATCGCGTGGGCCGGCTATTACGCCAGCCTGCGTCCCTGACTATTTCGCAATCATCCGGCCCGGGCGCATCGCGCCCAGGCCGTTTCGCCGGAGCGGTGACTCGACGATGACGGATCTCCAGGATGTCTTTGCGGCGGGCGGCGCGCGGCCGGCGACGCTCACGAGTGAACAACGCCAGGCGCTGGAACAGCGGTTGATGGAGCGAGGCGGCGAAGCGCGGGGCGCGATTCCCCGCCGCGGCGGGACGGATGCCGCGCCGCTGTCGTTCGCGCAGGAGCGGCTGTGGTTCTTCGATCAATTGCATCCGGGCAGCGCGCTGTACAACGTGCCGTTCGCGCTGCGGGTCCACTCGGCGGTGCGGGTGGCCGTGCTGGAGCAGACGCTGAACGAGATCGTGCGACGTCACGAGACGCTGCGCACGCGCTTCGAGGCGCATGGCGGCAAACCCGTGCAGCGTATCGTGGAAGCGGCGTCCGCGCCGGTCGCGGTGAGTGATCTGCGCGGGCTGCCGGCCGGCGAGCGGGAGGCGGCGGCGCAAGCGATCGCGGCGCAGGAGGCGGAGCGGCCGTTCGATCTCGGCCGCGCGCCGCTCGTGCGGGCGCGCCTGGTGCGGCTGGGCGAGGCGGACCATCTGATTCTGCTGACGCTTCATCACATCGTGTCGGACGGCTGGTCGATGCACGTGCTGCACCGTGAGTTGGGCGCGCTGTACGCGGCGTTCGATGCGGGCCTGCCGTCGCCGCTGCGGCCGCCGTCGATCCAGTACGCGGATTTCGCGGTGTGGCAGCGGGACTGGCTGCAGGGCGAGACGCTCGCGGCGCAACTGGACTACTGGCGCGGGCAGCTGGCGGGCGCGCCGGCGGTGCTCGCGCTGCCGACGGACCGGCCGCGTCCTGCGGTGCAGCGCTATCGCGGCGGGCTGCTGCCGTTCGTGATCGACCGCGAGACGACGGCCGCGCTGCGCGCGCTCGCGCAGGCCGAGGGGGCCACGCTGTTCATGGTGCTGCTCGGCGCGTTCGCGCTCCTGCTCGCGCGGATCAGCGGCCAGCCGGACATCGTGACCGGCACGCCGATCGCGAACCGCACGCGCGAGGAAACGGAGGACCTGATCGGCTTCTTCGTGAACACGCTGGTGTTGCGCACGCGAATCGACGGGAACGCGTCGTTCCGCGCGCTGCTCGCAGATGTGCGGGAAACCACGCTCGCCGCGTACGCGCATCAGGATCTGCCGTTCGAGCGGCTGGTCGAGGAATTGCAGCCCGAGCGCAGTCTCGCGTACAACCCGCTGTTCCAGGTGCTGTTCGCGTTGCAGACCGACGGCGAAACGCGCGCCGGCTCGGGAACGGCGTCCGCGCAGCCCGTCGAACCGGCGGTGCCGCGCAACGGGATGGCGCGCTTCGATCTGTCGCTCGCGATCACGGACCAGGGCGCGGGGCTCGGCGGCGTGTTCGAGTTCAGCCGCGACCTGTTCGACGATGCGACCGTCGCCGGGCTGGCCGGCCAATTGCAGATCCTGCTGGCGGCGCTCGTGCGGCAGCCGGATCTGGCGGTCCGACGGCTGCCGTTGCTGTCGCCGGCGCAGCGGCACGCGCTGCTGTACGACTGGAACGGCCCGCGTCATCCCTATGATCCCGACCTGTCGGCGCCCGATCTGATCGCGTACCTGGCCGGGACGCTCCCGGAGCGCCCGGCGGTCGAGGCGCCCGACGGTCGGCTCAGCTATCGCGAACTGATGCGGCGCGCGCAGGGCGTCGCCGCGGCGTTGGTCGCGCGCGGCATCGGCGCGGAGGACCGGGTCGGCGTCTGTCTGCGTCCGTCCGCGGCGCTCGCGGTCGCGTTCCTCGGCGTCCTGCAGGCGGGCGCGGCGTACGTGCCGCTCGACCCCGCGTTGCCGTGCCGGCGGCTCGCGCACATCGCGCGGGAAGCGTCGCTGCGCGTCGTGCTCGGCGATCCGGGCGACGGGCACGACTGGGTGCCCGGAGACATCACGCTCGTCGACGTCGCGCAGGCGGCGTTCACGAGCGCGCCGTTCGTCTACCGGCCGCGGCTCGCGCCGGCGCAGTGCGCGTACGTGATCTTCACGTCCGGCTCGACCGGCGAGCCGAAGGGCGTTGCCGTGACGCACCAGGGGCTCGCGCGCGTCGCGTTCGGCCAGCGCGCGCTGTTTCGGCTCACGCCGGCCGATCGGGTGCTGCATTTCGCCGCGATCGGCTTCGACGCGTCGATCTTCGAAATGCTGCTCGCGTGGACGGCGGGCGCCTGCCTGCATTTCGCGCCGGCCGACGCACGCGCCCCCGGCGCGCCGCTCGCCGCGCTGCTGCGCGCGCAACGCATCACGGCCGCCGTGTTGCCGCCGGCGGCGTGCGCGATCACGCCCGACGCCGGGCTGCCCGACCTGGCGTTGCTCATGATGGTGGGCGAGGCTGTCGAGCCCGCCGTCGCGGTGCGCTGGGCCGCCGGACGGCGCTTCATCAACGGCTACGGGCCGAGCGAGACCGCGATCTGGGCGGCGACGGGCGGCTACGATCCGGCCACCGGCCGGGTGCCGATCGGCCGGCCGTGCATCAACACCCGGCTCTACGTGCTCGACCCGCATGGCGAACCGACGCCGCCGGGCGTCGCCGGCGAGCTGTACATCGGCGGTGACGGACTGGCGCGCGGCTACCTCGGGCGGCCCGATCTGACCGCCGCGCGTTTCGTGCCCGATCCGTTCTCAGGCGAACCGGGCGCGCGTCTGTACCGATCCGGCGATCTCGTGCGCCTGCGCGCGGACGGCATGCTCGATTTTCTCGGGCGGACCGACGAGCAGGTCAAGATCCGCGGCTTCCGCATCGAGCCCGGCGAGATCGAGGCGGTGCTGAGCGCCGCGCCGGGCGTCGGCGGCGTCGCGGTCGTCGCGCGCGGCGAGGGCGCGGCGCGGCGGCTCGATGCGCATCTCGCGCCGGCCGGCGCGTCGCTCGACGTGGACGCGGTGCGGCGTCATGCGCAGGAGCATCTGCCCGGCTACATGGTGCCGTCGGCGCTGTACCTCCATGCGGCGCTGCCGCTGACGCCGAACGGCAAGATCGATCGCGCGGCGCTCGCGGCCGCGCCGGTTCAGCCCGAGCAGACCCCCGCCGATGCGCGGCCGCGCAGCGAGGCCGAGGCGGCCGTCGCGGAGATCTGGTCCGGGCTGCTGGAGACCGACCAGGTCGGCATTCATCGCAACTTCTTCGAGATCGGCGGGCATTCGCTGCTGGCGACGCAGCTCGTGTCGCGCCTGCGCGAGCGCTTCGGGCTCGAGGTGCCGCTGCGCACGATCTTCGAGACGCCGACCGTCGCGGGTCTCGCGGCGCTCGTCGAGCGCGCGCCCGCGGGCGGCACGCCGCGCGCCGGGGCGGCGGAGGTTCCGGGCGCACCGGTTCCGCGCGCGCCAGCCGAACTGGCCGACGTCGTGCTCAATGATCTGTTGTGCGCGCTGGCGACGCCCGACGGCGCGGACGCGGTCGACGCCGCGATCGACGCGGCGCTGCGCCGCCAGCCGGCGGATGGCGCAACGGCTTCGCTCGACGACCTGACGCCGGTGGACAAGCGCGCGCTGCTCGCGAGACTGTTGTCGGGGCCCGCGCGCGCGGCCGCCGAGTCGCGCGTCGCGCCGCTGTCGTTCGCGCAGGAGCGGCTGTGGTTCTTCGATCAGTTGCATCCGGGGAGCCCGCTGTACAACGTGCCGTTCGCGCTGCGGATCCGCGCGCCGCTGAGGGCGACGGTGCTGGAGCGCGCGTTGAACGAGATCGTGCGGCGTCACGAGACGCTGCGCACGCGCTTCGACGCGCGGGAAGGCAAGCCGGTGCAGCGGATCGCGGGCGCCGCGTCGGTGCCGTTCGTCGTGGACGATCTGCAAGGGCTGCCGGAGGGCGAACGGACGGCGGCGGCGCAGGCGATCGCGGCGGAGGAGGCGGGGCGGCCGTTCAATCTGGGTGAGGCGCCGCTGATGCGGGCGCGGCTGGTGCAGTTGGGCGAGGCGGATCATCTGGTCCTGCTGACGCTGCATCACATCGTGTCGGACGGCTGGTCGATGGGCGTGCTGTACCGCGAGCTGGGCGCGCTGTACGAGGCGTTCGACGCGGGCCGTCCGTCGCCGCTGCGGCCGCTGTCGATCCAGTACGCGGCGTTCGCGGCATGGCAGCGGGATTGGCTGCAAGGCGACACGCTCGCGGCGCAGCTGGACTATTGGCGCGGGCAGTTGGCGGGCGCGCCGGCGGTGCTGGCGCTGCCGACGGACCGGCCGCGGCCGGCGGTGCAGCGATATCGCGGCGGACTGCTGTCGTTCGCGATCGACCGTGCAACGACGGCGGCGCTGCGCGCGCTCGCGCAGGAAGAGGGCGCGACGCTGTTCATGGCGGTCGCGGCCGCCGTGAAGCTGTTCCTGAGCCGTTGCAGCGGTCAGCGCGACGTCGTCGTGGGCACGCCGATCGCGAATCGCACGCGCGCCGAATTCGAGGACTTGATCGGCTTCTTCGTGAATACGCTGGTGCTGCGCACGCGGATCGATGACGATGCGTCGTTCCGCGCGCTGCTCGCGAACGTGCGGGAGACCACGCTCGCCGCGTACGCACATCAGGATCTGCCGTTCGAGCGGCTGGTCGAGGCGCTGCAGCCCGAGCGCACGCTCGGCCACAACCCGCTGTTCCAGGTGATGCTGCTGTTCCAGGCGGCCGCCGGCACGTCGAGCGAGCCGGCCGCGCCGGCCGACGCGCCGCCGCCCGAGGCGCTGGGCGGCACCTCGAAGTTCGACCTGACCGTGGCGTTCGCCGAGACGGGCGGCGCGCTGTCGGGTGCGATCGAATACGCGAGCGATCTGTTCGATCCGGCGACCGTGGCGACGATGGCGGACCATCTGGTCAACCTGCTGCGCGCGATCGTCGCCGAGCCCGATGCGAGCGTCGCGGCGCTGGAGCTGATCGGCGCGGACGAGCGCGCGCACTTGCTGACGGGCCTCGCCGAGCCGGCCGAGGCGTTCGAGCCGGGACTGACGCTCGACGTGCGCGTCGCGCGCCAGGCGGCGAGCGCGCCCGGCGCGCCCGCGCTGGCGTTCGCGGACGCGACGCTCAGCTATGGCGAACTCGACGCGCGCGCGAACCGGCTGGCGCGGCTCTTGCGCGCGCGGGGCATCGGCACCGACGCGCGCATCGGGCTGTGGCTCGATCGCTCGGCGGCGCTCGTCGTCGCGATGCTCGCGGTGTGGAAGGTGGGCGGCGCGTTCGTCACGCTCGACACGCGCAATCCGCCCGAGCGGCTCGCCTCGATGCTCGCCGACGCGGGCGTGGAGCTCGTGCTTACGGCGGGCGGCGTCGAGGCGCCGCTGCCGGACGGCATGGCGCAGCTCGACCTGGACGCGCAGGCCGGGGCGATCGCGGCGCGTTCCGCGCAGTCGCTCAAGACGCGCAACGCGCCCGCCGGGCTCGCGCAGATCATCTTCACGTCCGGTTCGACCGGCAAGCCGAAGGGCGTGATGATCGAGCACCGTCAATTGTCGTGGCTGCTCGACGCGATGCACTCGGCGCGCATCGCGCCCGAGGATCGTGTCGCGCAGAGTTCGAGCCCCGCGTTCGACGTGATGGCGTTCGAATGCTGGGGCGCGCTGAGCGCGGGCGCGTGCCTCGTCGGCATCGAACGCGACGCGCTGCTGGTGCCCGACCAGCTCGCGGCGACGCTGGCCGAGCGCCGCGTCAGCGTGCTGTACCAGACGGCCACGCTGTTCAACCAGACGGCCGCGCATCGCCCCGACGCCTATCTCGGCGCGCGCCTGCTGCTCGTCGGCGGCGACCAGGTCGATGCGGCGAAGGTGCGCGCGGTGATGCAGGCGTCGCGGATTCCGGTGTTCAAGCACACCTATGGTCCGACCGAGACCACGGTGTTCTGCTCGATCCAGACGCTGACCGCGCCGCCGCCCGAAGGCGCGCCGCTGTCGCTCGCGCCGGCGCTGCCGCACGCGACGCTGTACGTCGTCGACGCGGCCGGCCGGCTCGCGCCGACGGGCACGATCGGCGAAATCCTGATCGGCGGGGCGTGCGTCGCGCGCGGCTATGTCGGCCGCCCCGACCTGACGGCCGAGCGCTTCGTGCCTGATCCGTTCGGCGGCGCGCCGGGCGGGCGGCTGTATCGCACGGGCGATCTCGCGCGGCTGCGCGCGGACGGCACGCTCGAATTCCTCGGCCGCGCCGACGGACAGGTCAAGATCCGCGGCTACCGGATCGAGCCGAGCGAAGTGGACGCGGCGCTGCGCGAGCATCCGGCGGTGCGGACGACGGTGACGGTGTGCCGGGGCGGTCCGGACGACCGGCAGCTGGTTGCCTACGTGGTGGCTGCCGACGCGGCCGCGCCGCCTGACGACGACACGCTGCGCCGTCATTGCAAGCGGCTGTTGCCCGACTACATGGTGCCCGCGCATTTCGTCGCGGTCGACGCGATTCCGCTGACCGCGAACGGCAAGCTCGATCGCGCGGCGCTGCCCGCGCCCGGCGAACGGCCGGCCGGCGGCGCGCCGGGCGAGCCGCCGCAGAGCGACACGGAGCGGGCGGTCGCCGCCATCTGGAGCCGGATTCTCGGCATCGAACGGATCGCGCGCACGGATCATTTCTTCGACATCGGCGGCCATTCGCTGCTGGCGACCCAGGTGATCTCGCGGCTGCGCGACGAACTCGGCGCGGAGGTGTCGTTGCGGACGATCTTCGAGATGCCGACCGTCGTCGATCTCGCGCGCGCGGTCGACGAGCTGCGCGCGAACGGCGCGCCGGCGTCGTCGGTTCCCGAGCTGGTCAGCGTGCCGCGCGCGGCCTATCGGGCGCGACGCGGCGGCTCCGCGCGCGGTGACGCGCAATGAGCCCGCTCGACGTCGCCACGCCGCCGGAGACCACTGAACAGGACGTGTACGTGTTTCCGGCGTCCTTCGCGCAGGAGCGGCTGTGGTTTCTCGAGCAGCTTCAGCCGGGCCAGGCGATCTACAACATGTACGACATCGTGCCGTGGCGCGGCGCGCTCGCGTGGGGCGCGCTGGAGCGCGCGCTCGACGCGTTGATCGCGCGGCACGAGACGCTGCGCACGCATTTCGACGTCGAGGACGGCCATCCGGTACAAGTCGTCGCGTCGACGGTGACGCTGCCGCTCGCGCTCACCGACCTGAGCGCGCTGCCCGAGGCCGAACGCGCGGCGGCCGCGCAGCGGTGCGCGGTCGACGAGGCGGCGCGGCCGTTCGATCTGGACGCGGCGCCGCTGTTGCGACTGCGCGTGATCCGGGTTGCGCCCGATGAGCACCTGCTGGTGCTGACGATCCATCACATCATCGCCGACGGATGGTCGATGCGCGTGTTGTATCGAGAATTCAGCACGCTGTACGCGGGATTCGCCGACGGCCGGCCCGCGACGCTCGCGCCGCTGCCGATCCAGTACGCGGACTTCGCGGTGTGGCAGCGCGACTGGCTCGACGGCGACGCGCTCGAGCGCCAGCTCGCGTTCTGGCGCGGCCAGCTCGACGGCGCGCCGGCCGCGCCGCTCGATCTGCCGTTCGACCGGCCGCGCCCGGCGGCGCCGAGCTATCGGGGCGCGCTGCACAACTTCTCGCTCGACGCGGCGACGACGCGTGCGGTGCGCGCGTTCGCGCAGCGCGAAGGCGCGACGCCGTTCATGGTGTTGCTGGCCGTGTTCAAGCTCTTGCTCGCGCGCTGCAGCGGACAGTCCGACGTGGTGGTCGGCACGCCGATCGCGAACCGGACCCGCGTGGAACTGGAAGGCTTGATCGGTTTCTTCGCGAACACGCTCGTGTTGCGCAGCCGCGTCGACGACACGCGCGGATTCCGCGCGCTGGTGGGCGCGGTGCGCGAGACGACGCTCGCCGCGCATGCGCACCAGGACTTGCCGTTCGAACGGCTCGTCGAGGCGCTTCGGCCGCAGCGCGCGCTGAATCACAACCCGCTGTTCCAGGTGATGTTCGTCCTGAACGCGTTCGACGATCGCGGCCGTCCGGCCGAGGACGACGGGCACGACTACCGCGAGATCGGCATCGGAACCGCCAAGTTCGATCTGCATGTGTCGATGATCGAAGTCGGCGGCCGCTTGCGGGGCATCGTCGAATACGCGACCGACCTGTTCGACGCGCCGACGATCGAACGGCTCGCGCGCCACTTCACGACGCTGCTCGGCGCGGCGCTCGCGTCGCCCGACCAGCCGATGGGCGCGCTGCCGCTGATGGACGCCGCCGAGCACGCCGCCGCGCTGGCCGCTGCCGCGTCGCCGTGGCCGGCCGAGGCGACGCCGCCGCTCGTCCATGAACGCGTCGCGGCCCGGGCGGCGGCGACGCCGGACGCGATCGCGCTTCGGCAGGGTGAGCGCGCGCTGACGTACGGCGAGCTGGCGCACCGCGCCGAGCGGCTCGCGCACGCGCTCGCGGCGCGCGGCGCCGGACCGGACGCGCCGGTGGGTATTTATATCGACCGTTCCATCGAGCAGGTGGTGGCGGTGCTCGCGGTGCTGCAGGCGGGCGCGTGCTACGTGCCGCTCGATCCGGTCTATCCCGAGCAGCGGCTCGCGGCGATCTGCGCGGACGCGCGGCTCGGGCTCGTGGTCACGGCGGGCGCGGCGCCCGCATTCGCCGGGTCCGCCTGCGTGCCGGTGGACGCGGACGCCCCGGCGGCGCGCGAGGCGCTGCCGGCCGCCCGGCGCGACAGCCTCGCCTATCTGCTCTATACGTCGGGCTCGACGGGGCGGCCGAAAGGCGTCGCGATGCCGCACGGGCCGCTCGCGAACCTGATCGCGTGGCAGCACGCCGCCGCGCCCGCGCCGGCGCGCGTGCTGCAATTCACGTCGCTGAACTTCGACGTGTCGGCGCAGGAGATCTTCTCGACGCTGGGCGCGGGCGCGACGCTCGTGCTCGCGAGCGAGGAGGAGCGCCGCGATCCGGCCGCGCTGCTGCGCCGCCTTGCGGCCGACGGCATCGAACGGCTCTTCGCGCCGGCGGCCGCGCTCCAGGCGCTGGCCGCGACGGCGGCGGACGACCCGGCGGGCCCGGCGCTGGCGTTGCGGGAGATCATCACGGCGGGCGAGCAGTTGCAGGTGTCGCGGCCGCTCGCGGATTTCGTGCGCCGCCATCGCATCGCCGCGTTGTCCAACCAGTACGGCCCGACCGAGACGCACGTCGCGACCGAGTGGCGTCTCGCCGGCGCGCCGGACGACTGGCCGGAACTGCCGCCGATCGGCCGCGCGATCGCGGGCGCGCGGGCCTATCTGCTCGACCGCCTCGGCGCGCTGGTGCCGGACGGCCTGCCGGGCGAGCTGTGCATCGGCGGCTGCCTGCCCGCGCGCGGCTACCTTGGCCAGCCGGCGCAAACGGCCGAGCGCTTCGTGGCCGATCCGTTCTCGCCGACGCCAGGCGCGCGGATGTACCGCACCGGGGATCTCGCGCGCCGCCGCGCCGACGGCGCGCTCGTGTTCCTCGGTCGGCTCGACCGGCAGATCAAGGTGCGTGGCGTGCGGGTCGAACCGGGCGAAGTGGAGGCCGTGCTGCGCGACGCGCCGGGCGTGCGCGAGGCGGTGGTGGTCGACGGGCCGGACCCGGCGGGCGGCCGTCGCCTGATCGCGTACGTGAACGCCGCGCGCAGCCAGGACGGCGCGGCCGACGCGGCTGCGCTGCGGCGTCACTGCCGCACGCGGCTGCCCGAGTCGATGGTGCCGGCGCTGTTCGTGCCCGTGACGGCGATGCCGCTCACGCCGAGCGGCAAGATCGACCGCGCGGCGTTGCCGGATCCGGAGCCGCCGCGCGCGGCCGCGTCGTCGGACGCGCCGCCCGGCACCCCCGTCGAGATCGCGCTGGCGGCGATCTGGAGCGAGGTGCTGAAGGTCGAGCCGGTCGGCCTGCATGACAATTTCTTCGACCTGGGCGGCCATTCGTTGCTCGCCACCCGGGTGGCCGCGCGCATCCGCGCGCGGCTCGGCGTCGAACTGCCGCTGCGGCGGCTGTTCGAGGCGCCGACCATCGCCGAGCTGGCCGTCGCGATCATCGACGCCGAGCTGGCGCGCACCGCGCCGGCCGAACTTGCCGCGCTGCTCGGCGAGACGGCCGCGCGCGATTTCCAGGGAGATCGCCGATGACACGAGACGAGGACGACACGACGCGCTACCAGGTCGTGGTCAACGAGGAAGAACAGTATTCGCTGTGGGCCGCGCACGCGACGCCGCCGCTGGGGTGGCGCGAGACGGGCTTCGAGGGCGACCGGGACGCGTGCCTCGCGCGCGTCCGCGAGGTCTGGACCGACATGCGGCCGCTGTCGCTGCGCCGTGTACTGGGAGGGGACGCCTCATGAGCGAACAGCCAACACCGCTGCGCATCGCGCTGCTCACGTCGGACGACGCGCATCACCGTTATCTCGCCGCCGAACTGCATCGCCGCTTCGGGCTCGCCGCGCTGGTGGTCGAGCCTTCCGATTGCCAGCACCGGCGGCTGTGGCGGCGCAGGCGCTGGATCGACTGGGCGGCGCTCGGCTATCACCGCTGGCGTCGCACGCTGGTCGGCTTGAATGCCTATCGCCGCGCGTATTTCGCGCTGCCGCCCGACGCGCCCGAATGGCCGACACCGCCGAGCCTGACGGTCGACTGGATCAATCGCGACGAGGTCGTCGCGCTGCTGGAGGAGACCGCGCCCGACGTGACCGTCGTGATCTGCACGAGCATCCTGTCGCGCCGCACGCTGGCCGCGACGGGCACGACGATCAATATCCACGGCGGTTTCCTGCCGTGGTATCGCGGCAATCAATGCTTCTTCTTCGCGCTCTACGACCGCGCGTTCGACCGGATCGGCTCGACGATTCATTTCGTCGACGCCGGGGTCGACACGGGCGACCTCATCACGCGGATCACGCCGCCGCTGTACGCGGACGACACCGCCGAGAAGCTGTACTGCCGCGCGGAGAAGGCGGCCATCCACCGGCTCGTCGAACTGCTCGCGGATCTCGAGGCGGGCGTGCCGCTGCCGCGCGCGCCGCAGTCGCCGGTCGGACGGCAATACCGCAATCGCGACCGCAATGTGTTCCATGACCTGCGGCTGTTCTTCCGGCGCAAGCGCGGCGCGCTGGGCATTCCGACCGCGGCCGCGGCCGCGGGCGCGCGCGTCGCGCCCTCTGAGTTCCTGCGTTCCGAAGGAGAATCGCGATGAGCCATGTCTACGTGCTTTACACCGGCGGCACGATCGGCTGCATCGGCACGCCGCTCGCGCCGATGCCGGGGCCGCAGTTCCAGGCGCTGATCGAATCGATGCCGGGGCTCGCCGGCGGCGAGGTGGCGGGCTATCCCGACCTGAGCTACACGGTCGCGTGGTTCGACACGCCGCTCGACAGTTCGAACATGACGCCGGCCGACTGGATCACCATCGCGCAGTCGCTCGCCGAAGTCTACGACGACTACGACGGCTTCGTGGTGCTGCACGGCACCGACACGATGGCGTTCAGCGCGGCCGCGACGTCGTTCCTGCTGCAGGGGCTCGCGAAGCCCGTCGTGTTCACGGGCTCGCAGGTGCCGCTCGCGACGACGCTCAACGACGCGCTGACCAATCTGATCGGCGCGATCGTGATCGCCGGCACGACGGGCATTCCCGAGAGCCTGCTGTACTTCGATTCACTGCTGCTGCGCGGCAACCGCTCGGTCAAGGTCAACGCGAATCAGTTCGCGGCGTTCGCGTCGCCCAATTTTCCGCCGCTCGCGACGGTGGCCGCGCAGATCACGATCAACACGGCGTTGCTGCTGCCGCCGCCGGACTGGAGCGTGTCGCTCGACAACCCCGCGAACCTCGCCGCCGCGAAGACGCGCCTGAGCAGCCAGTCGCAGGCGCTGCGGAATTTCGCGGCGATCGTGATGACGCTCTATCCGGGCATCGGCGCATCGGTCGCGAACGCGATGATCAACGAGAGCGCGCCCGCCGTGCGCGGCGTCGTGATCGAGGCGTTCGGGGAAGGCAACGGCCCGTCGGCCGCAGACTTCCTGCAGGTGCTGTCGACCGCGAACAAGGCGGGCGTCGTGCTGATGGACAACACGCAGGTGCTCGCGGGCACGGTCAACATCGGGGCCTACGAGACGGGCTCCGGACTCGCGGAAGCGGGCGCGATCAGCGCCTACGACATGGTGCCCGAGGCATCGCTCGCCAAGCTCGTCAGTCTGATCAGCGTGGGCATGGCGCCCGCCGAGATCCGCAAGACGATGCAGCGCAGCCTGGCGGGCGAGATCACGCCGCCCGAGAGCGCGGCCGTGAGGACGCTGCCGGGCCACTGAGGCCGCCGCCGATTCACTCAACCCGAAGGAGACAGAAAATGCTGATGAAACCTTATGCGCGTTACCGGCTGAGCGGGATGATCCACGAAGACGACCCGCGCTATGCGGTGCTCAGTCCGGGGATGGAGCTGGCGTCCAACCAGCAGATCGCGCCGAACTACGTGACCGTGCCAGGCGGCAAGCGGGTGCCGCAGTACGCGCCCAGCGTGGTCGGCACGTCGATCGCCTACGATCCGGCCGCCAACTGCGAAGGCTGCTTCATGTCCTACAAGTTCCAGGTGAACAACAACTGCTACAACTACTCGACGAACATCGCGTCGAACTCGTTCGCGCAGCCGGGACGGATGCACGGCTATTTCCTGACGTCGCCGCCCACCGGTCCCGACGTGGTCAAGGGCGCGGAACTCGACGGGCTCGTCAACCTCGGTTCGTCGACCCGCGAGGACATGGCGCAGCATGCGCGCGCGCAGGGCGGCGTCGGCCACTACGTCGCGCTGCTGATTTCGCCGGGCGACGCGTCGGTCGGCTGGCCGGGCGACTATCACTGGGTGCGCTGCGACTCGACGTCGAAATTCGATACGTGGTCGCAGAAGGACGGGGGCGACCAGGTCACGAACTTCGATTTCGCCGGCAACCCGATCAGCTGGCCGCCGACGGCCGACTGGGTGGTGAACCAGGGGCCGCTGATCCAGGGCAATCCCAACGACATCGTCGTGTCGTACAGCTTCTACTGCTTCATGTACGTACCCGCCGCCGGCATCTCGGTGATCTGAGCCGGATGCCTCTGCGCGCCTCGGCGGCGAGGGTTCGCCGTCCGGCGCGCGGGTTTCGCCGCGCCGCGCGGGCAGCGTGGGCCGCCGGCCGCGCCTCGGCGAGACAACCATGGAGCCTGAGAGGACCGCGCGCGGGACGGTGTGATGCTGTCCGCTGTCATCCCTCCATCCCTCCATCCCTCCATCCCTCCATCCCTCCATCCCTCCATCCCTCCATCCCTCCATCCCGTCATCCCGTCATCCCGTCATCCCGTCATCCCGTCATCCCGTCGCGGCCCCGCAGTCCTGCGGCCTCACAGCCGCGCGACGTCGGCGATCGCGTCCACGAACGCGCGCGGGGCTTCCTGAGGCAGGTTGTGACCGATGCCGCCCGAGATCGTCCGGTGCGCGTACTTGCGCGCATAGACGGCGGGTTCAGGATGGGGCGCGCCGTTCGCATCGCCTTCGAGCGTGATCGACGGCACGGTGATCGGCGGCGCGGCCGCGAGCCGCCGTTTCAGCGCGCCGAAGCGCGATTCGCCCTGCACGAGCCCCAGCCGCCAGCGGTAATTGTGGATCACGATTGCCACGTGGCCGGGATTGTCCAGCGAGGCGGCGGAGCGCGCAGATCAAGGCCTGCGACGGCGATATCGATGACGACGCGCGCAAGCGGGCGCGCTTGGGCAACCGCGCCGCCGCGCTGTCCGCCGGCGAGGCGCGGGTGTCGATCGGATGCGGAGAAGGTGGCGCGTACAACGATCTCAGTCGCGGGTATCGGCTGCGCCGCGTGGGGCCGTTGTCCGGCGATCCGGTTGAACCGGAGGGGGCGGGGCGCGACGATGCGTTGCAGCCGGCGAATCAACGGGCGGGCGCGGGATAGACGGCGGAGCAGCAGTGCTTGTCCAGTTTCGATCGCGTGCGCGGCATCGGAGACTGCGGCGACCAGACGGACTGGGACGTCGACGGGACGCGGTTCGTGCGGGAGCGCGAGCGCCTGGAAAGCGCCTGCGCGGGTATAGGCGTGGCGGCGTGGCCCCGGCTCTATCGAACGAAGCGGGAGTCGTTGACCCGGCGTTTGTTTTGCGTGCGCGCGTGGCGGCGGTGCGCGGTCGGCGAGCGGGAAAGCGGGTTGCGGGGCCGGACCGATGGTAGAATGCCGTCCGCCCTTGCCGGGGTGATGAAATTGGTAAACATAGCGGACTTAAATGTTTGAGTGCCCGGTTGGAAACGGCCGGTGTAGAACCCTTCAAATTCGGTGAAACCCCTGATGCGCGATGCATCGAGGCAACGCCGAGCCAAGCCTTGGCGTTGCCGAGGAAGGTGTAGAGACTAGACGGGGGGCGCCTAAGATCCGGCGCGGCGCGCATCGCGCGCGCCGAACGGAAGATGGCGAAGGCATAGTCCAGCGCACGAACGGGCTGCGCACGCAGCATCGGCTTCGAAAGAAGCAGTGTGATGAAAATCCGCCGCCTTAACAGGCTTGCCGGTTCAAGTCCGGTCCCCGGCACCAAGCACCCTCTACGTAATTTCCCAAAGAAGTAGAACCTAGTGGAATCAAGGGGTTGGAGGGGTTTTCTTATTGAATTCCTTTTCACGTTTCCCATGTTCGGGTCGTAAAGTGCGGGCTCAATTCCCCACTTCCTCCCCACGTCACTCCCCATCATGGCATCAGTCACGCCGGTTAATGGAGGCTTTCGCGCCCAGGTGTATATCGCTGGTAAGGACGGTACGAAGTCCCTCCGCGTCTCCAAGGTGCTGCGCACCAAGCGCGAGGCGACGAACTGCGGCGCTGCCCGAGAAGCGGCGCTTTTAGCGCAGCGCGATACGCCACCCGCAGACCTGCACACCCTCGAAGATGCGATGAAGCCGTACGCCGAACGCGTCTCGACGAAAAAGGGCGGAACGAAAGAAGACGCGATCCTTGGAATGAGCATTCGATAAGATCCATCAGAATGTCGCGGAATTCGTGCCTGCTAGAATTCGAGCGAATTCCTCTGGAGGCGATATGGCGAAATGCACGCGTTTCTATCAGGCGTTCAAATCGAATATGGACGCCTTGGGACTCTCGGCGCCTGCCAGCTTGTTCGGCTCTGTCCAGGCGGCTACGGGGACGCTGACGACGATTCTGGGCACGCTCAAGGCCCTCGGCCCCAATGCCACGGTCGCGGAGCTGATCGGCGCGACAACCGGACTTGAGCTGCTTGGTGTGGTCGCTGCCGGTGGCGCTGCATTCTATGCGGGCGCTGTAGTCGGGAGCCTCATCGTCGCGACCAACGCGTCGCTCTATTGCAGCAACAAGGTTGCGGCGGCGTCGAGCGTGCATCAATGGGCGTCGCGTCGCGGTATCTCGTTGCCGCCGAGCGTCTATCAGGCTATTCAGCGGCATCCGGAAGTCTTGCAACCCGGCAACGCGTCGCGCGCCTACGCTTTCCGCGCACAACTTCGGGCGGCAGCATGAGCCGGCTTGCGGATCGAGCGCTCCTCATCCTGGCGGCGGTGGTGCTTGCTGGCGGCGCGTGGGCGATGCTTCATTATTCTGGAGAGTGGTTTTTCCCGGCAGCTTCGCTCGTTGTGTTCGTCCTTCTGGTCGTACAAAATCATCGGCTCAGAAAGCGCCTGAAAAGCGGGGCGGTGCGGGAGGGCGAAAGGGCGGCGCGGCGACATTGAAATACGGTCTTTAACTACGCAATCATTACCCACGGAGGACGCGGAGCCGCTTCTGGCTTGCCGGTTCAAGTCCGGTCCCCGCACCATTTGCCTGCCACGCGCGTTGCACCGAAGCGGCTGCCGCGCGTCGCGCCGCCCAGGCGGGCGCAACTGGGCGGGAGCGCTCGAAGATCGGCCGGCACACTGCAATCGGCCATGGATTTGCTATTCTGGTTGTCGGCGTTTCGCACGCGATACCGTATCCATCGGGACGATCGAGCAGGCCCGGGTCGTCAATCTGTCTTTCAACATACCGAAGCATTGCTTGCCATATCCATACAGGTGGCGCTGAAGCGCGTGATCCGATTGGCTGGGTCGAGTTTCCGGCATTGACGTTTTGCACCGATATTCCGGCGACGCGGCCTGTCGCATGGGCCGATCGCGAACCCGTTAGTGAGTGATCCGCCGGACGCGCGTCGGTAGGCGGTTTCCCACCAACGTGCCGCGTTGATCCCGTGTCGGCCTCGCCGAGGCGCACCGATCGAATCATGCCGCTCATAGCCGGGCGCTTTGGGAATTCGGACGACCCGGGCAGTGCAGTCACGGAGCGCAAGCGTGTTTCCAGCGGGCCGATCAGGGGCATATAGACCAACCGGGACGGTAGAATCAGGCTCCCTGGCGGTTGAACCTGTTGCTGTCGGATCGAGGCGAACGAGCAAACATGACGAAGTCGGCCGATACGTTCAAAGCGATGTTTTTCTGCCTGCTGGGCTTGGCCTTGCTGGCGGGGATGGTGTATTCGATCGTCGACACGCGTTCGTTTCTGAAGGAAGCGGAGCGGGCGAGCGGGCAGGTCGTGGCGTTGAATGCGGGCGGCAGCCACCCTGAAATCGCATTCGTGACGTCCTCCGGCGAGCATGTGTCCTATGCGCAAGGCGGTCTCGTGTTCGGTATGAAAGTGGGGGATGCGGTGCAGGTGCGCTATCTGGCGTCTTCGCCCCGGACCTCGGCCACCCTGGATCGATTCCTGGCGATTTGGACCGTCCCGATCTTTCTGGGCTTTTTCGGTGTGAGCGCGGCGTTGGGAGGGGTGTTCAGCTTCCCTCGGCCCTGACTTCCGGGATCAATCCATGTCTTTGTTGCGGCGTAGCCATTGGGAATATCAGACCGGAGCGACATTCGGCGCGAGCGTCGAATTCGTCACGGGCTCGGGCGGCGAGATCCTGTTGAAGAATCCCGCTGGGCAGTTCCAGCGTTTCTGGTATGGCGGCCTGGGTGTTGGCGTGGGTTTCGGCGTCAAGCTTCCGAAGGTCAAGTTGCCGACATTCGCGATCAGCGGCAAAGCCCTCAGCGGCAGCGGTTCGGCCGAGGCATTGCCCAGCGCCGGCTGGATTTACATGACGCCGGCTTTTTCCGGCACGGAGCTTGAACGGGCCGACTTGCAGGGCGGCGCCGTTTATCTGGACGGAAGCGCTGAAATCATCCTCGCGGGCGGCGGCGGGTCGGTCATGTTGCTCGGCATCAACGCGGCCTTGCTTTCGCTCGCGATCAGCCAGATCACGATCAATCCCTTGCTGTTCGAATGGGTGCTGCAACACGCGAAGGCGCTCCTGATCATGGTGGGCGTCAATGCCGGCCTGAATGCAAACGGCAAGGGGTTCGGCGGCGGGGCCGGCATTCTCGCCGGATACGTCCACTGATCCGGATCGGGGCCCGCGTGCCGGGCGGGGCGTGCATCGCAGGCGGGCCAGCCGGCTTCCGCCGCCGCGACACGCCGGTGTCGCGGTTCGACCGGGCATGGGGACGGAAGAAGCGCACCATGGCCGGGGCGAATCGATGCAGGCGGGCCATGCCGCGATGATGGGAAAGCGTCGAGCGAACCTTGCCGGATGACGTACCAGCACTCCGGCTTTACGTTTGTAATAGGCCGACAGGCGATTCATTTACGAATATCGACCGCGCATTAAAAGATATTCCGCCCCTTAATTTTATGGGGTTGAACGTCGAGTAAAGTGACAGGCGGTCATATTAGAATGGCCGCGCGGACAGAGAGACCGCCCCTCCGCCGAGAGACTCCGAGGCTATTATGCAAATGTCAGAAATTGCGAGCTTCTTCCAGCTCCAGAGCAATCGCCTGTTTACGATCCAAACGCCGCTCAAGGGGCGCTCGGATCTGGTGCTTGTCGATTTCCATTGCACGGAAGGGTTGTCGCGAAACTTTGAGATTCACGTCCGGCTTGCGTCGCAGGATCAGAAGATCGAGCTGAAGAAGCTGATCGGACAGCCGGTGAGTATCGCCTTGCAACTGACCGATGCGCCGACCAGTTCCGACGCGCGCTATTTTCACGGTTATGTCGCGGGGTTCTCGCATCTCGATACGGATGGGGGTTTTGCCATCTACAGCGCGACGATCCTGCCGTGGTTCTGGATGCTCTCGCGTCGGCAGGATATCCGGATTTTTCAGGAAGAGAATACCGAGGCGATTATATCGAGCGTGTTTCGCGAATACGGCAAGCTCGCGTCTTTCGAGTTCCAATTATCGAAGGGAACGAAGAACCGCAGTTACTGCACGCAATACAAGGAAACCGATCTCGCCTTCGTCGAACGGCTGATGCGGGAGGATGGTCTGTTCTATTACTTCGAGCATGCGAAGGACGGACACAAGCTGATCATCGCGGACAACTCGGTGATCGCGAAGCCGATAGACGGACGCAGCCCGTCGCTGCAATACAACCAGGGCGAGGCGATGGACGACCTCGCTGTCGTCACGTCGTTTCAGGCGCAGCGTCAGCTTGCGTCGGACACGGTCGGGCTGAAGACCTTCGACTACAAGATTCCGCATGCGCGGCGATTCGTTTCGGGCGGCACGGAAGTCAATCAAGGCGACGTGCCTTCCTACGAGATCTACGACTACCTCGGCGAGCATGGTTTTGCCGACACCGATCGCGGCGAGGAGCTCGCCCGCTTCCGGACCCAGGCATTGGCCGCCCATAGCAAGACGTTCGTCGGGGCCGCGACCAGCCGGCGGATGACGCCATGCCGATACTTCGAGCTGGACGACCATTACGATCACGCCGCCGGCAGCCAGGAAGACCGGCAGTTTCTGCTGCTGACCGTCTCGCACAGCGGCATGAACAACTATCAGGCCGGCGAGGGAAGCGCCGCGTACTCCTGCAGCTTTACTTGTATCCGCAAGAAGATCCCGTACCGTCCGGCTGTCGAGGGCGACCGCCCGACGATCGTCGGGCCTCAGACGGCGATCGTCGTGGGGCCGAAGGGCGAGGAGATCTATACGGATAGCCTTGGGCGCGTGAAGGTCCAGTTCCACTGGGATCGCCTCGGCAAGCGCGATCAGGGCAGTTCCTGCTGGGTGCGGGTGAGCCAGCCCTGGGCGGGGAGCGGATTCGGGATGATCCAGATTCCGCGTATCGGCGACGAGGTGGTCGTGAGTTTTCTCGACGGCAATCCGGACCGTCCGCTCGTGACGTCGCGCGTCTACAACGCGCAGAACATGCCGCCCTGGGTGTTGCCGGCCAACGCGACGCAGAGCGGCATCCTCACGCGCTCGACCAAGACCGGCAGCGTCAACACCGCGAATGCGATCCGCTTCGAAGACAAAAAGGGCGCGGAAGAGGTGTGGCTGCACGCCGAGAAGGATCAGCGCATCGAGGTCGAACACGACGAGTCGCATTGGGTCGGTCACGATCGCGTCAAGAACATCGACCACGACGAAACCGTTCAGGTCGGCAACGACCGCACGGAGGCGGTCGGCCAGAACGAAACGATTGCGGTCGGTGCGAACCGGACGGAGACCGTCGGCGACAACGAGACGCTCCATGTCGGCGGCAACCGCAGCGAAACGATCGACGGGACTCAGAACCTGCTGGTCGCGCTTGCGTCGGCGGAGACCGTCGGGCTGGCGAAGGCGTTGACGATCGGCGGGGCCTACATCGTCACGGTTGCCGGGGCGATGAACACGGCGGTCGGTCTGGCCAGCGGCGAGGAAGTCGGGCTTTCGAAGGCCACCCAGGTCGGCAAGACGTATACGCTCAATGTCGGCGATCGCATCGAGATCAAGGCCGGCAAGGCGAGCATCGTGATGACGAGCAACGGCGACATCATGATCAGCGGCGCGAATGTGAGCATCAAGGGTTCCGGATCGGTCAAGCTGGACGGCAACACGATCAGCAACAACTGATGCGCTGCCGATTGGCGTCGCGAACGAACCGATCACGAGCGACGCCGCGCGCGGCGCATCCGTCGGCCTTGACCTGCGCGGGTGGTCCGTTTTGATCGATGCCGGGAGCGAACCCTGTCCGCATCGTCGAACTGGATGGTCATGGCGCGACGACGGATTGATTCGACACAACACGTTTCAACCACGGGGCGGGATATGCCAACGGATCACAAGCCGGAAACCCATTGCGCGATGCTGCACGGCATCTTGTCGCGGTTTCCCAACATGGCGAACGTGCCGGGCGCGTCGACCCTCGACGCAATGGGAAATCGCGTGCCCTTTGCCGCGATCCAATCCGAGTCATCCGGGTGTTCGATGCTGGGCACGCTGGGATACCACACGACATGCTCATGCTGGAGCCACGATCAATTCTTCCTGCTGACGGACGACTATACGGGGAAGCCTCTGGCCGACGTGCCGTACGAGATCGTGACGGCGGAGGGGGATAAGATCGAGGGCCGCACGGATGCCCAGGGGCGTACGAAGAAAATCTCGGATGATGCGGCTTCGTCGGCGACCCTCTACGTGTATGAAGAGTACACGCCGTTGAATCCGGACTGGGATCGGGGCGCATGAACACCAAGAAGAGGCTGGTCAAGAAACAGACGGCCCAACTGACGCCGAAATCCAAGACTGCGCCCGTGCCGGTGCCCGTCGACGACTCGGCGCGGCTGCGCGAGATCCGGGCGCTGGTCCAGGCCAACAATCATTCGACACTCGACGAGAACCTGATCATCTGCCAGATCTACATGGAGTCGCGATTCGACGCAAACGCGGCAGCGGGCGGCAGCAGCGCGAAAGGCCTGATGCAGATGACCTCGACCGCCACCAAGCAGGTGTTCAAGGAACGGTTGAAGAAGGATCTTGGCCACACGCCCAGCGACAAGCAGTCTCAAGAGGCCTTCCAGGATGCGGCGACCTTCCACGGAACCCCGCAGATCTTCGATGAGGCCACCAATATCCAGTTGGGCACCGAATACATGCAGTACTGGGTGGATTCGACTTCGTCGGTCGACGACGCCTACAAGAAATATCGCGGCGTCGCGAACGGGATCTACTATAAGAAAATCAACGCCTGCGCGGAAAAACTGAAAGGCGAGCCGGATTCGATGCAACTTCTGCGGGACATGGTCAAATGAAACACTGGGCTATTGCACTGGCATGCGTCGCAGCCGCGGGCTTGAGCGCGCCGTCGCACGCGAACGATGCCGGTTCGGGCAAGCTGCGCACGGTCACGTCCTGCACGCTCGCGGACGGCACGCACGCTACGCTGAAGGCGGAACCGCACGGCGAGGACGGCGAGGCGCTCTTCGTCGACGAAGGCGGGGAGGCGAAGCCCGCGTTTCTCGACATGCCGGATACCCAGTTCGTCGGCCAGATCGCGCTGGCGCGCTGCGTCGACGGCGTGCTGGTCTTTGCTCTGGCGTATGGGCCGCCCTATCTGAAAGGGGTGGCGATCCGCCGGAATCCGCAGACCCACGCGGATGAACGCCTCTATTTTGCGGAAAAGGCGCTGCCGAAATGGCTCTATCTCAGCGACAAGGAAATGCTTGTCGTGATCCCGAACATCGGGCACGAGACGGAGAAAAAGTATCTCGTCTATCGCTATGTCGCGGGGAAGGGGCAGCCTGACGAGAGCGCGGCAACCGATACGCTGCCGGCCTCGACGAAAGCGCTGCTTCCGGTGCAATCGCGGTGAGGTTCGGGTTCAGTGGATAGAGATTGCGTGGCAGTTCAAACGATCTCTTGTTACGCGCCCGGAGACGCCGATCGTCAGTCGGCGGCAGCCGCGCCCCGTATCGCGACCCAGGAAGCGGAGCAGATGGCGTCCCGACCGGGACGATTCGCCTCTCCTGGGCGCCTCGACGCGCTCGTCAGGCGCGGCCCGCCTATTCGCCGAATGCCGTGCCGACGGCGCTGAGGATACGCGCACCCCAGCCCCGCACGGTCAGAACGTCAGCGCAATTTCCCGCGCCGCTTCGATCGCCCGACGCCGATCCACCTTCCCGTCGGCGCCGAACAAGGTGCGCTCCACCACGATGCCCACGACCTCCTCCACGCCCACGAACCTGAGCCAGGTCTCCATGAACGGCCGCTGAAGATCGAATTCGCCGGCCGGCGTAAACGAGCCCGGTGACGTGTAGCTGAGCCCGCGCGCATACACAAGCGCCGCCTTTTTCCCCCGCAGCAATCCGCCGAACCCCGACCCATCGAACGTAAACAGCACGTCCTTCTGCGAGATCACGTCGATCAGCTGCTTGAGTTTGTACGGGATGCTGAAATTCCACAGCGGCACGCCGAACAGCAACTTGTCCGCCGCATGAAACGGCGCGGCGAGTGCTTCGATCCTCCGCCACGCCGCCGCCTGCGCCGGCGTCAACGCCTCGCCGCTCAACCCCGCATACTTCGCGTTCATCACGTCGCCGTCGAATTCCGGCAACGCCATGTTCCAGATGTCGAGCTTCTCGATCTCATGATCGGGATGCGCCGACCGGTACGCATCGAGAAACGCATCGCATACCTCGATGGACGCGGCGTGCGCCTTGTTCGGAGAGCCTTCGATATAAAGCACGCGTGTCATGAAATCGGTCCTTGGTCAACGTGACGGCGACGCACGGGAGGCGCGCCCGCCCACGATGCTTCACAGCCTATCGAGCCGCCTTATAATTTGGAAATGATATTAATTGATCGAATTAACCCGATTAGGTGATGAATGAGCAATCCTCTCGACACCGCTTTGCTGCATACCTTCGTGACGGTCGCCGACGTGCGCAGTTTCACCGGCGCGGGCCGTCGCTTGAATCTGAGCCAATCGGCGGTCAGCGCCCAGGTGGTGCGCCTCGAAGAGCAGATCGGCCGCGTGCTGCTCGTGCGCAATACGCGCAGCGTCATGCTGACCGAACACGGTCAGACGCTGCTCGGATACGCCCGCGCGATGCTCAACCTGAGCGAGGAGGCCAGGGCGCGCCTGGGCGCGGGCAACGCGTGCGGCGGCAAGCTGCGCATCGGCGCATCGGAAGATGTCGCGGGCGCATGGCTGCCCGACGTGATGCGGCGCCATGGCGCGGCGCGTCGAGGCTTGCGGCTGGACCTGACGGTCGACATCGGCGACAGCCTGTTCCAACGCCATGCCGACGGCGATTTCGATCTCGTGATCGGCAGCCGCTGTTCCCCCACCGCCGCGGGCGCGACCTTGTGGCGCGAGCCGCTCGCCTGGGCATTCGCGCAACACGAGCCGCTTCCCGAGGGCGAGGTGCCGCTCGCGTGCTTCCCCGATCCGTGTCCGTACCGCGAGTCGGCCATCAAGGCGCTCGCATTGGCCGGCATGCCGTATCGGATTGCCTGCGAAAGCCCGAGCGTGACGGGCATCCGGGCATTCGCGCGGGCCGGCATCGCCATCGCGCCGGTGCCGCGCAACGCGATCGACGATGCGCTGCGCGAATTGGGCGCGGCCGAGGGCTTGCCGGCGCTGCCGGAGATTGAATTCGTCATGGCCTACGACGCCAAGGCGCCGGCGGCCGTCGAATTCGCCGGGACGATCTTCGACGAGGTCGCCGCTCGAACGGGAGCGGGCAAGCGCAATCAGGGCGCGGCGAGACGCGCCCGCGCCTGACGCGGGATCGCGCTCGGCGAGGACACTGCTGCGAGGGGAGGTGTGCGGTGTTCGCCGGGGCGCGTTGCACGATGCGCCCGTTGCTCGCGGTCGTCGTGCTCGATGTGGCCGCGGTGGCCGCGGTGGCGGGATGCGCTGTCGGGCATCGAGTCGGTGGGCGCGTACCGAACGTGGGCCGCCCGGATTGGCGGCGCGGCGCGCGTCAGGGCTGCGCGACGCGCTGGAGTTCGTAGGGCAGCGTGCTGTCGATGTGCTTGCCTTCCTGGTCCAGCATGCGGATCCGGTCGGGCGACAGCACCTCGAAGCGCGCGCGCGCTTCCGATGCGGCGTGCTCGGACGCCAGGCGGATGTTCTGTCCGTCGAGCGACCATTTGCCTTTCATGGCCTCCGGCGTCGAGGATTGCGCGGTGCCTTCGTACTGCTCGACCAGCGTGTAGCTGCCGTCGTGCGTGAGCGTAAGCGTGGTCTTGATGCCCGCGCAGTCGGCGCACGGCAGGGTGCCTTCGAAACGGCCGGCCGCGAGCGCCGCGGTGGTATGCGCGCCGGCGTCGGTCGCGGCGCGTTCATGGCAAGCGCCGAGTACCGAGAGGCTCAGGGCGATCAGGGTCGTGGAAAGAAGCGTCGATTTCAATGCGGACCTCGTTGCGATGAGTGGATCATGCTGTCCGCATGATATTCATATTTGTAAGGAGTGCGTGTCAGATTTTGTAAGAAGCGTCCGCGCTTCGTTACGTTCCGGCGTGGGATCTTTATCGACCCAGGGCAGCTTCGTGCACTTGAGCCGATGCGTTGCGTTCCGCATTCGGCGGACTGCTTTGGCAAGCGGGCGTGCATTTGATGATCGCCGCCGCCGTGTTGTATCGCCACGGTATCGATCGGCAGGTGCGCATCGTCAAAGCGTTGCGCGACGCCGGCTTCGGGTGGCGCTGCTTCGTGCCGGTCGATCCTGACTGTGACCGCCTGCCGCATCCGTCGGCCGGAAACGACCGGCGTTTGCCCGCGCTTGTCACGCACGTTGAGTCGCGAGTCCGCGAAATCCCATCGATCGAGGTATCGACGCACGTTGCAGGATGGTGCGCGTCGGTTTTTGATTCGAGGTTGATTTATTGAATTGAACGAAGAAGGAGGCTTGAATGAAGGCGAATGAATGATCGTTGTCGGATCATTTGCATGGCTTTTGTAAATCAATAATTTCCACAATGCAATTCGTGGGAAAATAACGCATGAGATCCGACGATATTGTGATAGGAAATATCTCGCGTCGGATCCAATGAGGCGGGATGGCGAGGAAACGTACACTCCTTCATGAAAGAAGACATTTAATACGTGATCGGCGCCGACGGCGCGCGCAGCCAGGTCGCCGCCGATGCGAACCTGCCGATGACGGGCAAGGAGAACCAGGCCGGCTGCATCAACATCTTCTTCGACGCGGACCTCGCGCCGCTCGTCGAGCACCGGCCGAGCGCGATCTTCCTGATCTTCAGCCGCGCGGCGCTGGCGGGCGGGATCGGCGTCGGCGCATTGCGGATGGTGCGCCCGTGGCACGAATGGCTCGGCGTGTGGAACTACGACATCGATCGTCCGCCGCCGAAGCTGAACGGCGACGAGGCGACCGCGATCCTCCGGCAGATGATCGGCGACTACGATACCGAGATCCAGGTGCGTTCGATCTCGACCTGGACCGTGAACAGCCGCTACGCGACGCGCTATTCGAACGGCCGGATGTTCTGCGTCGGCGACGCGGTGCATCGCCATCCGCCCAACAACGGCCTCGGCTCGAACACCTCGATTCAGGATTCCTACAACCTGGCGTGGAAGCTCGCCTACGTGATCAAGGGGCAGGCCGATGCGGGCCTGCTCGACACCTACAGCGACGAGCGCGCGCCGGTCGGGCGCGGGATCGTCGAGCGGGCGATGAAGAGCATCGACGAGAGCCGCACGCTCAGCGCGGCGCTCGGCCTCGACCGCGCGGGCGCGATGGACGAGGACTATCTCACGCTCGGCGGCGAGGCGGGGCAGCGTCGGCGCGAGCAGTTCTATGTCGCGCTGCGCGCGAAGAACTATGAATTCAACGGGCACGGCACGGAGCTTAACCACCTGTACCGTTCAGGCGCGATCGCGCCCGATGCGCTGGAGCCCGCCCCCGCCGAGGATCCGGATCTCCTTCATCGCTTCCATTCGGCGTTCGTCGCGGGCGCGCGCGTGCCGCATGTGTGGCTGTCGCTGCGCGGCAAGGAAGTGTCGTCGCTCGATCTGGTCGGGCGCGGTGCGTTCACGGTGCTGACGGGCATCGCCGGACGCGCGTGGGCGCTGGCCGCGAAGCGCTGCGCGACGGAGATCGGCCTGCCGGTGCGCGCGAGCGTGATCGGCCCGGGCGAGGCGGTCGAGGATCTGTACGGCGACCTCTATGCGCGCTGCGGCTTCGACGAATCGTCGTGCGTGCTGGTCCGGCCCGACGGCCATATCGCCTGGATCGGCACGTCGCCTGGCGACGAGGCGGCCTGCGCGGCGCGCCTGCGCGCGGTGCTGCAGCAGCTGCTCGGCCTGCCGCAGGCGGCGCGCGCCGTGCAGCCGGCGTCGGCGGTGCATTGAGCCGTCGGGCCGTTGCGCATGACCGCATTTCATCCGCTTCACGGAGACTCGAAGATGACTCAGACGTCTTATTCGTCGAAAGACTTTGCGATCGTGCCGGACACGCTGACGGCGTCCGCGCCCGAGCGGCTCGTCCATCGCGACGTGCTGGCCTCGGCGGCGACGGATTTCAGCCGCGCGCGCCGGCACGCGGTGGGCGTGGTCGACCTGCCGAGCCGGACCATCAGCATGACGCTCGGCGGGTTGGAGCCTGGCCAGTCGACGCGCCTGCACCGGCACAGCTACGAAACGCTGATCTACGTGGTGCGCGGCGCGGGGCACTCGGTGATCGGCGATGCGCGGATCACGTGGCGGGGCGGCGATGCGTTCTACGTCCCGACCTGGGCATGGCACCAGCACTGCAACGACAGCGACAGCGACGACGCGCTGTACGTGGCGTGCGAGAACGCGCCGCTGTTGCAGAACCTCGGCGTCGCGTTGCGCGAAGAGCAGTGAGCGGCGCGACGCGCCGATCTCGATCAATCCAGGGAGGGGGCATGGGCAGGCTGAACGGAAAGTATGCGCTGGTCACGGGCGGCACGACGGGCATCGGGCTGGAGACGGCCCGACAGTTTCTCGAGGAGGGCGCGATCGTCGCGCTCACCGGGCAGAACGCCGACACGCTCGCGGCGGCGGAGCGCCGCTTCGGGCGCGACGTCTGGGTGATCCGCAGCGACGCCGGTTCGGTCGTCGCGCAGCGCGCGCTCGCGGACACGCTGCGCACGCGCTGGCCGCACGTCGATGCGCTGTTCGTCAACGCAGGCATCGTCACGAGCCACGCGCTCGACGCGGAGCGCGAGGACAGCTATGACCGACTGATGGCGATCAACGTGAAGGGGCCGCTGTTCCTGATCCAGGCGCTGGCGCCGCTGATGGCGGCCCCGTCCTCGATCATCCTGTGCGGCTCGGTCAGCGGGCACCTCGGGCGCAGCGGCGTGAGCGCGGCCTATGCGATGAGCAAGGCCGCGCTGTTGTCGATGGGGCGCGTGCTGGCGGGCGAATTCACGGACCGGCGGATCCGCGTCAACAGCATCAGCCCCGGGCCGATCCGCACGCCCGCGTTCGACAAGCTCGGCATCGGCAATACCGAACGCGTATTCGAGGAGGTCAGCGCGATGATTCCGGCCGGTCGGGTCGGCGCGCCGGAGGACGTGGCGAAGGCCGCCGTCTACCTGGCCTCAGACGAGTCGAGCTTCCTGCTCGGCGCCGAGATCGTCGTCGACGGCGGCATGATTCACGTGTGACAGCGCGGGGGTGGGCGTCGTGAACAGGTTCGCGTGCAGGAATTCGACGAACGCCCGCAGCTTGGGCGTCGGATGCTTGCCGGATGGCCACAGCACGCGGAACACGCCGGCATTTTGCGTGTACGCGTCGAGCACGACCTGCAATTCGCCCGCGGCGAGCGCGCCGCGGACCGCGAAGTCCGGCAGGCACGCGATGCCGTGGCCGGCCTTCGCGGCATGCAGCAGGGTTTCGATGTTGTTGCAGGTCATGCGCGCCGGCAGCTGCAGGCTGTCGTCGGGCGAGTCGGTGCTGAGCGGCCACTTCTCGAGCTTGCCGGTGGTGGGGAAGCGGTGCTGGAGGCAATCGTGCCCGCACAGCTCGGCGGGCCGCCGGGGCACGCCCTTGCGCGCGAAGTAGTCGGGCGAGCCGACCAGCAGCAGGCGGTAGGCGCCCAGCTCGCGCGACATCAGCCGCGAATCGTTGAGCGCGCCGGTGCGTACCGCGGCGTCGAAGCCTTCGTCGATCAGGTCGACGAGCCGGTCGGTGAAGTCGATGTCGAGTTCGATCTCGGGGTAGCGCCGCATGAACGCGGCGATGACGGGCAGCATCAGGTCGCGCACGAGCGGCAGGCTGACGCGGAACTTGCCGCGCGGGGCGTCGAGCGTATGCGATAGCTCGGATTCCGCCGCTGCGGCTTCCGCGAGGATGTGTTGGCAGCGCTTCAGGTAGAGCGCGCCTTCGGCGGTCAGGTTCATGCTGCGGGTACTGCGATGCAGCAGCCGGACGCCCAGGCGTTTTTCCAGGCGCGCGATGCTCTTGCCGACCGCGGACGCGGACAGCCCGAGCTGCTGGCCGGCGCCCACGTAGCTGCGCGTTTCGGCGACCTGTACGAAGACGGTGATGCCACTCAGCTTATCCATGCCATGGCCCTTCCAGTGCGGAATATATTTCCCGTGACAAAGGAATCATATGTGATTTTTCTTCCGTGCCGAATCTCGTACGCTTGGGGTGAACCGGTTGAAGCGGTTTCCAGGCAATGCGCGCATTGGCATGCGCGGTTCCGCCGGGCATGCGAGCCAGCGCGCGGAACCTCATCTCTCTTCCGTTCCCGATCCGCAGTGAATTCTACGAGCCAATTTTTATGAGCCAATCCGAGCTGCATTCGAACCGGGGTCCAGCGAACCTGCTGTTGCTGACGGCGTGCATGACCGCCGTGCTGATCCCGCTCAGCATCGCGGGGCCCGTCGTGACCGTTCCATCGATCAATCGCTTGCTGGGCGGCACGGCGGTCGAGCTGAACTGGGTATCCAATGCCTATCTGCTGACCTACGGCAGCGCGACGATGGCGGCGGGCAGTCTCGCCGACGTCTATGGCCGCAAGCTGCTGTGGCTGCTCGGCATGCTTGCCTACGTGCTCGTGACGGCCGCGATCCCGTTCGCGCCGAGCGTGCTCGCGCTCGACGTGCTGCGCCTCGTGCAGGGGCTCGGCGCGGCCGCGGCATTTGCGGGCGCGATGGCCACGCTTGCGCAGGAATTCCACGGACGCGACCGCACTAAGGTGTTCAGCATGATCGGCACGACCTTCGGGCTCGGCGCCGCGTTCGGCCCATTGGTCGCGGGCTTCCTGGTCGACACGCTCGGCTGGCAGTGGGTATTCTGGCTGCCTGCGCTGCTCGGCGTGCTGGTGGTGCTGTTCGTGCAGGTCGCCGCGCGCGAGTCGCGCGACCCGAATGCGGCCGGGCTCGACTGGCCCGGCGCGATCAGCTTCACGACCACGCTCGGGCTGTTCACCTACGCGATCCTGCTCGTGCCGGAGAACGGCTGGGGCAGCCGCGTCGTGATCGGCGCATTGCTGGTGTCGGCCGTGCTGCTCGCGATTTTCATCGTGATCGAAACCCGCGTGCGCCGGCCGATGCTCGATCTGTCGCTGTTCCGCAGCGCGCGTTTCATCGGCGTGCAGGTGCTCGCGGCCGCGCCGGCCTATACCTATGTGGTGCTGATCCTGCTGCTGCCGACGCGCCTGATGGGCATCGACGGCCAGAGCGCGTTCGAGGCCGGGCGTTTCATGATCGCGCTGTCCGCGCCGCTGCTGGTGCTGCCGTTCGTCGCGGCATATCTCGCACGCTGGTTCACGGCCGGCGTGATCTCCGGGGTCGGCCTGCTGATCGCGGCGGTTGGCCTCGGTTGGCTCGGCGTCGCGATGGCGTCGGGCACGCTCGCGAACGCGGTCGCGCCGCTCGTCGTGATCGGGGTCGGCATCGGCCTGCCGTGGGGGCTGATGGATGGGATGGCGGTCAGCGTCGTCGAGAAGGAGCGCGCGGGCATGGCCACCGGCATCTTCAACGCGGTGCGGCTTGCTGCGGATGGCGTGGCGATCGCGGTGGTCGGTGCGATCCTGTCGGCGCGGATCTTCGATACGCTCGGTCGTGGGGCGATCGCCGGCGCGCAGCCCGAGGTGCTGAAGGAGGCGGCGAACCGGCTCGCGATCTCGGATGTTGCGCACGCAACCTCCTTGCTGCCGGGGGCGACGCGCTCGCTGCTGCTGCAGGCCTATAACGGCGCTTTCGAATTCCAGTTCTATCTGCTGGCCGCGGCGGCCGTCGTCACGGCGTTCGTCGTGTTCGCCGCGCTGGGCTCGGTCCGGACGCACGAGGAGGCCGACGTGTCGTTGCCCGATGCGTCCTTGAGTAAAGACGCCGGTTGAGCGTCGTCCAGGCGTAGGCGGCGCGGTCGGGCCGGGTTCCGAGGGGCGCCCGGCCGCGCCGCCGATGAGGGCGCCTGAAGCGGCGGCGTGGCCGCCTGCCTCGCCCGGACGACGGGCGGGGATTCGTCATGTAAACCACAAAAACAACGAGACATATCATGGAATACGTGCAAGAGAAGTGCGTCGAGGCGCGCGCCGCACCGCGCATGCCTTTGCCGACCCCCGAGGGCGGCGGGCGCGGGCTCGGCGAGCGGCCTGCCTGGATGGGCGGCACGTTCGACGGCTATCGTTTTTCCACGCGGGACTATCCGAGCGGGCAGCGCTTCGAATCGTGGGCCGAGCACAATCGCCTGCGCGAACTGACGATGTGCGACGAGTCGGACGACGGCTTCGCGTTCGATCAGGCGGATGTGCCGTTCGGCCAGATGCTGCTCGGCTTCCGGCGCTTCGCGAGCAGCGCGGCGGCCGCGCCGTCGAGCTATCGCTTCGTGCGGACGACGACGCTGATCCGGCAGGACGGCTTCGATTTCTTCTACCTGCTGCTGAACTGCAACGACACGGTGCGCTACGAAATCGACGGGCAGGGGCGCGAACAACCGCATTCGTGCCTTGCGCTGCTGGACATGTCGAAGCCCTTCAGCGCGACCGTGCCGGAGGGCGAATCGCTGATTCTCACCGTGCCGCGCAGCATGATTCCCGTCTCGGCGAGCGTGCTGCACGGCCGGATCCTGAACTGCCACGCGAGCCTGCTGCTCATGAGTCAGCTGCAGCTGGCCGCGCGCTACCTGCCGGTGCTGCGCGCGGAACAGATCGCGCACATCGCGCAGGGCGTGCTGAACCTGCTGCATGCGGTGTTCACGCCCGGCGCGGACGTGGCCGAGCAGTCGCCTTACGGCGCCGAACATCTGCAACACGAGCGGGCGAAGCAGTACATCGAGGCGAATCTCGATTCGCCCGATCTCAAGGTCGAGCAGATCTGCCGCGAGGTGGGGCTGTCGCGCTCGGCGCTGTACCGGCTGTTCGCGCCGATGGACGGCGTGGCCACCTATATCCGGCGGCGCCGGCTCATCAAGATTCGCGGCCATCTGCTCGCGCATCAGGCGTCGCACCGGACCATTTCCGAACTGGCCTACCGGTACGGGTTCAACAGCCCGACGCAGTTCTGTCGCGCGTACAAGCAGTATTTCGGCTATACGCCGCGGGAAAGCCGGTCGCTGGGCCTGGGCGGTCGCTGGACGGGGCTCGTCGATCCGTCGCGCGACTATGGCGCGTGGTTGCGCGCGAGCGGCGTGTGAGGGCGGTGCGAGCGCGGTGGGGGCGACGCGCTCGCGCGGCGTTTATTGCGGCGCGCCGGAATTCGCGGGCGTCGACGCACTGACGGGCGGAGCGGCCGGTTCGGCGGCCGATGCCGCGGACGCGGAGGGCGCGGCGGCTGCGGGAAGCGAGGCGGCGTTCGGCGTCGCGGTGGGGGAGGAGGCCGGTGCGGGGAATGCATCCGGTGCCGCGTGGGTTGGTGTTGTCTCGGGCGCAGCGGTTGCGGCAGGCGTGCCGATGGCGGTGGACGCTGACGTGCTGCCCGGTACGCCGAGAGCAGGCGCGTTGGCCGGTGCGGACGCCGGTGCGGCCGGAGCCTGAGCGTTGGCCGGTGTGGACGCCGGCACGGCGAAAGCGGGCGCATTGACCGGTGCGGACGCCGGTGCGGCGAGAGCAGGCGCGGATGCGGGTGCGGCGAGGGCCGGCGCGTTGCCCGATGCGGGCGCGGGCATGCCGACAGGCGTGGACGCTGGGGTAGCGAGAGCCGGCGCATAAACATGTGCGGACGCCGGCGCGCCGACGGGCGCGGAGGCGGGGGCACCGGCGCCAGCAGGCATGGAGGCCGGGACGGCTGCGGCCGCCGCCGGCGCGACAACGGCCGACACGCCCAAGCCCCCCGGCGCGGCCGCCCCCGCCCCCGCGTGCGCGCCCGGCGGCGGCTCGGCCTGCGCGCCCGGCGCGGCCGGCGTCTCGAGCTTCAACGGCGCGCCCTCCGGCGTCGCGGCGGGTTCCGGCAGCGGCACCACGGGCTCCTTCTCCGCCGCCTTGACCGTGGCATTGTCGCGTCGCGCCGGGTCGATCTTCAGGAAGTGGTCGACCAGGTTGAAGAAGCGGTCGTAGAACACGCCCGCCGGGATCGTCTCGCTCGCGGTCTTCACCATCGCATCGTCGCTCGAACCGATCGGCAGCGACAGCGAGCCGAACACGCTGAGCCCGACGCTTGCCGAGGTGTTGGTCTTCTTCAGCGAGTAGCGGTCCTGCACCGCGTTCACGTAGGCGATGCTGGCGGTGCCGTCCGCGTTCGCGTCGGCGCAGACCACGTGGAATTCGATCACCACGTGCGTATCGTTGCTCGGCTGGAAGTTCTTGCTGCCGTCGACCGCGTCCGCGCGCGACAGGTTCGTGATGTAGCCCTGGCTCAGCAGCGCGCGCCGTGCCGCCTCGCAGGTCGCGGCCGAGCGGTCGTGGAAGGTGCGGGTGTACGGGCTGCTCGCGGCGTCGAACTGTTCCTGCTGATACAGGGGTTTCGGCGTCGACGAGCACGCGGACAGCGCAATCGCGAGCGCGCACGGGGCGAGGAACGGTCGGAATCGGATGTGCATGGCGAGTTTCGAGGCGATCGGCGCGGGCCGACCCGGTTGACGCGAACGGTGGCCGTTGCCGATCGGTTCGCGCATGCCTGCGCGCTCCGGGACGCGGCGTCGTGCGCCGCGCGGCGGGTACCTGGCCGGCCGCTATTATAGATTCGTTTGCCCGGCGGGCCTCGAAGGCCGCCGGGCGCGCCGCGTCCGGCGTCAGTTGAAGCGGTGGTCGAACTCGAGCCAGAAGGTCCGGCCGTAGGGCATGTAGTAACCGACCGTGTAGTACGGCCAGCCGCCGGAATCGTCGTGCTTGATGGTGTTCATCAGGTTGTTGACGACGAGGGTCAGCGTGCTGTTCTTGGTCACCTGATGCCCGATGCTGAGGTTGGTCAGCACGGTCGGCGTCAGATAGCCGGTCTGCGCGGCGTTCGGCACCTTGCCGTAGCGCTCGACCTGCACGGTCGAGGTCCAGCGCGGCACCGACCAGGTCAGGCTCAGCATCAGCTTGTCCGGCCATTCCGGATTGCCGGTCGGGTTCTGCAGCGAGTGCAGCAGGTCCTGCACCGGGCCGTTCGCGAACTGCTGGTACTTGTGGCTCAGCACCTTCGTGTAATTGACCGTCCACATGAAGTTGCCGAAGCCGCGCGTGCGCAGCCGCCACCGGGCCGCGAGATCGAAGCCCGTCGTCTTCTCCATCGCCGCGTTGATCGGGTTGACCAGGATCGTGTTGATCGCGCCCGGGTTCAGCACGGCCGTCATCGGGTTGCGGATCACCCGGCTCAACGCATCCTGGCAGTTCGCCGACTGCGGATTCGACTGGCCCGAGCGGCACGCGGCCTCGGTGCGCAGCAGGTTGTCGGGGTCGATCACGGTGACGAGGTTGTCGATGCGGATGTTGTAGTAGTCGGCCGACAGGTCGACATCCGGCGTCGGCGCGAGCACGAAGCCCGCGCCCCACGACTTGCCGTTCTCCGGCTTCAGGTTGCTGTTGCCGGTCTGCACGTAGTTGTTGCCCGGCGACACGTTCGCGTACGTGCAGCGGCTGATCGGCTGGCCGGACTGCTGGCAGCGGTAGTAGTCGGTGGTCGATTCGAAATAGCCGGCGGTCTTGCCCTGGAAGATGTAATTCATGTCCGGCGCGCGGAAGCTCGTGCCGTAGTTGCCGCGCAGCAGCAGCTCGCGCACGGGCCGGTATTCGACGCCGAAGTTGTAGGTCAGCTTGTTGTTGCTCCGGCCGGCGAAGTGGTAGTCGTCGTAGCGGGTCGCGATGTTCGCGTTGAGCTGCCGGAAGATCGGAATGCGCAGCTCGAATGCGGCCGCGTAGCGCTTGCGGTTGCCGCTCACGCTCTGCGGCGTGCCCGCGTTGTAGTAGACGCCCTGGGCGATCGCCGGATCGACCGTGTTGCTGAAGCCCTGGGTGCCGTACTCGATCACGCCCGCGGCCTTCACCGCGCCGGCCGGCAGCGTGAACAGGTTGCCGTTCGCGCTCAGGCTCACGGTCTGGGTCCAGGTGTTGTTCTGGCTCGATGATTGCCCATACAACGAGTTGAACTGGGCCGGCGTCAGCGGCGTCGAGAAGTGCGAGGGATCGGGCGAGTAGATCGGGATGCCGTCCGCGGTGGTGCCGAGGCGCGGCCCGAGGAAGTCGTTGTCGATGCCCGACAGCAGGAGCGGGCGGGTCGCGCGGCTCTGGTAGCCGGACGCGCTGTAGGCCAGCTCGTAGTTCCAGCTGGTGTCGAGCACCGCGCCGCGCACGCCGGTGATCAGGTTGCCCGCGCGGTCGTCCCAGCGACGGTTCCAGGTGCTCGCGCCGCCGATCTCCTCGGGGGCGAAGCGCTTGGTCCACACCTCGTTCGCGCCGGTCGCCTGGTTGTAGAAGTAGCCGTCGCCCGCGGCGTTCGAGGTCCAGCTCGGGCCGCGCGTGTTGTTCTCGGTCTGGTTCAGCGCGACCGAGGCGGAGCCGAACAGCGTCGCGTGCGGATTGAGCTTGTATTCGAAGCCGCCGTACAGGTTCTCGCTGGTGTTCGCGGTCTGGGTGGTCCAGAACGCGGGCTTCGCGAAGCCGCTGCCGCAGGTCTTGCCGCTGCTCGTGACGCTGCCGCCGAACGCGCCGATGCCGCGCAGGCTGCCGCACGCGCCGGGCGCGCCGAGATAGGCGCCGGTGTCGAGATTCTGGCGCGACCACACGGTCGTCGGCGTTTCGCCTTCGAGCGTCGTGGACGACATGAAGTCGCGCTGCGACGACCAGATCGGATTGGTGCGGCTGACCTCGAGGCCGAACACGGTGTCGAGATCGCCGAAGGTCTTGCCGCCCGAGACCTGCAGGCGGCCGTTCGCGCCGCCGCCGCGCTGGGTGGTGCCGCCCTTGACGTTCACCTCGACGCCGTCGATGTGCTTCTTCATGATGATGTTGACGACCCCGGCGATCGCGTCCGAGCCGTAGATCGCCGACGCCGCGCCGTTCAGGATCTCGATCCGGTCGATCATCTCCGACGGGATGTTGGCGAGGTTGACGAAGTTGACGTTGCCGTCATAGGCGATCGGGTAGTCGGCGACCCGGCGGCCGTCCACCAGCACCAGCGTGTGGTTCGGCCCGAGCCCGCGCAGGTTGATCGCGTTGGCGGCCGGCGTGAAGGTGTTGCCGTAGTCGGCGCCCTGCGTGAAGCCGGTGTTCTGCGTCTGCTGCTGGAGCGCGTCGTAGACGTTGCGATAGCCGCGCGCTTCCAGGTCCTGCCCGGTGATCACGGTGACGGCCGTCGCGCCTTCCTTCTCGGTGCGCGGAATCCGCGAGCCGGTCACGACGAACTTGCGCAGCGAGGCGGTGCCGGGCTGGGCGGCGGAGGCCGCCGTCGGCGGCGCGGCGGTCGACGTGGTCGAGGAGGCGGGTACCGATGCCGCAGCGGCCGCCGAGGCGGCGACGGGCGGTCCGGCGTCCGGCGGATCCTGCGCGCGCGCGCCGGTCGTGAAGGCCAGCGATGCAAGCACCCCGAGCGAGGCCGCGCGCGCTCGCATCGCGCACTTTGTCTTGTTCTTGTCGTTCATGATCCGGCTGCATGCGGCCTGCGCCGCTGCGCAATGTCGTTATGTGGATGGGAGAAACCGGCCGGCCGGCGTGAGGCGTCGCGACGTGGCATGCGTCGCGGCGTTACGGACCGGCTGAAATCCGCGGTAATTTATCGATCCGCATCAATCACGGTCAAACAATGTTTACTCATATCAATGTGATTGATAGTGATCGCTAATCAAATTGAATTAATCGTGTTGGAGCAACAATTCGTCCGTTGTGACAGCGGCGCGTCATGAAAACGAAAGGTGGGCGATACGGCTAAATGCCGGATGGCGCTTTGCAAAGCACAACATTGCATTTAGCGAAGCAGTGGCCTCCTGTATCTTGAGTTCCCGCCCTGCGACGGATGGGACATCGAGGACACAACGGAGGATCGAGGTGAGCGACCATGCAGATCGAGGCATTGACTGACGACGAATGGGCACAGGTCGAACCCCTGCTGGACGACGCGCGCACGCATGGCCGGCGCTCGGGCCGGCCGCGCATGGAGGCGCGCAAGGTGATCGACGCGATGCTGTGGGTGCTGGCGAACGGCGAGGGATGGGGCGCGCTGCCCGAGCGTTTCCCGTCGTCGCCGACCTGTCGGCGGCGTTTCGAGGCGTGGCTCGACAACGGCTCGCTGCATGACGTGATCGAGCGGCTGCGCGAAGGCGGCCGCGCGATATCCCTGGATGGGCGGATCGGGCCGTTGGCGCTGAAGCCGCTCGCGCTGCCGCGCCGCGCCGAACCCTGCGCGTTCGCGTGGCGCGCGCCCGAATCGTGGCGGCCGCCCGCCGAATGACGCGCGGCGGACGGTTCCGCTAGCGGCTCGCGCCGCTCATGCGGCCCACGCAGTCGAGCAGCGCGTCGCGCACCCGCATGATGGCCGGGTCGCGCGCCGCGCTCGTGCGCCAGCCCAGCTCGATCGCGTACGCCGGCAGCGCGACCGGGCACGCATAAGCCTTGAGCGGCGTCGCGCGCGCGAGCGCGCGGGCCGCATGCGCGGGAATCGTCGCGACCGCGTCGCTGCCGAGCAGCAGGTGCGGCAAGGCGGCGAAATGGGTGGTGGCCGCGGCGACGCGGCGCTCGCGCCCGAGCGCCGCGAGCGCTTCGTCGACGATGCCGACCACGCCCCCCGACGAGATCAGCACGTGCGGACGCCGCAGGTAATCGGCGAGCGTCAGCCGGCGCGGCGCGCCCGCGCGCGGGTCGAGCACGCACGCATATGCGCCCGCGCCGATCACGCGCCGGCTCAGTCCGCTCGCGGACAGCCCGCCCGAGGCGAGCGCGAGATCGACATGCCGGCCCAGCAGCGCATCGCCGGCGATGCCGCTGTGGGTTTGCCGGAAGATCAGCCGCAGCGTGCGGCTCTGCGCGGCGAGCGCATCGATCAGGGCGCGCCCGAGCGCGATCTCGAAGTCATCCGACAATCCGACCGAGATGGTCCGCCCGACCTGTTCGCCCGCGTCCGCGCTCATCGCGAGGCTTTGCCGGCAGCGTTCGAGCGCGTCGGACAGGATCGGTTTCAGTTCGTCCGCGCGCGGCGTCGGCGACAGGCCGCGCCCGGTGCGCACGAACAGGGGATCGCGGTACAGCGTGCGCAGCCGCGCGAGCGCCGCGCTGACGGCCGACTGGGTGAGGTCGAGCCGCAACGCCGCGCGGCTCGCGCCGCCTTCCTCGTAAAGCGCCTCGAACACTTTCAGCAGGTTCAGGTCCACGCGTGCGATATCGATGGGGCTCATATCAGATATGTCGGTATCGATTTGATCGATGCCCATCATATCGGCAAAGATGGCGCGGTCCACGACAGGAGACCTTCGACCATGCCCAGTTCAGTCATCGCCGCGCTGCAGCTCGGCGCTTCCCCCGACGGCACGCGCGCTACGCTCGACGCCATCCTCGGCTACGAGGCCGAGATCCGCGCGCGCGAGGCCGCGCTCGTGGTCCTGCCGGAGGCCGTGCTCGGCGGCTATCCGAAGGGCGAGATCTTCGGCACCCGGCTCGGCTATCGGCTGCCGGAAGGTCGCGACGCGTTCGCGCGCTACTACGCCCAGGCGATCGACGTGCCCGGCCCCGAGACCGACGAACTGGCGGCGCTGTCGCAGCGCAGCGGCGCGTCGCTCGTGGTCGGCGTGATCGAGCGCGGCGGCAGCACGCTGTATTGCACGGCGCTGTTCTTCGAGCCGCGCGCGGGGCTCGTCGCGAAACATCGCAAGCTGATGCCGACGGGCGCCGAGCGCCTGATCTGGGGGCAGGGCGACGGCTCGACGCTGCCGGTGGTCGACAGCGCGGCCGGCCGGCTGGGCGCGGCGATCTGCTGGGAGAACCACATGCCGCTGCTGCGCGCCGCGATGTACGCGAAGGGCGTGCAGGTCTGGTGCGCGCCGACCGTCGACGAACGCGAGGTCTGGCAAAGCACGATGCGCCACATCGCGCACGAAGGGCGCTGCTTCGTGGTCAGCGCGTGCCAGGTGCAGCCTTCTCCGCGCGCGCTCGGCGTGGCGGCGCCGGGCTGGGACCCGGAGCGGCCGCTGATCCGCGGCGGCAGCGTGATCGTCGGGCCGCTCGGCGACGTGCTGGCCGGGCCGCTCGTCGGCGAGGCGGGGCTGATCGCCGCGCGCGTCGACACCGAGGATCTGGTGCGGGCGCGCTACGACTTCGACGTGGTCGGCCACTACGCGCGCGCCGACGTGTTCTCGCTGCGCGTGGACGAGCGGCCGAAGCAGCCGGTGGTGTTCGACGGCGGCGCGTGATCGGGATTTTCCCGGGCGCGCGCCGCGGCGCGCCCGGCTTCGGCGGGTCGGTTATTGTCCCTATTGCGCGTTTCGCGCCGCGCCGCCCAGCCCCGTCGGGACGGCGCGGCGCGACAGTGCGCGCCTCGCAGGATCCATGCCGGGCGCCGCCGCGCCGCGAACATTCCTTGCTGCAACGCAACGCCAAGCGCGCCGACGCGATGGTATGCTGGCCTCCGATCGATTCGTATGGCTGGCACACCGGCAAGCATGGCATCCCCGTCTCGCGTGGTCCTAAATAAAACGAACGCTTCGGCCCACCTGGAGTCGGAGCATTGAAGGCGACGCCCGAGCTGCGCGCATGCGCACGCTTCCTGCCCCGCGCACGCGCCGGGCAGCCGGTATGTACCGGTTCCATCGCGGGTCGCGCCCGCGCACAGAATTCTAGTTCTACAACATGGAGACAGTTTCATGACCGAGAGCCAAGCGGCCGCGGGAGCGCGCGCCATTCCGATTGACGTTCCCGCCCACGTCCGGCACCGCGGGCTGATCGACTGGGTCGCGCGCGTGGCCGCGCTGACCGAGCCCGCGCGGGTCGTCTGGTGCGATGGCTCGCAGGCCGAGTACGACGCGCTGTGCGAGCAGATGGTCCGGCAGGGCACGATGATCCGGCTGAATCCGGCGCTGCGGCGGAACTCGTTCCTGGCCCTGTCCGATCCGTCGGACGTCGCGCGCGTCGAGGACCGCACCTTCATCTGCAGCGCGACGCGCGAGGATGCGGGGCCGACCAATCACTGGGTCGCGCCGGCCGAGATGCGCACGACGCTCGACGGCCTGTTCCGGGGCGCGATGCGCGGCCGCACGCTGTACGTGGTGCCGTTCTCGATGGGGCCGCTCGGCTCGCCGATCGCGCATATCGGCGTGGAGCTGTCGGACAGCCCGTATGTCGCGGTCAACATGCGGATCATGACGCGCATGGGGCGCGACGTGCTCGCCGCGCTCGGCGAGGACGGCGAATACGTGCCGTGCGTGCACAGCGTCGGCCAGCCGCTCGCGGCCGGCGAACCCGACGTGCGCTGGCCGTGCAATCCGACCAAGTACATCGTGCATTTCCCGGAAACGCGCGAGATCTGGAGCTTCGGCTCGGGCTACGGCGGCAACGCGCTGCTCGGCAAGAAGTGCTTCGCGCTGCGCATCGCGTCGACGATGGGGCGCGACGAGGGCTGGCTCGCGGAGCACATGCTGATCCTCGGCGTGACCTCGCCCGCGGGCCGCAAGTACCACGTCGCGGCCGCGTTCCCGTCGGCCTGCGGCAAGACCAACTTCGCGATGCTGATTCCGCCGAAGGGCTTCGAGGGCTGGCGCGTCAGCACGATCGGCGACGACATCGCGTGGCTCAAGCCGGGCGCGGACGGCCGCCTGTACGCGATCAATCCGGAGGCCGGCTATTTCGGCGTCGCGCCGGGCACGGGCGCGAAGACCAATCCGAACGCGCTCGCGACGCTCGAGGAAAACGTGATCTTCACCAACGTCGCGCTGACCGACGACGGCGACGTGTGGTGGGAAGGGCTCACCGAGACGCCGCCCGCGCACCTGCTCGACTGGCAGGGCGAGGACTGGACGCCCGAGATCGGCCGCGCGACGGGCCGCAAGGCCGCGCATCCGAATGCGCGCTTCACCGCGCCCGCCTCGCAGTGCCCGTCGATCGACGACGACTGGGACAACCCGGCCGGCGTGCCGATCGACGCGTTCATCTTCGGCGGCCGCCGCTCGACCACGGTGCCGCTCGTCGCCGAGGCGCGCGACTGGACCGAGGGCGTCTACATGGCGGCGACGATGGGCTCCGAGACCACGGCGGCCGCGGCGGGCCAGCAGGGCGTCGTGCGGCGCGACCCGTTCGCGATGCTGCCGTTCTGCGGCTACAACATGGGCGACTACTTCGCGCACTGGCTCGCGCTCGGCGAGCGGCTCGCGGCGTCGGGCGCGCGCCTGCCGCGCATCTACTGCGTGAACTGGTTCCGCAAGGGCGCGGACGGCCGCTTCGTGTGGCCCGGTTACGGCGAGAACATGCGCGTGCTCAAGTGGATGCTCGACCGCATCGACGGCGCGGGCGCGGGCGTCGAGAACGCGTTCGGCGTCACGCCGCGCTATGAGGACCTGAACTGGGACGGGCTCGCGTTCACGCCCGCGCAGTACGAGCAGGTGACCTCGATGGATGCGGCCGCGTGGCGCGACGAGCTGGCGCTGCACGACGAGCTGTTCGAGCGCCTGAAGGCGCGCCTGCCGCGCGCGCTGGTCGAGACCAAGGCGCGCATCGAAGGCCGGCTGGCCGGCTGAGCATCGGCGCGCGCAGCCGACCGCAGCCGACGCCTAGGCGGGCGCCGGCTGCGGGTCGCGCGGGCCGTGGCCGGTCCAGCGCTTGAACGCGCGGCGGAAGTTGTGCGAATCGCTGAAGCCGACTTCGTGCGCGACGTCCTCGATCGACAGGCGCGGGTTGCTCAGCAGCGTGAACGCGCGTTTCTGGCGGATCGTGTCGATCACCGTCTGGTAGGACACCCCCTGGTCGGCCAGGCGTCGCCGCAGCGTGCGTTCGCTCATGCACAGCTGCGCGGCGATGGCCGCGAGCGTCGGCGCGTGGCGCAGGTCGCGACGCACGATGCGCTCGATCGATTCGAGGAAATCGGGGCCTTCGGGCTCGACCGGCTCGGCGCTCTGCAGGAATTCGAGCGCCTGACGGTGCGCGAGCGGATCGTGGGTCGCGATGGCGCGCGCGCCCCATGCGGCGTCGCAGCGGAACAGGTTGTGCGGCTGTTCGAAGCGCACCGGGCACTCGAACGCGCGCGCGTAGGCGTCGGCCTGGGCCGGGCGCGGATAGGCGAGATCCACTGACAGCGGCCGGAATCCCGCGCCTGCCAGCGCGCGGCCGATCTTCATGAAGTTGCCGAACGCTTCCTCGACGAGGAAGGCCTCGATATCGGCCTCCAGCAGCAGGTTGGTCGCATGGATCGACATCGCCCGCGCGTCGCTCTTCAGTTCGAATTGCAGCAATGGCCCGGTATGGCGCTGCAGGCGCATGCCGACCGCGACCGCATCCTTGAAGGTGGGGCTCGTCAGCATCGCGTAGCCGACCAGGCCGATCGACGCGATCGTCTCGCTCATGCCGAGTTCGAGGCCGAGCGCGCGCCCGGGCGCCATCGCGAGCGCGCGCCGGATCATCGCGCTGGCCTGGCGCAGCGAGATGCGGCACGCGGGATTGGACAGGTCCTCGACCTCGAAGCCGAGCCCGCGGCACAGCCGCGTCGAATCGATGCCCAGCGTGTCGCTCGTCTCCGCGAGGCAGCGCAGCAAGTGAACCGGCAGATTCGCCGTCGTATAACGGGCGGTATCCTCCATGGGCGCTCCATGCTTTTTTTTCGCGATTGTACTCGCTCCCCCCGGCGCGCATGGGCCGCCGGCACGGCATGGAAAACCCCCGGTCCACTGCTGCATCACGCTCAGAAATAGTGGCGCAGGCCGACCGTCGCGCCCAGCTGCGTGCCGGCCGTGCTGGGCCCCTGGCCGTTGATGCCGACCAGCTGCGCGCCGATCAGCCCGCCCCGGTAGAGGGAATAGTCGAGTTCGGCGTAGAGCAGGTCGCGCTTCGACAGCGCATAGCCCGCGACGATCTGGTATTGCTGCGCGTGGCCGTCGAAGTCGGGCGTGTAGCCCGATTGCGTGGTCCACCAGCCGTTGACGGCGGCCGTCAGCGCCGCGCTGACGCGCCAGCTCAGGCCGGCGAGGATCATGCGGCGGCGGCGGAAGCCGCCCGGTGTGTTCGGATCCGCGACCTGCGCGGGCGAGATGATGCCGAGCCCCGCGAGATCGGCCGGGCTGAACGGCCCGTTCGCGAACGAGGTGAATGCGTTGTCGCGCGCATTGTCGAGGTAGCCGGCGTTGACGGTGACGGGGCCGAGCGTGAACGCCGCGCCCGCCGTGTAGATCGAAAAGGTCGCGTGCGTGACGTCGTCCCGGTTGCGCAGGAACGAGGCGCCCGCGCGCAGCGGCCCGGCGTCGGGCGCGTAGGCGACCGACGCGCCGACCTGGCTGCCGAGCGGGCCGCCGCCCGCGCGGCCGCCCGGCGAATACTGCGCGAGCAGATAGAGGCCGCCCAGCTGCGCGCCGTACTGGATCATGTTGTTGGTGCGCGAGCCCGCGAGCAGCGTCTGCTCGGGCTTGAAGACATTCACGTACGGATCCTGCGGGCCCGCCCACAGGTTCGAGCCGTAGGTGAGCGACACGCCTTCGAACGCGACGTTGTACTGGCGGCCGAGCGTGAGCAGCCCGAGCGTCGGCGACATCAACCCCACGAACGCGACCTGGAAGAAGTTCGTCGAGCCGGCCGGCACGATCGCGCCGCTGTTCGGGCCGAAGTGGCTTTCGAGATTGAACTGCGCCTGCAGGCCGCCGCCCAGGTCTTCCTGGCCTCTCACGCCCCAGTAGCTTTCGGTCAGGCCGCCGCCGTCGGCCATCGAGATGCGGCGTCCGGTGGACGACGGCGCACCGTCGGGGCCGTAGGTCACGCCGTGGGTCTCGTAGCGCAGGCCGGCGTCGAGCACGCCGTACAGCGTCACGCTGCTTTGCGCGCGCGCGCCGAGCGCGCACAGGGCGAGCGTCGCGCAGCAGGCGACGCGAAGGGAGCTTCTGGGCTTCATGCTGAGTCAACTCCGGACTGCGGGTCGGGGAGGGCGGCCGGAGCCGCCGGGTGGCATCTGGGTGCCGGAATCGACTGTAGGGAGCCAATTTTCCGCGGAGCAAGGCCGCAGCGGCCAATCTCGTGGTGCGAGACGGCCAGCTTCGCGTTCAGCGCGACGGCTGGACCGCCTGCCCGGGCGAGGCGGGGGGCGTCGCGCGCAGCGCGGGCCGCACGAACGGCGCGGCCGCGACGAGCGCGACGCACAGCAGGTCGGCGAAGCGCGCGCTGCCGTGGCGTTCGAGCAGCGCGCCGGACAGCGCGGTGCCCGCGCCCGACGCGCCGAACGTGATGACCAGCGTGCGCGCGACGAGCGAGCCGTCGGGATCGAGGTCGGACAGCCGCCCGGTCAGGAACGGCACGATCACGAAGAACGCGCTGTTCAGCAGCAGCTGGCTGAGGAAATAGTCCTTGCCGTCCGTCGCGCCGAAGAACCATTGCAGCGCGCCGAGCATCGCGAACAGCGCGATCCACACCAGCGCGATGCGGCGCGGATGGCTCGCGCGCTGCGCGGGCACCAGCGCGCCGGCGAAGCCGAGCAGCGACGAGACCGACAGCAGCACGCCGATCAGCGTCGGCGACAATCCGGCGCGCGCGCCGACGAAGCCGGCGATCGCCCATTGCGAGGTCTGCACGCCGTAGATCAGCACGGTCACGATCCAGATGGCGGCGACCGGCCGCCAGGGCGGCGCGGCCGGGCGCGAGCGCTTCGCCGCGCGCGGGGGCGCGGGCGCGGCG
>NZ_JBXAPG010000049.1:0-53296 GCF_058803765.1 Burkholderia sp. GW821-FHT14F03
GCGCCCGCCAGCGAGGCCGCGCCCGTCGCGGTCGCGCCGCGCGACGACCCGCGCAGCGCCCCCGACCAGCCGGCCCGCGCCGGCGCCGACGATTAACGGAGAAAGGCATGCAATTCGACAAGCGCGCCTGGCTCGACAAGGTCAAGCAGATGTTCGCGGGCTTCGACCGCCCGCTCGCCCTGATCGTGTTCCTGCTGCTGTGCGTCGGTATCGTGACGCTCTACAGCGCGAGCATCGACATGCCCGGCCGCGTGGAGGATCAGCTGCGCAACATCCTGCTGACGTTCGTGCTGATGTGGGTGATCGCCAATATCCCGCCGTCGACGCTGATGCGCTTCGCGGTGCCGCTCTATACCTTCGGCGTCGCGCTGCTGGTCGCGGTGGCGCTGTTCGGGATGACCAAGAAGGGCGCGAAGCGCTGGCTGAACGTCGGCGTCGTGATCCAGCCGTCCGAGATCCTCAAGATCGCCACCCCGCTGATGCTCGCCTGGTACTACCAGCGCCGCGAGGGCAGCCTGCGCTGGTACGACTTCGTGGTCGCGTTCGGGATCCTGCTCGTGCCGGTCGGCCTGATCGCGAAGCAGCCCGACCTCGGCACCGGCCTCCTGGTGTTCGCGGCCGGCCTGTTCGTGATCTATCTCGCGGGCCTGTCGTTCAAGCTGATCGTGCCGGTGCTCGTCGCCGGCGTGATCGCGGTGGGCTCGATCGCCGTGTTCGAGGAGCGGATCTGCCAGCCGGAGGTGGTCTGGCCGCTCATGCACGATTACCAGAAGCACCGTGTCTGCACCCTGCTCGACCCGACCTCCGATCCGCTCGGCAAGGGCTTCCACACGATCCAGGCGGTGATCGCGATCGGCTCGGGCGGCGCGCTCGGCAAGGGTTACCTGAAGGGCACGCAGGCGCACCTCGAGTTCATTCCGGAAAAGCACACCGATTTCATCTTCGCGGTGTTCTCCGAGGAGTTCGGCCTGGCGGGCGGGCTCACGCTGCTCGTGCTGTACATGGCGCTGATCGCGCGCGGGCTGTTCATCGCCGCGCAGGGCGCGACGCTGTTCGGGCGCCTGCTCGCGGGCTCGCTCACCCTCGCGTTCTTCGTCTATGCGTTCGTCAACATCGGGATGGTCAGCGGCGTGCTGCCGGTGGTCGGCGTGCCGCTGCCGTTCATGAGCTACGGCGGCACCGCGCTCACCACGCTCGGCATCGCGGTCGGCCTCATCATGAGCGTCGGCCGGCAAAAGCGCCTGATGAAAAGCTGAGCGGCCTCACGGCCGGCGTCCCGCGCCGGCCCCCGCTCACTGCGGCCGCGCGGCCGACCCGCCCGCGGCCGGCGGCGCGCGCAGCGCCGCGCTCAGCTCCTTGAACTTGAGCCCGGCGGCCTCGTCGCCCTGTGCCGCGGCCGCCGCATAGTAGGCGCGTGCGATGTTCAGGTTCGGCGTGACCCCGTCGCCGCCGCGCTCGTAGAACGATGCGGTCACGTATTGCGCGGTCGGGTCGCCCGCGTCCGCCGCCTGCTTGTACCAGACGAACGCCTGCCGGTTGTCGCGCGGTGTGCCGCGCCCGTCGAGGAACTGGTTCGCGAGCGCGAGTTCCGCCTGCACGTGGCCCTGCTGCGCGGCCTTCAGAAACCAGTGGTGCGCCTGCGCCGGGTCGCGCGCGACGAACTGCCCGTCGTCGAACATCGTCCCGTACACGTACTGCGCATGCGACATGCCCGCATCGGCCGCCTGACGCAGCCAGCGCAAGCCCTCGGGCACGTTCGCCGTCACCCCCTCGCCCGTGATCATCATCATCGCGTAGTTGAATTCGGCGAGCCGGTCGCCGCGCTCGGCCGCGTCGCGGAACTGCACCAGCGCGGCGCGATAGTCGCCGGCGTTGTAGTCGGCGATCGCCGACGCCGTCTCGCGCCCGGGATCGGGCTGCGCATGCGGATGCGAGGCCTGCGCGGCCGCCCCCGCGCTCGCGATGGCGAGCACGGCCGCGCCGCACCATGCCGCCCGGCGGTCCGCGGGCTTCATGAGCGCGCCTCCTGCAGGGCCTGCCGCGTCGCGCGCAGCAGCCACGCCACGTCGGCCGACAGCGCGATCACCCGGAACCCCGCGTCGCGATACTGGCGCGCCTGCGCGCTGTCGGCCGCGAAGATCCCGACCGGCACGCCCGCCTGGCGCCCCGCCGCGAGCACCCGCGCGAGCGCGGCCTCGACGCTCGGATGCCTGCCGTCGCCCAGGTGCCCGAGGCTCGCCGCGAGGTCCGCCGGGCCGATGAACAGGCAGTCGACGCCCGGCGTCGCGGCGATCCGCTCGACCTCGTCGAGCGCACGCGCCGATTCGATCTGCACGATCGTGGCGATCTGCGCGTTCGCGCCTTGCAGGTAGTCGCGCCGCATCCCGTAGGCGGCCGCCCGCACGATGCCGGCCACGCCGCGCAGGCCGTCGGGCGCCTCGGGCGACGGATAGCGGGTCAGCCGCACCGCGTGGCGCGCCTCGTCCTGCGTCTCGATGTTGGGGAACATCAGCGTGCGGGCGCCCGCGTCGAGCGCCTGCTTGACGAGCCACGGCTCGCGCGCCGGCACCCGCACGACGGGCTCGCTCGGCAAATGCGCGGCGGCCAGCGCGCGCAGTTGCGCGGCGACGTCGCGCGCGTCGTTCGGCGCGTGCTCCATGTCGATGCACAGCCAGTCGAAGCCGGCATGGGCGAGCGCTTCGGTCGCGGCCTCGCTCCCGAGCGACAGCCACAGGCCGAACAAGGGCTCGTCGCCTTCGGCGAGGCGCGCCTTCAGCGCGTTGGTGAGGGTGCTCATCGACGGTCTCCCGGGGCATGGCGAACCCAGACACGGTAGCGTCGCCCGCCGACGGCCGGCGACGCGGCTCCGCCGCGCGGGCGCATCGCCGCGCGGCGGATCGTGCTGATCATACTCGCGACGGCGGCGGGAGAGCGGGAATCCGGCGGCAGCCGCGCCGGAACAGGAGGGGAAATGGCGGACGGCGGCGTCCGCGCGGGCTCAGCGGCCGGGCTCGCGCTCGACGTCGGCCCAGCAGTTCGGCGTTTCGTACAGCCGCACGCGTTCGAGCCGCAGGTTCACGCCGTAGTGCGCGTCGTAGACGTTCGCGAGGATGTCGAACGCGACGGCCGCGAGGTTTTCCACGGTCGGGATCCGGTCAAGCACGATCGTCTTGTGGTCGGCCATCTGCTCGAGGAACGAGCGCACGACCTCGTCGCGCGCGTACACGAGGAACGCGTGGTCCCACTTGCTGACGAGGTGCTCCATCGCGAGCGCCTTCACGTCCGCGAAATCCATGACCATGCCGCGGTCCGGCGCGCCTTCGGTGTCGACCAGGTCGCCGCGCAGCGTGATTTCGAGCACGTAGCGATGGCCATGCAGGTTGCGGCACTGGCTGCGGTGGTCCGGGATGCGGTGGCCCGCGTCGAATTCGAGTTTTCGGGTAATCAGCACGGTGAATGACGCTCGCGGCTCAGGGAATGTTCAGGTACTTGTGGGTCTGCATCGACAGCCGCCATTGCGGATGACGCTTGCACCAATCGATCGCGAGCTTCGTGTTGAAGTCGCGCGCGGGGCCGTCCATCGGCTGCACGAGGAAGTGCGAGAAATCGAGCTTCGCGTACTCGGCGAGGCGCTGGTTGTCCTGCGGCACCACCACCTTCAGCTCGTCGCCCCGGGTGACGACGAGCGGCGCGTCGGCCTTCGGGCTCACGCAGATCCAGTCGATCGATTCGAGCACCGGCAGCGAGCCGTTGGTCTCGATCGCGATCTCGAAGCCCGCCGCATGCAAGGCGTCGACGAGCGGCGCATCGATCTGCAGCATCGGTTCGCCGCCCGTGCAGACGACGAAGCGGTGCGCCTCGCCGACGGGCCACAGCGACGCGATCCGCGCGACCAGCTCGGCCGCGTCCTTGAACTTGCCGCCGTTCTCGCCGTCGGTGCCGACGAAGTCGGTGTCGCAGAAGCGGCAGACGGCGGCCGCGCGATCCTCCTCGCGGCCCGACCACAGATTGCAGCCGGCGAACCGGCAGAACACGGCCGGACGCCCGGCATTCGCGCCCTCGCCCTGCAATGTGTAGAAGATTTCCTTGACCGCGTACGTCATGTTGCGTCGCCGCGGCCACGCCGCGGCATCCTTTCGTCTGATGGCCGCCGAGCGGCCGTATGTTCGTGCGTGCGCCTCAGTGCGGCGCTTCCGTCACCTGTTCGCCCTTCAGATAGGCCTCGTGGCCGCGCTTGCGCAGCTTGCAGGCCGGACATTCGCCGCAGCCGAAACCCCAGTGGTGCAGTTCGGCGCGCTCGCCGACATAACAGGTGTGGGTGTCGACCCGGATCAGCTCGACGAGCGGCGTGCCGCCCAGCTGCTCCGCGAGCCGCCAGGTGTCGGCCTTGTCGAGCCACATCAGCGGCGTTTCCAGCACGATGCGCGTGTCCATGCCGAGGTTCAGCGCGACCTGCAGCGCCTTCATCGTATCGTCGCGGCAGTCGGGATAGCCCGAGAAATCCGTCTCGCACATCCCGCCGACCAGCACGCGCAGCCCGCGCCGATAGGCGACCGCGGCCGCGATCGTCATGAACATCAGGTTGCGGCCCGGCACGAAGGTGTTCGGCAGCCCGTTCGCGGCGGTCTCGATCTCGATCGAGCGCGTCATCGCCGTGTCGCTGATCGCGCCGAGCACCGACAGGTCGATCATGTGATCGTCGCCGAGCCGGCCCGCCCACTGCGGGAAGCGGTGCTTGAGCGCGTCGCGCACGCCGTCGCGGCATTCCAGCTCGACGCGATGCCGCTGTCCGTAGTCGAAGCCCAGCGTCTCGACGGTCTGATAGCGCTCGAGCGCCCAGGCGAGGCACGTGGCCGAGTCCTGACCGCCGGAAAACAACACGAGCGCGCCGTCTTTAGCGTCTGTCCGAATCACCGTGATACTCCGTGAATGATGAGCGCGCGCCGCGCTGCGCCCGCGGCGGCCTCTTGCCGCCGGACGGCCGGCACGCACCGGCCTGGCCGGCTCCTGCAGTATAGGCAGCGCACCCCGGCCGGATACGGCCCGGCGCTTATACCGCTGATCCGTCGGGCGCCGCGCATCGCGCGCCGAAACGAAAAAGGACTTGCGGCGCCCGTGGCGCGCCCTCAAGTCCTTTAAGTCTTTGAGCCGACGAGGATTTTATCACGCCGGCCCCGTCCGGGCCGCGCGCCGGCAACCTGGTCCCACAAACGAAAAACCCCAAGAATCGGCGGATTCTTGGGGTTGAATACTGCTGGTGGCCTGGGTCGGAATCGAACCAACGACACGCGGATTTTCAATCCGCTGCTCTACCAACTGAGCTACCGGGCCACGAAGAAAAAAGAGTATAGCAAAGGACGACAGCCTGCTCAAGCCCTTTTCTTCACTTTTTAAACCGCGCCCTCGGCCGGCTTCTTGCCCAACTCGACGCCCAGCTGCTTGAGCTTGCGATACAGGTGCGTGCGCTCCAGGCCGGTCTTTTCCGCGACCCGCGTCATGCTGCCGTTCTCGCGCGCGAGGTGATACTCGAAGTAAGCGCGCTCGAATGCATCGCGCGCCTCGCGCAGCGGGATGTCGAACGGGATCGCCGCGGTCTGGCCCGCGCCCCCCGCGCCGCTCTCGTCGCCGAAACCCGGCAGCGCGGCGGCCGAGGCCACCGCGGCCGGCCCCGTCGCCACCTTCGCGGCCGGGTTGAGCGACAGCGGCGCCGCGCCGCGCGCGAGGCCGTGCTCGACCGACTTCAGGAGCTTCTGCAACGCGATCGGCTTCTCGAGGAAATCGAGCGCGCCGATCTTGGTCGCCTCGACCGCGGTATCGATCGTCGCGTGGCCGGACATCATGATGACCGGCATCGTGAGCTGCCCCTGGCTCGCCCACTCCTTGAGCAGCGTGACGCCGTCGGTGTCCGGCATCCAGATATCGAGCAGCACGAGATCGGGCGCCTGACGCAGCCGGTAGTCACGCGCAGCCTGCGCGTTCTCCGCCACTTCCACGACATGTCCTTCGTCGCTGAGGATCTCCGAGAGCAATTCCCGGATGCCCATTTCATCATCTACCACCAGGATGGTTGCCATTTACGCTGCCTTTGTCTGCACAGTTGCTTTTGTCTTTGCGGGTGCCGCCGCACCGCGCGCTCCGCCCTCGGCGCCCGTTGCGTCGTCCGCCATCTGCAGGAACAGGATCGAGACCTGCGCGCCTTCCACGACCTCGCCCTGCATCCGGTTGCGCAGATCGATCCGCGCCCCGTGTTCGTCGACGATCTTCTTCACCGTCGCGAGACCGAGCCCCGTGCCCTTCGCCTTCGTCGTCACGTAGGGCTCGAACGCCCGGGTCAGGATGCGCGCGGGAAAACCCGGGCCGTTGTCGGAGACGGTCAGACGCACCGCGATGCGCGTCTTTCCGTCGGCGTCGGGATCGCCATATTCTACTGTCTTGGTTTCGAGCCACACACGAGGCGGCTCGAGATCCGCCACCGCGTCCTGCGCGTTTTGCAGCAGGTTGTGAATCACCTGCCGCAATTGGGTCGCGTCGCCGCGAATCACCGGCAACGGCCCCTGCTCGACCACGATTGTGCTCTTGCCCTCGCCGACGCCATACAGCGTCAATACTTCGCTGACCAGATCGTTGAGCTGCAGGTTCGCGAGCACCACGGGCGGCGTGCGCGCGTATTCGCGGAAATCGTCGACCATGCGCTTCATCGCGGCCACCTGGTTGACGATCGTCGTCGCGCCGCGCTTGAGCACCTCGGCGTCGGGCGCCGCGAGCTTGTCCGCGAGCTTCATCTGCAGGCGCTCCGCCGACAGCTGGATCGGCGTGAGCGGATTCTTGATCTCGTGCGCGAGACGCCGCGCGACCTCGCCCCACGCGACCGAGCGCTGCGCGGAGATCACGTCGGAGATGTCGTCGAACACGACCACGTAGCCGGCCGTCTGCGGATCCTCGACCTGCCCGGCGAGCGTCGACACGAGGCGCGTGCCCCGCACCAGCAGCGTCAGCGGATCGCTCTCGCCCGGCACCTCCACCGCGAACTGCTGCTGCCAGTGGCCGCGATCCTCTGCGCCCGCCTGCCCCGCCGCCTCGCGATCCGCGAACGCCTTGCGCACCATCGAGCCGAACCCCGCGACCACGCCGATCTGGTCGAGCGTCGTGCCGATCAGCGAATTGAACGGCTGCCGGAAGATCCGCTCCGCGCCGCGGTTCGCGGTGGTCAGGCGGAACTGCCGGTCGAGCACGAACACACCCGCCGTCAGGTTCGCGAGAATGCTTTCGAGGTAGGTCTTCGAATGCTCGAGCGCGACCCGGTTCTTCTCGACCGCGAGCCGCGCCTCGGACAGCTGCCGCGTCATCGCGTTGAACGACTGGGTCAGGAAGCCCAGCTCGTCGCGCGTCTTGATCTCGCGCTTCGGCGTGTAATCGCCCTCCGCCACTTCCTTCGTGCCCTGCGCGAGCAGGAACAGCGGCCGCGCGAGCTGGTTGCCGAGCGCGAGCGCGATCATCATCGCGATGAAGGTGGCGAGGAACAGGGCGAGCGTCAGCGTGCCGATGTACATCTTGCGCAGGCCGCTGCGGCCGAGCGACTTCTCCTGGTATTCGCGGTACGCGCGCTGCACCGCGTCGGCGTTGCGCGCGAGCGTGGGCGACACCGGCTGGGTCAGCTGCAGGAAGCGCTCGACGGGCTGCAGCAGCGCGGTGCTCGCATCGGGGATCCGCTGCACCACGCGCAGCCGCAGCGCGCCCTTCGACCCCTGGGCGCGCGGATCGCCGTCCACCTCGCCCTCGATCGCCGCGTAGCCGCCGTGCTCGCGCGCCTGGCCCAGCATCATCGGCGTCGGCATGTCGTCCGGGATCAGCGCGGTGAAGTTGCCCGACGCCTGCGCGACGATGTGCAGGTCCGGCGCGGCGCCCGGGCCGTTGCGGCCGGGCTCGACGATGGTCGCGTCCTGCACGCTGAACTGGTCGCGCAGGCGCAGCAGCGTGAGCGTGGTGCCGTTGGTGTGGGTGTCGGCGCTCGCGAGCTGGTCGGCCATCAGGCGCGCCTTGGTCTGCAGGTCGGACAGCGAGGTGTCGAGCATCCCGCGGCCGAGGTTGAGGCCCGCCGTCAGCGCGGTCTCGACGTTCACGTCGAACCACGATTCGATGCTGCGCGACACGAACTGGTACGACACGATGTAGATGATGCCGCCCGGCACCACGCCGACGAGCGTGAAGAAGATCGCGAGCTTCGCGAGCAGCCGGGTGCCGAACTTGCCCTTGCGCAGCCGCAGCAGGATCATCCCGACGAGCCCGAGCACGACCAGCAGGAACACCATCGCGACGATGATGTTGGCCGCGTACAGCCACGAGTAGTAGCGGTCGAAGAATTCGGTGTTCGCGCTCGCGGCCGCGAGCAGCACGAGCAGCAGCAGCGCGGTGACGGCGACCGTCGACACGATCACGCGGATCAGGATGCTTTTCCCGCTGGTCGCGCGGCGCACTCTATTTAGCACGATCGGCCACCGTGAAGGTAAAGCGCTTCCAGTCGGAAACGAGGCTCCAGTCGCGGTTGTTCACCGCGTCGACCTGGAACGGCTTGGGCATCAGCGCGGTATCGAGCTGCATGCGCACCGATGCCGTGTAGGTTTCGCCGGCGCGCACCTGGCTCTTGTCGATCACGTGCCATGAGGTCACGTGCTTGATCACCGCGAGCGCCTCCTTCAGGGACGGGAAGCCCAGTTGCAGGCCGCCCGTCGACACCCGGTACTCGCGCGTGAGCGGCTGGAACGACAGGCGGATCGTCTGCGACACCGACACCGGCTGCTCGTCGAACCAGTACCAGCGCGCGCGGCTGAGCTCGAAGTCGGTCGTGAAATAAAGCGGGATGCCCTTGTTGACCGCATCCTCGAGATTGGCGTTCAGCTCGAAGTCGAAACGGGCGTCAAGGCTCCAGCCGCTGCCGTCCGACTGCAGCGAGGCGCGTTGCACGGCGACCGGCTCGGCCCGCGCGACGACGGCCAGACACAAGGCCAGCGCCATCACGAGCGCGGCCGCGAGCCGGAATGGAAGAAGATGTTTGATCGTCACCGTTTCTGGAAACGCGCGTAGAAAAATCCGTCGTGATCGGTGTGCTGGCTGGTGTCGTGCGCGGCGTGCGACCCGCCTGGAGCGGCCCGCGGCAACAGCTGCCCGGGCGCGTCCAATCGTACCGCATCTTGATAGGCCTCTTCAAACCAGCGCGCCTGCATCTCGCCTTCTTCGGGAAAGATCGAGCATGTAACGTAGAGCAATTCGCCGCCCGGCTTCACGAGCGGCCACAGCGCCGCGAGGATCCGGCGCTGCTCGGCGACGAGCGCCGCGAGGTCGGCCGGCCGACGCAGCCAGCGGATGTCCGGATGGCGGCGCACGATGCCCGAGGCCGAGCACGGCACGTCGGCGAGGATCCGGTCGAACGGACGACCGTCGTGCCACGCGGACGGAGCGCCGGCGTCGCCGACCCGCACCTCGGCCGCGAGCGACAGCCGCGCGAGGTTCTCCCCGATGCGCGCCGCGCGCGCCGCGTCGCTCTCGAGCGCGACCACCTCGACGTCCGCCAGTTCGAGGAGATGCCCCGTCTTGCCGCCCGGCGCCGCGCAGGCGTCGAGCACGCGCATGCCGTCGCGCGCGCCGAGCCATTCCGCCGCGAGCTGCGCGCCGGCGTCCTGCACCGAGACCTCGCCCGCCGCGAAGCCCGGAATCCGCTCGACCGGCAACGGCGCCGCGAGCCGCACCGCATGCCGCCCCGCCCGCGTCGCCTCGATCCCGTGCGCGCGCAAGGTGTCGAGATACGCCTCGACCGCGCCGCGCCGCGCGTTCACGCGCAGCGTCAGCGGGCCGGGCACGTCGCCCGCGGCGAGGATCTGCCGCCATGCATCGGGCCACGCGCGCTCGACCGCGTCGATCCACCAGGCCGGGTAGTTCCAGCGCGCGGCGCGATTGCCGTCCAGCGCCTCGCGCCACGCATCGCGCTCGCGCAGGAAACGGCGCAGCACCGCGTTCACGAGCCCTTTCGCAAACGCATATTCACGACGCGCGCCCACCGCGGACACGGCCTGGTCGACCACCGTGAACGACGAATAGGCTGCCTGCTCACCGTCGTCGAGCAGCAGCGCGAGCGCGCAGCCGAGCAGCGCGCGCACCTGATCCGGCGGCGCCTTGCCGACCAGCTGGCCGATCAGCCAGTCGGTCGCGCCGAGGCGGCGCATCGCGCGATAGGCGAGATCCTGGATCGCGCCGCGCGCGACCGGCTGCGCCTCGGCGGACAGGGTCGCCTGCACGGCGGACAGCGCGGCCGGCAGCGCCGAACCACGGCGCACGGCGGCGACCGCCTGCGCGGCGCCGTCGAGCGCGAAGCCGAGCGAATCGGGCGCCAGGTGCAGCGGCGGCAGGAAACCGGTGCGCGAGCGGACCGGCGCGGACGACGAACGGGAATGGGAGGAGCGGCGAGTCTGGGTCATCGAACGAGTAGCGACGGCGGGCGGAGGGCGGGCGGACCCGCGCAGCCTGAAACTCGACATTCTAGCGCGCCGCGCGCGCGATCCTTCGGGAGACCGAATGCAATGCGCCCCGCGGGCGCGAGGCCGGCGGGGCGCGTGGGAATGCGGCGGGCGCGGCGGATCAGTCGAAGCGGCCCGTGCGCGCCATCTCCATCAGGCGCGCGATGCGCTCCTCGGTCGCGGGGTGGGTCGAGAACAGGTTCTGCAGCCCCCCGCCCGACAGCGGGTTCATGATCATCATCTGCGCGGTGGCCGGATGCGCCTCGGCAGCCGGGAACGGGATCCCTGCCGCGTAGCGATGGATCTTGTCGAGCGCCGACGCAAGCGCCTGCGGATCACCCGAGATCTGCGCGCCGCCGCGGTCCGCCTCGAACTCGCGCGCGCGCGAGATCGCCATCTGGATCAGCGCGCCCGCGATCGGCGCGAGCAGCGCGACCGCGATGCCCGCGATCGGGTTGGTCGGACGGCCGTTCTCGTCGCGCCCGCCAAAGAACATCGCGAAATTCGCGAGCGCCGAGATCGCGCCCGCCATCGTCGCGGAGATCGTCGAGATCAGGATGTCGCGGTGCTTCACGTGCGCCAGCTCGTGCGCCATCACGCCGCGCATCTCGCGCTCCGACAGCACGCGCAGGATGCCCGTCGTGGCCGCCACGGCCGCGTGCTCCGGATTGCGGCCGGTCGCGAACGCGTTCGGCGCGTCTTCGTTGATCAGGTACACGCGCGGCATCGGCAGGTTCGCGCGGGTCGCGAGCTCGCGCACCATCCGGTAGAACTGCGGCGCGGTGGCCTCGTCGACTTCCTGCGCGTTGTACATGCGCAGCACCATCTTGTCGGAGAACCAGTACGAGAAGAAATTCATGCCGAGCGCGATCAGCAACGCGATCGTCATGCCACGCGAACCGCCGATCATGCCGCCGATCGCGATGAACAGGGCCGTGATCGCGGCCATCAGCATCGCCGTTTTGACCCAATTGAACATAATCTACTCCTTGCCCGGATTGCGGGAACGGGACCGCGCGCACTATCGGCGGCGACCTTTGATTGTAAGCGATTTGTTAGATAGGGGCGCGTCGAGAAAATTCAATCTCACCGTATCACCGCTGCATGGCCGCGAGCTTGAGCCCGAGTCCGACGAAGGCGCCGCCGACGCCACGGTCCAGCCATTTCTTCACGCCCGGCTGGCCGGAGAAACGCGCCGTGACCGTCCCCGCGACCCACGCGACGATGCAGCACCAGATCGTGCTCATCGTCGCGAACACCGCGCCGAGCGTGAGGAACGCGAGCGTCTTGCTGGGGCTGTCGGCCGCCACGAATTGGGGGAAGAACGACACGAAGAACAGCACGACCTTCGGATTCAGCACGTTGGTGAGAAAACCCTGCACGAACAACTGCCGCAGGGATTTGTCGGCGCCGCGCGCCGTCGCGTCGGCCGGTGCGGCCGCCGGGTCCGGTTTCGTCAAGATGAGCCGCACGCCGAGGTAGATCAGGTAGAGCGCGCCGACGATCTTGATCACCGTGAACGCCGTGGCCGACGCGGCGAGCAGCGCGGTCAGCCCGAATGCGCTCGCGATCACATGCACGCAGCACCCGGCCGAGATCCCCAGCCCGGACATGAGCCCCGCGCGCCGCCCCTGGGCCACGCTGCGCCCGACGATGTAGGCCGTGTCCGGCCCGGGCGTGATGTTCAGCAGGAACACGGCCGCGACGAAGAACTCGAGATGGGTGATGCCGAACATGGGAAGCCTCAGGGAAACGCGATATCGGAATAGGCGAATTTTACGCGCGCCGTGACGGCGCAGCGCATCCGGGATCGATGGGGGTGAGTTGCCGGACGGTGGTCTGTCGGGGACGGCGATCCGTCGGGCGGCGATCCGTCGGGCGGCCCTATCGGGCGGTCCTCTATCGGGCGGCGATCCATTGGGCGGCAATCCGCCACGCCCCCATTCACTGAACGATATCCGTCAAGCGGCAACTCGCCGTCGCACCACGGATCGCGCCGACCCAACGCGCGCCGCGCTCAGCCCGCGGCCTGCTCCGACTCCGGCAAAGCGAAACGCTGGCCGGCCTCGAGCGGCGCGCCCGCGAGGAATTCGCGGACCGGCAGCCGCTTGCCGCCCGGCTTCTGCAGCTGGGTCACGCGCAATGCGCCCGCACCGCACGCCACCACGACGCCATCCGGCCCGGCCTCGACGATCGTGCCGGGCTCAGCCGCGCCGCGCGCGGGCGCCGCGTCGGCCGCCCACAGCTTGAGCGTCGCGCCGTCGAGCGTGCCGGCCCCGCCGGGGAACGGATCGAATGCGCGCACCCGGCGCGCCAGCACCTCAGCCGGCTCGCGCCAGTCGAGCGCCGCCTCGTGCTTCGCAATCTTCTCCGCATAGGTCACCCCAGCGGCCGGCTGCGGCGTCGACGCCAGCGCGCCGCTGCGCTCGAGTTCGACCAGCGCCTCGACGATGAGGCGCGCACCCTGCGCGGCCAGCTTGTCGTGCAGCGTCGCCGTGGTGTCGTCCACGGCGATCGGCGTGCGCGCCTCGCTCAGCATCGCGCCGGTGTCGAGCCCCGCGTCCATCTGCATCAGCGTCACGCCGGTTTCCGCGTCGCCCGCCTCGAGCGCCCGGTGGATCGGCGCCGCGCCGCGCCAGCGCGGCAGCAGCGAGGCGTGGATGTTGATGCAGCCATGACGCGGCAGATCGAGCACCTCCTGCGGCAACAGCAGTCCGTAGGCGGCGACGACCATCACGTCATGCGGCGTCGCGCGCAGCATATCGAGCGCGGCGGCGGCCTCGGCCGGATACTTGCCGGTGCGGCGCAGCGACGGCGGCTGGGCGACCGGCAGCCCGTGCTCGAGCGCGTAGCGCTTGACCGCGCTGGCCTGCAGCTTCATCCCTCGGCCGGCCGGCCGGTCGGGCTGGGTCAGCACGAGCGGAACCGCGAAGCCGGCCTCGTGGATCGCGGCCAGCGCCGCCGCGGCGAATTCCGGCGTGCCGGCGAAAATGACGCGCAACGAATGTGTCATGGAGCAATCGATCAGGAACGGCCGCGCGTCACATCGCGCGTTCGAGCTTCTTCATCTTGGTCTTGATGCGGTTCTGCTTGAGCGGCGACAGGTATTCCACGAACACGCGCCCCAGCAGGTGATCCATTTCGTGCTGGATGCACACGGCCAGCAGGCCCTCGCAGTCCAGCTCGAAGGTCTCGCCGTGCTCGTCGAGCGCGCGCACCCGCACCTGCTCGGCGCGCTCGACCTCGTCGTAGACACCCGGCACCGACAGACAGCCTTCCTCGTAGATCTGGCGGCCGTCGCTCGACCAGACCAGCTCCGGGTTGATGAAGGCGCGCAGTTCGCTCTTGTCCTCGGACACGTCGATCACGACCACGCGCTCATGCACGTCGACCTGCGTCGCGGCGAGCCCGATGCCGGGCGCCGCGTACATGGTCTCGGCCATGTCGGCGACGAGCTTGCGGATCCGGTCGTCGACTTTCTCGACCGGCTTGGCGACCTTGTGCAGCCGCTTGTCGGGGTAATGGAGGATGTTCAGCAAAGCCATGGTGTCAGGTTCGATGGAAACGGGTGAAACGCCCTCGTCGGCCATCCGGCCGACTGGCGCGGACCGCGCGCGGTCGCGAAGATGGGCACGGAAAGCGCGGCCTGTGCCGCGCCGGGCAATCCGCCACGGGCAGTCGCGCGTGGCACGTCGTTTTATTTCGGATGATGAAAATTTTACCACGGCATCGTCAGGCCCGCTGGACGTGCGTCTGGAGGAGTTCGTCTTGTCGCCGCCGCCGCTGAGCACCGCCTCGCTCGCCGGCTGGCTGCGGCTCGCGGCGGCGCCCGGCCTGCCCGCAGCGGCCTGGCGCCGCCTGCTGGACGCCTTCGCGACGCCGGACGCGCTGTTCGCCTCGACCCACTCGGCGCTCGTCCCGCTCGTCGGCGACGCGGCCGCGCGCGCCGCGCTCGCGCCGCCCCCCGCCGACCTCGCGCGGCAGGTCGCGCGCACCCTCGACTGGCTGGCGCAGCCGGGCCACGCGCTCGTCACCTGGGGCAACCCGGCCTACCCGCCGCGGCTCGCCACGCTCTACGATCCGCCGCCGCTGCTATATGTAAGAGGCCGCGTCGCACTGCTGGCCGCGCGCGGCATCGCGATCGTCGGCAGTCGCGCCGCCACCCCGCAAGGGCTGATCGACGCCGAGCGCTTCGCCCGCGCGCTGTCGGACGCGGGCCTCGCGGTCGTGTCCGGCCTCGCGCGCGGCATCGACGGCGCCGCCCACCAGGGCGGCCTCGCCGGCGCGGGCGGCACGCTCGCGGTGGTCGGCACCGGCGCCGATCTCGTCTACCCGGCCCGGCACCACGCGCTCGCGCGCGAGATCGCCGTGCGCGGCGCACTCGTCTCCGAATGGCCGCTGGGCACGCCGGCGCGCGCCGCGCACTTCCCGCAGCGCAACCGGCTGATCGCCGCGCTCGCGGACGGCGTGCTGGTGGTCGAGGCCGCGCCGCGCTCGGGTTCGCTGATCACCGCGCGCCTCGCGAACGAACTGGGCCGGGACGTATTCGCCGTGCCCGGCTCAATCCACGCGCCGCAGTCGCGCGGCTGCCATGCGCTGCTGCGCGACGGCGCGAAGCTCGTCGAAACCGTCGACGACATTCTCGAGGAATTCGGCCTGCCGGCCGCGCGGGAGCCCGGCCCCGCAGCCGCCGCACCCGCGGGCGAGGCAGGCGCCGTGCTCGCCGCGCTCGGCCACGCCCCGCTGCCGCCCGACCTGCTGGCCGCGCGCTGCGGCGTCGCGCCGGACCGGCTGCCGCGCCTCCTGCTCGAACTGGAGTTATCGGGCCAGATCGCACGATTGCCCGGCGGCCGGCTGGTCCGCGTCGTCGCGGCGCCGGACACCGCGCAAACCGGCGGCGGGCCCGGCGTGCTAAATTTTCGCGAATAGGCGCTTCCGCCTTCCATTCATCATGCAAGGAACCGCAATGCCCGCGCTGAATCTCGACACCGACGCCGATCGGATCGCCAAGCGCCTCCGGAATCCCGCGACGCTGCTGGTCGTGTGCCTCTGCGCCGATTGGTGCGGCACCTGCCGCGACTACCGGACCACGTTCGACCAGCTCGCCGACGCGCACCCCGAGCTCTGCTTCGCCTGGATCGATATCGAGACCCACGCCGACCAGCTCGACGATCTCGACGTCGAAAACTTCCCGACGGTCCTGATCGAGGACGACCACGCCGTGCGCTTTTTCGGCACCGTGCTGCCTCACGCGGCGATCGTCGAACGGATGCTGAGCGACCTGAGCGCGGTGCCGGGCGTGCCGCACGCGCCGAAGCTGCGCAACCTGCTCGACGCGCCGGCCTGAGGCGCGGGCGGCCCGGCAGGCCTGCCACCTGCCGCCGGTATTTGCTCCGGGTTTACATCGCCGGGTCCCGTCACGCTTGCCGCCGCCCCGGCCCCCACTTATGATGACCCGCTTTTCATACATGGCGGCAGCCGATTCCGCGCCATGTGCTATAAAGCCGTCGTAAAAGGGCCGTTAACCGGCCTGTCCGGTCTACCAATACACATTAGTCATGTCCAAAGCACTCATCATTGCGGAAAAGCCTTCTGTCGCGAACGACATCGCGCGCGCTTTGGGCGGCTTTACGAAGCATGACGAATACTACGAAAGCGACGAGTACGTCCTGTCGTCGGCCGTCGGTCACCTGCTGGAGATCGCCGCGCCCGAGGAGTACGAGGTCAAGCGCGGCAAGTGGAGCTTCGCGCACCTGCCCGTGATCCCGCCGCATTTCGACCTGAACCCGATCGCCAAGAGCGAATCGCGCCTCAAGGTCCTGACCAAGCTGATGAAGCGCAAGGACGTCGAGCGCCTGATCAACGCCTGCGACGCGGGGCGCGAGGGCGAGCTGATCTTCCGCCTGATCGCGCAGCACGCGAAGGCCAAGCAGCCGGTCCAGCGCCTGTGGCTTCAGTCGATGACCCCGGCCGCGATCCGCGACGGCTTCGCGCACCTGCGCAGCGACACGGACATGCAGCCGCTCGCCGACGCCGCGCGGTGCCGCTCGGAAGCCGACTGGCTCGTCGGCATCAACGGCACCCGCGCGATGACCGCGTTCAACAGCAAGGGCGGCGGGTTCTTCCTGACCACGGTCGGCCGCGTGCAGACCCCCACCCTGTCGATCGTCGTCGAACGCGAGGAGAAAATCCGCCGCTTCGTGTCGCGCGACTACTGGGAAGTGCGCGCGGAATTCGTCTGCGCGGGCGGCTTCTACGAGGGCCGCTGGTTCGACCCCAAGTTCAAGAAGGACGAGTTCGATCCGGAGCGGCGCGACTCGCGGCTCTGGAGCGTGCCGGCCGCCGAGACGATCGTCGCGGCCTGCCGCGACCAGCTGGGCACCGTCACCGAGGAATCGAAGCCGTCGACCCAGCTGTCGCCGCTGCTGTACGACCTGACGAGCCTGCAGCGCGAGGCGAACAGCCGCTTCGGGTTCTCGGCGAAGAACACACTCGGCCTCGCGCAGGCGCTGTACGAGAAGCACAAGGTGCTGACCTACCCGCGTACCGACGCGCGCGCGCTGCCCGAGGACTACCTCAGCACGGTGGCGAGCACGCTCGAGATGCTCAAGGAGAGCAACAACTACCTGCCGTATGCGAAGCAGGTGCTCGACAAGGGCTGGGTGAAGCCGAACAAGCGGATCTTCGACAACTCGAAGATCAGCGACCACTTCGCCATCATCCCGACCCTGCAGGCGCCGAAATCGCTGTCGGAGCCGGAGCAGAAGCTCTACGACCTGGTGGTCAAACGTTTCCTCGCGGTGTTCTTCCCGGCGGCCGAATCCCGGGTGACGACCCGCATCACCGAGGTCGCGGGCCATCACTTCAAGACCGAGGGCAAGGTGCTCGTGGAGCCGGGTTGGCTGCAGGTGTACGGCCGCGACGCCGAGGGCGCCGATGCGAACCTCGTGCCGGTGCAGAAGAACGAGAAGGTCAAGACCGACAAGATCGCCGCGCACGCGCTGGCGACCAAGCCGCCGGCGCGCTACTCGGAAGCGACGCTGCTCTCGGCGATGGAAGGCGCGGGCAAGCTGGTCGAAGACGACGAGCTGCGCGAGGCGATGGCGGCCAAGGGGCTCGGCACGCCGGCGACGCGCGCGGCCATCATCGAAGGCCTGCTCGGCGAGAAGTACCTGCTGCGTGAAGGGCGCGAGCTGATCCCGACCGCGAAGGCCTTCCAGCTGATGACGCTGCTGCGCGGCCTTGGCGTGAAGGAACTGACCGCGCCGGAGCTGACGGGCGAATGGGAATACAAGCTGTCGCAGATGGAGCGCGGCAACCTGCAGCGTGACGCGTTCATGCAGGAAATCGCGCGGATGACGCAAACCATCGTCAAGCGCGCGAAGGAATACGATTCCGACACGATCCCGGGCGACTACGCGACGCTCGAGACGCCGTGCCCGAACTGCGGCGGCCAGGTGAAGGAGAATTACCGCCGCTTCGCCTGCACGAAGTGCGAGTTCTCGATCTCGAAGATTCCGGGCAGCCGCCAGTTCGAGATTCCCGAAGTCGAGGAATTGCTGCAGAAGAAGGAAATCGGCCCGCTGTCGGGCTTCCGCAGCAAGATGGGGCGGCCGTTCTCGGCGATCCTGAAGCTGTCGTTCGACGACGAGATCAAGAACTACAAGCTCGAGTTCGATTTCGGCCAGGACCAGGGCGGCGAGGACGGCGAGGCGCCGGACTTCTCCGCGCAGGAGCCGGTCGGCGCATGCCCGAAGTGCAGCGGCCGCGTGTTCGAACACGGCATGAGCTTCGTCTGCGAGCATTCGGTCGCGAACCCGAAGACCTGCGACTTCCGCTCGGGCAAGGTGATCCTGCAGCAGGAGATCGCGCGCGAGCAGATGGCGAAGCTGCTGTCGGAAGGCCGCACCGACCTGCTGCCGAACTTCAAGTCGTCGCGCACCGGGCGCAACTTCAAGGCCTTCCTGGTGAAGCAGCCGGACGGCAAGATCGGCTTCGAGTTCGAGAAGAAGGAACCGAAGGCCGCGGCCGCGAAGAAGGCGCCCGCCAAGGCCACCGCAAAGGCGACGGACGACACCGAGGAGGCCGCGCCGGCGAAGGTGGCGAAGGTGGCCAAGGTCGCCGCGAAGGCCGCGCCGGCCCGCAAGACCGCCGCGCGCAAGACGCCGACCCGCAAGACCGGGTCCTGACCGCGCAAGCGGCCACGCCCAACAAAAAAGCGCGGACCTCGGGTCCGCGCTTTTTTTATCGGCCGGCGGCGCGCCGCAGGCGCCGCCGACAAGCCGTCACAACGGCGACGGCGCGGCCGCGCGGGTGCGCGCCGCCGCCTTGGGCATGCGCGGCGACAGCGCCGGATCGGCGCCCGCGCCCTCGACCAGCCCTTCGGCCGCGAACGATTCCGCCGGCGCGGCGACGCCGCCCTGCGCGGCCCATTGCTCGCCCATCATCGTGTCCGGCGACTGGCTGAAGTACTCGACCAGGTGATCGATGAAGGTGCGCACCTTGGCGGGCAGGTGACGCCGGCTCGGGTAGGCGACATTGATCTCCACCTGCGGCAGCCGATAGTCGCCGAGCAGGCGCACCAGCCGGCCGCGCGCGGTATCGCCGCCGATCAGGTAGCTCGGCAGGATCGCGATGCCCATGCCGAGCAGCGCGAACTGGCGCAGCATCTCGGTGTTGTTCGCGATGATCACGTTCGACGGCCGCACCCGCACTTCCCCTTCCGCGCCGGTGAACACCCGCTCGTCGCCCCAGTACTCCGACGGCAGGCTCAGGCACGGATGCTCCATCAGGTGCTCGGGATGGGTCGGGATGCCGTGCTTTTCCAGATAGCCCGGCGTCGCGCAGACGGTCATGCAGCCGGTTGTCAAGCGACGCGTGACAATACTCGCGCTGCGCATCTGGCGCGCGATCACGATGCCGACGTCGAAGCCTTCCTCGACGAGATCGACCTGACGATCGACGAGCGTCAGGTCGGGAATGACCTTTGGATAGCGCTGCGTATAGGTTTGCAGCACGGGGGCGAGGTTATGGAGCCCGAACACCACGGGCGCGACGATGCGCAGCGTGCCGACCGGCTCGTGGTTGCGGGCGACCACCATCTGCTCGACGTCTTCCAGCTCGTCGAGAATCTGCCGGGCGCGCTCCAGATAGACCTGACCGGACTCGGTCAGCGAGAGGCTGCGGGTGGTGCGATTGAGAAGACGCGTGCCGAGCCGGCCTTCGAGGTCGGCGACGTGACGGGTGGCGACCGCGTTCGAGATATCCATTGCGCTGGCGGCTCGCGCGAAACTGCCGAGATCCGCAACCTTGACGAACACTCGCATCGACTGCAAATGATCCATAAACAACTCCTGCCACTGTGACCGGTTACTGCTTCAAAAATATGAAGCAAATGAGTAATTCTCCTACGACAGCGAAAAACATGCAGAGTTGCCCCAAACCCGGGGTCATCCCGATAAAAACGGTTAAATATGCTCGCTTCCCGCAAAGACGAGGCGCGATTGTTCTGTTTTCAAAAACAAAACGGCGCAGCTCCACCAGCGGGCTCACGGAATGAGAAACAGGGGCGGGGTGCCGCGGATCGGCCGGAAGGCGCGAACGCGCGGGCGCGGCGGGACGAACGCGGGGACGCCCCCGCTTGCGAGCGGGCGTAACAAGCTGTTAAAAAGAGATACACCTGACACCCTGCCGTCATAGGATCATTACGGCCCCCAAGCCGGGCCCGGGCGCGCCTGGCGCCCGCCGTACACCGCTCAACCGCGCGAATCGCGAACGCTACGCCATGAAAATTGCCATCCTTGACGACTACCAGGACGCCGTCCGCAAGCTCAACTGCTTCGAGATGCTCGCCGACCATGAGGTCAAGATCTTCAACAACACGGTGCGCGGCCTGGGTCAGCTCGCGAGCCGGCTCGCGGAGGTCGAGGCGCTCGTGCTGATTCGCGAGCGCACGCACATCACGTCGCAGCTGCTCGGCAAGCTGCCGAACCTGCGCATGATCAGCCAGACCGGCCGCATTTCCAGCCACATCGACCTGGCCGCCTGTACCGAGCGCGGCATCGCGGTGCTAGAGGGCACCGGTTCTCCGGTCGCGCCGGCCGAGCTGACCTGGGCGCTCATCATGGCCGCGCAGCGCCGCATCCCGCAGTACGTCGCGAACCTCAAGCAGGGCGCGTGGCAGCAGTCCGGCCTCAAGACCTCGGCGATGCCGCCCAACTTCGGCCTCGGCCAGGTGCTGCGCGGGCAGACCCTCGCGATCTGGGGCTACGGCAAGATCGGCCGGATGGTGGCCGGCTACGGCAAGGCGTTCGGGATGAACGTGCTGGTGTGGGGCCGCGAGCACTCGCTCGACGCGGCGCGCGCCGACGGCCACGCCACCGCGGAAAGCCGCGAGGCGTTCTTCGAGCAGGCGGACATCCTGACGCTGCACCTGCGCCTGCACGACGACACGCGCGGCATCGTCAAGCAGGAGGACCTGCTGCGGATGAAGCCGACCTCGCTGCTGGTCAACACGAGCCGCGCCGAACTCCTCGATGAAAACGCGCTGGTGAACGCGCTGTCGCACAACCGGCCGGGGATGGTCGCGATCGACGTGTACGAGAGCGAGCCGATCCTGCAGGGCTACAACCTGCTGCGCATGGAGAACGTGATCTGTACGCCGCATATCGGCTACGTGGAGCGCGAGAGCTACGAGCTGTATTTCAGCGGCGCGTTCCGGAACATCCTCGCATTCGACGGCGGCGACCTGTCGAGCGTCGCGAATCCGGAAGCGCTCAACCAGGGACGCGCGCGGCGCTGAGCCCGCCCGCCAGCGGCGCCTATCCGTGCGCGCGCTCCGCCGCGCGCAGCACGGGCTCCGAGGTGAGGAAGTGCTCACCATCACGCCGCCCCAGGTCGTAGGCGTGCGGCATCTGCGACGGGTTCGTATAGTCCCAGCTGGAGATCGGCACCTTGCTCGACGGCTGCACATACAGGCGTTGCTGCTCGCCGTGCGCGACGGTAAACATCTGCGGCCGCGGATAGCGGCGCGTGACGAGCACCAGCACCTGCCCCGGGGTTGCGTCGAGCGCCCCGACCGGCACGTTGTCGACCATCCCGCCGTCGAGCACGGGCCGACCCTGGCGGCGCAGCACGGGCGTGAACGGCGGCGTGCATGACGACTGCAGGATCAGGTCCGCCAGATCCTCGACCCGTGTGCAGGACTGGGCGCGCACGAATTCGGGACGAAAGCCGAGGGTGCGGCCGAGCGTCGGATGCAGCGTCTTGCGCACGTATTTTTCGATGTTGTACGCGATCAGCCCGGCCGCGACCGCGCTGCGCGCGCCGAGCCAGCGCGGCACGTGCGACACGCCGACCCGGATCTCCGGCGCGGCGGCGAGCTGCGCGAACGGTTCGCCGTAGATGTCGAGCAAAGCCTGGCGATAGATGCGGTAATGCGGAAAGACCGACTCCGACCGCAGCAGATTGCCCCAGTACACGTTCTTGCGGTTGTGCCGGAGCACGTCCGCGTAATAGCGCATCACCCATTGCGCATCGCGCGTATAGAGCATGCAGGCGGTCGCGGCGCCCGCCGAGATGCCGGTGATCACGCGCGGGCGCACGTCGAGCGCCGGCTGCACGACATTCCAGAACCCCGCCTGCCACCAGCAGCGATTGCCGCCGCCTGCGAATACGACCTGATCGAACATCGGGACAGCCTTCCTCTTCCTCAGTTGACGAGCGCGTAGGTGGTGGTCGCATGGACGGCCATCTTGCCGTCCTCGTCGAACAGCTCGACCTCACCGAACACGAGATTGCGGCCCATGCGCAGCACCCGCGCGGTGATGAGCACGTCGCCCTTGCGCACCGCGCGCATGAAATGGGTGTTCAAGGACACGGTGGTCATCGGACGGAATTCGCCGAGCGCGGCGGAGATCGCGACGACCATCGCGGTATCGGCGGCGGCCATGAACACCTGCCCGCAGATCACGCCGCCGGAGTGGCGCAGCTCGCCGGAGAACGGCAAACGTAAAGTGACGCTTTCCTCGGACACCGCGACCGGCGCCAGGGACAGGGAGCGCACCCAAGGCGCGAGAAGTCGATCGAGCAGATCGCGGACAGCCTGTTCGTCCATCATGAAACCCCGTGAGGGCCGCGCGACCGCCGCGCAGCGGGTGTGGGCGACATCATACCGGGAGGCCGTGAAGTGCGACTTGTGCTTTTGCGGGCGCGTCTTGCCGGGCGTTACCGGCGGAGGCGACGAAACTTTTTGCAGGGATTTGAAGAAAACTCTAGCCAAGCGAAAGAAACACGTGCATAATCTTTCTTCTGTTGGGGCGTTAGCTCAGTTGGTAGAGCAGCGGACTCTTAATCCGTAGGTCGAGTGTTCGAGTCACTCACGCCCCACCAAGCATTTCAAAGCCCGGTCATCGAAAGCTGACCGGGCTTTTTCATTTTCCAGCCCCCTCCGGGTCGCCATCGCCGATGGCCCGCAACACGGCCCCATGCGCCCTACATGCCGGCAAAGCCCGCCCATTGCGCAAAGTACGCCTCATATCCCTGCTTTGGAACCCGACGCTCGCCGGGATAATCCGATCAGATGCCACTCTCCGCCTGGGATGGAAGGGCCTTCGCCGCCGCTCTCCGCCACGCATCGGGACCAGGCCGTCGAACGCGTTCCACAGCCTTGAAATCATCCATGAGCCTGCTCGCCCCTCGCCATCAGACCGAAATGGAAACCCGGGGTTGGACGCTTGTCCCCGACGTCGTCGATCAGGTCCTGGTGGGTACGCTCAACGCGGCACTCGTCCCCTCGCTCGAGGCACGCGACGCCATCCGCATACGCAATGGCGTCATGGAAGAACCGCGCACCATGTGCTCGTCGATGCGCCGTGCTACATCGAACTGCTCGCGCATTTCGCAAAGCTCGACCCACTACTCAGAGCGTTTTTCGGCAGCCCGTACATCCTGAACTCGTACGGCGGATTCATCAACGATACCGACCTGTCGACCTACGCCCATCACGTCCATCGCGACATTCGCTTCCACTCGACAGCAAAGCGCTTCATGTTGAATTCGCTCGTGATGCTGGACGACTTCACCGTCGAGAATGGGGCAACCTACATCTCGTCCGCTTCGCAGCATCTGCCGGAGAAGCCGGCCGACGATGTGCTCCTGGAACGGGCGGATCGAATCACCGGGAAACGCGGTGGCGTGCTGCTGTTCGACTCCAGAGTCTGGCACGCCGCGGGTACGAATCGGACGACGCCCCCCAGACGAGCCTTGACGTTGACCTTCACGTGCGCGTTCTTCAAACAACAACTCGATTACCCACGGCTATACGGTTATGCCAACGCAGCCGGCTGCAGCGACTATCTTCGGCAAGCGATCGGCTTCAACGCGCGAACACCCGCTTCCTTCGAAGAATTCTATCTGCCTGTTGAGCAGCGCTTTTACCAACGTGGACAAGACTGACATGGTGAACAGAGACTACAACGCGGAAGCGAAGGACCACCCCGAGCACCGCTATGCCGACGATTTCGACTATCTGATGCATGTGAATACATGCTCAAGACGTTCGCGCCGTATCCGATCTGTGTTCAAGCATCTATGTCGTCTGCGAACGCGGCGACGCAAACTAAAACACCCGGCTACGGCAAGGCGAACCGCGCAGCCCTGCCCGACCTTGCCGTAGCCGCGCAACGGAGCACGCCGGCGGCACCACCGCACCCGCTACAGCCGATCGGCGGAACAGCCCCGACAGCCCCCCTCCTCCGCCCCGGCCGCACCCACCTCACATCGCCCGCGCCGCCCGCTGCACCGCCTCATAACGATCGCGGCGCATCTTCCCAAGCTGCGCCGTCACCGCCTCCAGAATCGCCGGCGCGGCGCGCTCCGGCCGCCCGCTGTCGAACGGCGGCGCCGGTGCGTATTCGATGCACAGCTGCACCGACTGCGCATGCTCGGCCCCGGCGATCTCCGCCATCACCGTCAGCGCCATGTCGATGCCCGCCGTCACCCCGCCGCCCGTGATCACGTTGCCGTCGCGCACCACGCGCGCCTCATCGATGATCGCGCCGAACGGCGGCAGCAGATCGCGCCACGACCAATGGCACGCCGCCCGCTTGCCGCGCAGCAGCCCCGCCGCGCCCAGCAGCAGCGAGCCCGTGCACACCGACGTCACATAACGCGCCCCTTCCGCCAGCCGCCGCAGCTCGCGCACGTATTCCGCATCGCCCATCGCCTCGATCACGCCCATCCCGCCCGGCACGCACACCAGATCCGCGTGCGGGATATCGGCCAGGCGCCGCACGTTCGCGAACGTGAGCCCGCCGTCGGCCTCGATCGTCCCGCCGCCCGACGAAGCCATCACGCATTGCGCGCCGGGCAGGCGCAGGAAAACCTCGTAGGGTCCGGAGAAATCGAGTTGCGTCACGTTCTCGAACAGCGCGAAGACAACGACATACGGTGCGGCAGTCATGGCACGAAGCTCCTTCCGGTGGATTGACACCCCACAGCGTCGCGCTCTATCGTCTTGGCAGCAATGTCGCTGATCCGACTTTTTCTGCCATGCCCCATCGCATCGCCGTACTCGTCTTTCCCGACTTCCAGCTGCTCGACGCAGCCGGCCCCATCGCCGCCTTCGAAGTCGCCGCGCGCTATCGCGACGACCACTACACGCTGCGCACCATCGCCGCGCAGGCTGGCCTCGTGCGCAGCTCGTCGGGCGTCAGCTGGGCCGCCGAAGCGCTGCCTCCGGCCCGCGCGATCGACACGTTGCTCGTCGCCGGCGGCGATGGCGTCGACGCCCTCCTGTCCGACCCGCGCCTGCTGCGCTTCGTGCAGCGCTGCGCGCGGCAAGGCGCGCGCGTGACGAGCGTGTGTTCGGGCAGCCTGCTGCTGGCCGCCGCCGGCGTGCTCGACAACCGCCGCGCAACCACGCACTGGTCCCGCAGCGAGCAATTCGCGCGCACGTTTCCGCAGGTCCACCTGGAGCCGGACCACATCTACGTGAACGACGGCCCGTTCTGGACCAGCGCGGGCATCAGCGCCGGCATCGACCTCGCGCTCGCGCTGGTCGGCGAGGATCTCGGGGAGCGCGTCGCGCGCGCGGTGGCGCGCCAGCTCGTCGTCTACTACCGGCGCCCGGGCGGTCAATCGCAGTTCTCCGAGCTGATCGAGATGGATTGCGCACGCGGCCGCTTCAAGCCGCTGCTCGATCACGTGCGCCGCCACCTCGACGTGCGCCATCGCGTCGACGACCTGGCCGAGCGCGCATGCATGAGCCCGCGGCATTTCGCGCGCGCGTTCCAGGCCGAAACCGGCCTCACCCCCGCGAAAGCCGTGGAGAAGCTGCGCGTGGAAGCCGCGCGCGCCGCGCTGGAAAGCGGCGCGCCGTCGTTGCAGCGCGTGGCGACCGAATGCGGCTTCGGCGATACCGAGAACATGCGCCGCAGCTTCCAGCGCTTGCTGGGCGTGCCGCCGTCGACCTTGCGGGCGCGCTGAGCCCCCTTCCACGCGCGCCGCTCGATACGCACACGATTCCAGCCCGTCCGCCGATTCCATTGCCGCTGAATTCGCTTGAATCGTTCCGCGCCGGAATCCGGATCGATTCAGGCGATCCGGCACGCCATCACCGGCACCGTCAACTCGAGGCGTATTGGCGAAAATCACCTTTCACATCCATTAAGCCTGAATATCACAGAGCCTTTCATTAATCAGGAAAAATTTCCCTCTCCCAATTTGATATCTCACATTTGCGGAAATTTGTACTGACGCATGGAAATCGAAATCCATTCGGGCAATACGGAAATCCTCTCTCACGATATCGAGATAATCGGACGGCAACGCGTTCAAACAAACCGCGGCGCCACCCGCACACATCAAGGTCGCGCATGCCCGCCTACCCTTGCGCCATGTCCATGGCGCGCTTCGACGCCGTCGATCTACCGCTTTAAATCCCCCGCCGAACTGAGGTACATTCCGGGCATAGGAAAAAGCATCGCTTCGGATCAACGCCCGCACATTAAAGCGTGGCAATTTGCACAATCCGAGCCGGGGTCACATGAGGTTCGTTAAAGGTTTCGGGTTAAAGATCGTTAATTAACCGGATATCCGCATCTCAACACGCTAATCTAGTTTCATACAGTACGAATCACACGCACGCTATGTCGACCTCCATTCGGCAGCGCGCTTTCACGCGCGCGCAGTCCATCGCCATTTCCGCCCGCCCGGGATTCCGCCCCGGCGCCACCCGCGATGCGTAGCCGCAAGCCACGCTCCAAATCGATGTTGCTTCCCGCGACGGCGGCGTCGATACGCGAACGGATCCTGCGCAACCACGTCGCACTCGCCGCGTTGCTGGCGGGACAGGGCAACGGGCACTTGCTGGCGGCGCTGATCGAAACCGCCTATCTCACCTGGTATCTGCAGGACGCCGGATTCGGCACGGCCGAACGAGAACGGTTCGAAGCCGTCGAGCGCATGATCACCGCCGCCTCGCAGCGCGCGGAAAGCGGCGGCTGGTCGCTCGAGGCCGAGGACAGCGAAACAGCCGGATGGCTGCTCGAATACCACGAGCAGCAATTGCTGCATGCCCCGGTCTTCGTGGTCCACGACGCGCAAAAGCGCCTCGCGCATTTCGTGCGCAGCGGCAGGCAGTCGCCGTGGTGACGGCGCAGCGCGACAAGCGGGAAAAGGGATCGCGGCCGCCGGCCGAGCCGGCCGGGGGAAAGTGAGGAGGCGACGGCAGGCGCGGACCGCACCCGCCGCCTGGCTCAGACGCTGAAGCGATTCAACGTATAGGCGCGATACGCGGCCACGAACGCATCGAACGAGCCGGCATTCTTGCTTTCGAGTTCGGCCTGCTCCACGAGCGACTGTTCGGCCAGCGCCCGCGCCGCGCGCGTCGCGGCCTCATCGAGCGGCCGCGCACGGAACGCCTGCGCGTGCGCCTCGCTGCGTGTGCGCGCGAACGTCAGGAACGACTGCCCCGTGTCGCGCATCGTCCGCAGCACGTGCGCCGACGGCGTGCGCTCCGGATCCGCGACCTTGTCGCGCTGCGCGGCGACCGTGCTCAGATGCGCGGTATCGCCGCGAATCTCGTCGAGCACGCGCGCCGCCGCCTCGACCTTGTCGAGCATCTCCTCGGCCCACGCGCGCAGCGGAATCGCCGCGCCGTCGCGCGTCAGCTCGAGGCCGGGCCGGCGGCCCTCCAGCGTCACCTGGCCGAAGTTCGCGTTCGCCTCGCGATACGCGTCGCAGGTCAGCGGCGCGCTGTCGTCGAGCGCGCACACGAGCAGGAACGCATCCATGAAGCGCGCGGTGGCGAGCGCGATGCCGGTGGGCTCGAACGGGTCGATGTCGAGGCAGCGCACCTCGATGTACTGCACGCCGCGCGAGGCGAGCGCATGCAGCGGCCGCTCGCCCGAATAGGTCACGCGCTTCGGGCGGATCGTCGAGTAGAACTCGTTCTCGATCTGCAGCACGTTCGTGTTGATCTGGATCCACTCGCCGTCGCGATGCGTGCCGATCGCCTCGTATGCCGGATAGGGCTCGCTCACCGCCTTCGACAGCGCATCGAGATAACCCGGCAGCGTGTTGTAGTCAATCTCGAGCGCCGCCTGCGCGGTCGTGTTCGAGTAGCCGAGGTCGCTCATCCGCAGGCTGGTCGCGTACGGACGGTACAGCGTGTCGGCATCGAACGTTTCGAGCGTATGCGCGCGGTCGCGCAGGAAGCGCGCGTCGAGCGCCGGCGATGCACCGAACAGATACATCAGCAGCCAGCTCGTGCGCCGGAAGTTGCGGACCAGCGCCAGATAGCGCTCCGACTGATAGTCGACCATGCCCGCCGTCGAGCCTTCCTCCGCATGCAGCCGGCGCCACACTTCCTCGTCGAGCGAGTAGTTGTAATGGATCCCGGCGATGCACTGCATCGTGCGGCCATAGCGATAGGCGAGGCCGCGCCGGTACACCATCTTCAGCTGGCCGATGTTCGAGGTGCCGTAGTCGGCGATCGGGATCTGGTCGTCGGCGGGCAGCAGGCCCGGCATCGACTCGTTCCACAGCATCTCGTCGCCGAGCGCGGCGTACACGTCGCGGTGCAGTTCGTCGAGCCGTTCGAGCGTGACGGCCGCATCGGGCTCGGCGGGCGTGATGAGTTCGAGCAGCGCCTCCGAATAATCGGTGGTCACCAACGGATGCATGAGCGCCGACCCCAGCGCGCGCGGGTGCGGCGTCTGCGCGATCATGCCGTCGCGCGTCACGCGCAGGCTTTCCTTCTCGATGCCGCGCAGGCCGCCGGGCAAGCGCGCGCGCGTGTCGCCCGTGCTCAACAGCGCGAGGCGACGCGTCAGCAAACCGGTCTGGCGGGAAGTCTTGGTGTTCGACATGGAAACGGGATGACGGGCTCGGTGGCGCGCGGCCTGAGGCGCGCATCACCTGGCTGGATTGACAGTAGCGGGCACTTTAACATCTCGCCGTCGCGCTCGCTTGAGCCGGCCTCGGCGCGCTCAGGGTTAGCCCGTAGCGCGCGTCAGCCGCCCCGCGCGCCGCCCGCGCGGTCCGCGATTTCGTTCCACAGATGCATCGCCGCATAGGCGCGCCACGGCCGCCATGCGTCGGTGCGGGCCCGCTGGCGCGGCGCGCGGTCGAGCGCCGGATCGCGCGCCGCGATCGCCTGCATCAGCACCAGGTCGGTCGCCGGCCACGCATCGGCGTCGCGCCACGCGCGCATCGCGATGTACTCGACCGTCCACGGACCGATGCCCGGCAGCGCGAGCAGCGCCGCGCGCAAGTCCGCCGGGGCGGCGCCCTCGGCGTCGAGCGGCACCGCGTCCGTCGCAATCGCCTGCGCGACGCCCTGCAGCGCCGCCACCCGCTTGCCCGGCATGCCGATCTTCACGAGATCGCACGCGGCCAGCGCCGCCGGCGTCGGGAAGCGCCAGCCGGTCGCGCCGCCCGCGAGCCGTTCGCCGGCCCGCTCGACGAGCCGCCCGGCGATCGTGGTCGCCGCCTTCACGCTCACCTGCTGGCCGACGATCGCGCGCACCACCAGCTCGAACGCCGACCACGTCCCCGGCACCCGCAGGCCCGGCGCGGCTGCGACGAGCGGCGCGAGCCAGGCGTCGCGCGACAGGGATGCGCCGATCGCCGCCGGATCGGCGTCGACATCGAACATCACGCCGAGCCGCGCGGCCAGCGCGTGATCGGCCACCCGCGCGACACCGCCCTCGAGATGTGCGAGCAGGCAGGCCCGGCGGGGATGCCGGCGCACCGTCAGCAGCCCGCTCTCGCCCCGGTAGTCGATCACGCGGCGGTATGCGCCGTCCTCGACCGCCTCGACGCCGGGAATCGCGCGGCCCGCCAGGAAGCGCAACAGGCGCGCCCAGTCGTAGGGCGCGCGAAACGGCAGCGTCAGTGTGAGATCCGCGCGGAGGGCGCTCGCCTGCGCCGCGCTCACGCCGCGTCGTCCACGCGCAGCGCGGGCGGCTTGGGTTCGGCCTCGGCCGCATGCCGCGCCTCGGTGTCGAGCAGCACGGCCTTGCGCGTCACGCCCCAGCGATAGCCGGCAAGCGCGCCGCCCCGCTGGACCACCCGGTGACACGGAATCGCCAGCGCCACGGGATTCGCCCCGCACGCGCTCGCGACCGCCCGCACCGCGCGCGGCAAGCCCAGTTCGGTGGCGATCTCCGTATAACTGCGCGTCTCGCCGTACGGGATCCGCAGCAGCGCATCCCAGACGCGCAGCTGGAACGCGCTCGCGCCGATGTCGAGCGGCAGGTCGACGCACTGTCGCGTGCCGGCGAGATAGGCCTCGATCTGTTCCACGAGCGGGCGGACCCGCTCGGTCGCCTCGACCAATTCCGCGTTCGCGAACGACGTCTTCAATTCGTCGACGAGCGCGGCCCGGGTGTCGCCGAACGCTATCCGGCACACGCCCTTGCGGGTCGCCGCGACCAGCACCAGGCCGAGCGAGGTGGTCGCGGTGCTGTAGCAGATCCGCAGCCCGGCGCCCTTGTTGCGGAACGCCGACGGCGACATCCCCAGCTCGCGCGACGTCGACGCGTACAGGCGCGATGAGGAACCATAGCCCGCGTCGACCGCGGCGCGCGTCACTTCCGCCCCCTCCTCCAGCGCCTTGCGCAGCGCGGCGCCGCGCAAGGCCGCCTGGTACTGGCGCGGCGACACGCCCACCACGCGCTTGAACACCCGCTGCAGGTGGAATGCGCTCACATGCACCGCGTCGCTCAGCTGCGCGAGCGTGATGCGTTCGTGCGGATGGGCGTCGAGCACCGCGCACGCGCGCTCGGTGATTTCGAGTTCACGCGGCTGCCCTTCGGGCTGGCAGCGCTTGCACGGCCGGAAACCCGCGGCGCGCGCCGCGGCGGGATCGACGAAAAACGCCGTGTTCACGCGCAGCGGCCGCCGCGAGGAACACGAGGGCCGGCAGAACACGCCGGTGGTCTTTACCGCGTAGACGAACACGCCGTCGGCTTCGGGATCGCGCGCGACCAGCGCTTCCCAGCGAGCGTCGTCGGTCGAATAGGCTGATTGCATCATGGCCTCACAAAACTGCGGGAGCGGAATGATTCGATATGCCTACTGTAAGCGGCGTCGGATCGCCTGACGCCCCTGAATCTTGCGGTGTAATTCCCCCGTCCAGTCTCGTTATTGTCGACCGTCACCCCCTTGTCACGCAACGGTCGTGGCGCCGCAACAAAGCAGGGTTTTGTTGCGATGCGGCTCCGACAAAACGGCCGTCTGACGATTTTTTACACCCTGGATATTGCGCCGCACCATCCGCGTGTGTATAGTTGGAACTGTCTCCTCCATGTCTCCTCCTGATATGGATTAAGCCCGTTCCCCGTGAGCGGGCTTTTTTTCGTCCATCGATTTCGCAGGGCCGGGCGCGGGGCTACACTTCCCGCCATTCCCGTCAGAGGAGGAGACGCCGCCAATGAAACCCCACATCCGCGACATCGATCACATCGTGCTGCGCGTGACCGACCTGTCCGCCATGGTCCGCTTCTATTGCGACGCGCTCGGCTGCCACGTCGAGCGCGAACTGCCCGCCCAGGGGCTCGTGCAGCTGCGCGCGGGCCGCTCGCTGATCGACCTGCTCGCGGTGGGCGGCGCGCTCGACCGCGCCGACAGCGGCGCACCGGGCGCCGGCCGCAACCTCGATCACCTGTGCCTGCGCGTCGAGCCGTTCGACGCGGCCGCGCTGCGCGCGCACCTGAGCGCGCATGGCGCGCAGCCGGGCGAGCCCGCCGAGCGCTACGGCGCGGACGGCTATGGGCCCTCGATCTATCTGTTCGACCCGGAGGGCAACATGGTCGAACTCAAGGGACCGCCGGGCGCGGCCCACTGACCACCCGTCACGCGCCGTCGCGCGCCTTCAGCACCACCCATTCGATCGCGACCGGATCGTGGGTCGCGCTCGACAGCCAGGCCTCGCCGTCCTGCACCGTGCACTGAAGCCGCATCGTGCGCTCCGCCATGCCGGCGAGCGCCGCGGCGACCTCCTCCGTGAGCGAGATCACCTGGACGTTGCGCAGGCGTTCGACCTTGCCGCGCACGCCCTGCCACCAGAGATCGGAGGTGCGGCCGCCGTAGGCGATCACGTTCACCTCGCCCGCGCGGCCGCTCGCCTTCGCGATGCGGCGCTCGTCCGGCTGCCCGACGTCGATCCAGGTGTCGATCGCGCCCGTCAGGTCCTTTTGCCAGAGATCCGGCTCGTCGACGTCCGACAGCCCCTTGCAGAATTCGAGCCGCTCGTGCGCGAACAGCGCGAACGCCGCGATGCGCACCATCATGCGCTCGTCGGTCTCGGACGGATGACGCGCCACCGTGAGCGAATGATCGGCGTAATAGTGCCGATCCATGTCGGCAATTTGCAGTTCAGCCTTGTAGATCGTGGATTTCAGCGCCATGCGGGATCTCGGGCCCAAGCGGGCCGTTCCATTCATTCGGGTCGGGGCGTGATGATACCGAATGTGCGGGTCGCGGCGCGGTAAACGCAAAACGGCCCGGCATCAGCCGGGCCGAAACCAAGGCGCATCCGGACAGACGCCCGGACGCGATCCGCCGGCGGATGCGCCGACGTTATTGCTTGATGAAACGCGAATCCGTCCAAAGACCCTGCTGGTCGCTGTTCTCCGCGCTCACGAACTGGATGTCGCCCTTCTCGATGCTGACGACCCGGAAACGCTGCCCCTCGGGGACGGACAGGCAGCGATAATCATCGAAGTAACGCTGCTTCGCCTGCGCCTGGCCATCGCGCTCGTGGTTCAACGCGGAATCAAGGTTGTCTTTCGACAAGCATCCCCAGGCATTCTTGGTCAGCTGGATTTCCTGCTGCGGCTTGAGCGACGCATCGCCGCCCGCGTGGGCCGCCGAGAAAGCGGCAATGCCGCTCATCAGCGCAAGCAGTACACCGGTTCGCTTCATCATGAAATGTCTCCGTGCAAGCAGGATCCGGGTTCGGGTTAGCTATGTATTTAAAGGCATCCGCGGACCTGCGATTTTTCATCCTAGAAGATGCACGGTCGATAGCAAGCACATTCATTGTGCGTTCGCAATAGTGGCGAATTGTCGCACCCCCGATCAGCGGCCTTAAAGACTGCGCAAGCGCCTGTTTTGTCAGCGGAATCCATTCGGCATCGCCCTGCTTTCATCTCTGAAAGCCTTATTCCAAAAGGCTTTCCTCAAAATCGCCGTGCGTTGAATGAACAATTTAGATCATTCAGGATTTTCAGTCATTGATTTGGTGCAACGCACATAAAGTCACGAGAAAAATATTGCGCCGCGACATGAAATTCCAAGGTCGACTGAATACAAGAAAAATGCCAGGCCAATCGGCCCGGCACGCTGGCGGCCTTATGCAGCGGGCGCGCCCTGGAAGTAATCGTGCTGGAACATGCACATGCGCAATGCATTGTGATACGTGCCGTTGCCGAAAAACTCCTCGATCAGCTCGGCCTCGTGCCGGAAGCCGCATTTCTCGTAGACGTGGATCGCCGCGACGTTCGACTTGTCGACGATCAAATAGAGCTTGCGCAGGTTCAGCACCTTGAACGCGTACTCGATCGCGAGCCGCGTGGCGCGCGTGGCATAGCCATGCCCCTGGCGGTTGGGCGCGATGATGATCTGGAACTCGCCGCGGCGGTGGATGTAGTCGACCTCGATCAGCTCGACGAGCCCGACCAGTTCGCCTTCCGCATCCACCGCGACGAAACGGCGCTCGCGTTGGTCGTGGACATGCCGGTCGTACAGCTGCGACAGCTCGGAGAAGGTTTCATAAGGCTCCTCGAACCAATAGCGCATGATCTTCGCGTCATTGTTCAGTTCGTGGACGAAGCGCAGGTCGTGGCGTTCGAGTGGGCGCAGCGCGAGCGAGTGATTGGGATTCTGTATTTGCATGAAGGTTTGTCCTTGGGTCATTCAGCCTGGCGTATCGGGATATGGAGATCCGCGATGGACCCGATGCACGGGTGATGCGCATCGGCAGAAAATGACTGCGGGCCCTCACACAGAGCCTAAAATGAAAGCAGGGTTCCCGCCACCCGCCGGAGGTCATCGTGATCGAGCAACTGATACTGGGCGTTTTCCTCGTGCTGCCGCTGTTGATCGTGGCGATTCTGTTCTCGGACGAGCTTTGGCAGGAACACCGGCTGCAGCACCCGCGCGTCGCGCGCACGACGCCGATCGACTGGCGTCATCCGTGGCGCCATCTGCGCCGCGACCACTGATATCGCCCGGACCGGCCGCGCGCCCCGCGCCCGGCCCCTCCGCATGCGCATGCCCCTTCCATCCTCGCCTGCGCCCGACGCCGACGCCGACGCACACGCCACTGTCACGCCCGCTCCCGATACGACCCGCGCATAAAGCCGCGTATCGTCGCCCTGTGCGCGCTCCCGACGCCTGGAACGGGCCGGCGGATCGCGACACCTGCCGCCCGCCGATCATCGTCGCACGCCCCTTGCAACTGGCGGTGCCGCGCCGTGTCGGCGCGCGCACCGATGACGTGCATCCGCCCGCCATATCGATGACAATCAGCGCATGGCGTCCCCGCCCGCCACGGGCATGCCGCCTGTCGCCGCCAGCCGCCGGCCGACCCTCCCCGTTCAGAATCATCATGAAAATACGCGCGTCGTTCGTCGCGGAGCTGGTCGCCAATTTCGCCCTGCCGTGGCTCGTCTACCGGCTCGCGCAACCGGCCTGGGGCGAACTCGGCGCGCTCTACGCCTCGGCCGCGCCGCCGCTGCTTTGGAGCCTGTTCGAATTCCTGCGGCATCGCCGTATCGACGCGGTCAGCGCGATCGTGCTGCTCGGCATCGCGCTGTCGTGCGCCGCCATCTCGTTCGGCGGCAGCCCGCGCCTGCTGCTGATGCGCGAGTCGCTGGTGTCGGGCTGCATCGGCGCGGCGTTCCTGTTGTCGCTGCCGCTCGGCAAGCCGCTCACGTTCTATCTCGCGCGCGCCACCATCGCCCGCCAGCGCGGCGACGGCGGCGCCCACATCGAGATGCTCTGGCGCGAGAGTCCGTCGTTCCGACGCGGCATCCGCGTGGTGACGTGGGTGTGGGGGCTCGGGCTCACCGGTGAAAACCTGCTGCGCGCGTGGCTCGCATGGAACTGGCCGATCGAGCGCTACCTGCTCGTCGCGCCCTTGATCGGCTACAGCGTCTATGGCGCGCTGCTGTTCTGGACCTTCTGGTATCGGACGCGCATGCGCGAACGGGGCATGCGCGGCGGCGCAATCATCGAGGGCAACTGAGCCGCGCGTTCAGTCGACGTCGTAGGACAAATCGTGCCAGCGCTGCGACGTCCCCGACGATCCCAATTGGCCGCGCGGAAAATGCATTACCGCGATCGCATCGAGCGCCTTCGCGTCGCGCGCCGGATCGCCGCAGCTGCGGCGCACCTTCAGGTCGCGCACGCGACCTTCATCGTCGAGCCACACGCGAACGATCACCTTGCGGCGCAGCGCATCCGGCACATTCCCCGTCCGGGACAACAAGCGATCCATCAGCGACATCGACATCCTCCATCCAGGGTTCGTCCGCCCGCGCGCCATGCCGCGCAGTGCGTCGTTGCGCGTAGCTTGCCGCCGATTCCGATGCGATGCAACGTCCTGCTGCACGCGAACGCGCCTGGACGCCGACCGTATCGCACGCACCCCGACCCTGTTTCGCCACTCGTCATGCTCGCGACGGGATTTTGTCGCGCGTCAAATTCGGACTCTTGAAATCGCAGTCGACGCTCTCATGTTCGTGTCACGCAGCAGCCGCGCCCCGCGCACTGCGCAGACCGACTGACCCGCCGTCGCCCGGCGAACGCGCCCGCATGCGCGTCACGCCTCGTCCGCCGGCATCATCCCTGGAGGATAGGAACATGAGCGATCTCTACTTCGGCGCCGATCTCTTCGGCGAGTTCGACCGACTGCAACGCCAAGTGGCCCACCTGTTCGGCGGGCTGCCCTCATCGAGCATCCGGGCCGGCCGGCTCGGCGCCTTCCCGCCCGTCAACATCGGCTCGACCGACGACAGCATCGAGATCGTCGCGTTCGCGCCCGGCATGCAGGCCAAGGACTTCGACGTCTCGATAGACAAAGGACTCCTGACGATCAGCGGCGAGCGCAAGCACGTCCAGGAAAGCGGCGGCGACGCCCGCACCTATGCGCAGGAACGCTTCGTCGGCAGCTTCCGCCGCGTGGTCGAACTGCCGCAGAACGCCGATCCCGAGACGGTCAGCGCCCGCTACGAAAACGGTTGCCTGCTCGTGCGCGTCGGCAAGCGTGAATCGTCGAAGCCGCGCGCCATCACCGTCCAGTAACCGAAGGAGCCAGCCATGAGCAGCAGCAACCAGATCGTCGAACGCGCGCCGTCCCGCGCGCTCACGGGTGACGCGCGGCGCGTGTTCACCGTCACGCCGGCCGTAGACGTCCATGAGGACAAGCAGGGCATCACGCTATGGGCCGACCTGCCCGGCGTGTCGCGGGAGCAGCTCGAGGTCAAGGTGCACGACGGCAATCTGTCGATCGACGCGCGCGCATCGGTGCCGACACCCGATGGCCTGCGCGTGCAGCACGCGGAGGCCCGCGAGCCGCATTTCGCGCGCAGCTTCGTGATCAGCCCTGACTTCGATACGGCGCGGATCGCGGCGAATCTGCAGGACGGCGTGCTCAAGCTAACGATCCCGCGTCGCGACGAAGCACGGCCGCGCAAGATCGAAGTGAGCGCGGGCAGCTGAACGATGCGCACGGATGCCTGAGAGGGCGTTCGTATTCGTCACCATGCGGCGCGGCGCCATGCGCGCCGCAATCGACATGCGGTTCCCGGCGCGCGGATCACCGCGCCGCCGCCTGATCCGCGCCTGATCCGATGTGTTAGCTGTAGAACAGTCTTGCTCATGCCTTCGTCACGATACTGAGCATTCCTGCGGACTCGCGGCATGACCGCGACCGGAGCCGGAACAGGTTCGGAGGAGACGCGCATGAAGCAGGACCGCGGACAGGACAGCATCAACCGGGCAGCCTGGCGCAGCCGGAGCGCACGCAATGGCTACGGCCGCGCGTCCGGCTGGACGGATCCAGGCGAAGCCGCCGCGTTCGCGTGGCTCGCCGAACGCATCCGTGGCCAGCCGATCCTCGACATCGGCGTCGGCGGCGGACGCACCGTTCCGCTCCTGACCGCGCTCAGCACCGACTACATCGCCGTCGACTACACCCCCGAACTCGTCGAGATCTGTCAGCGCAATCATCCCGGGATACAGGTCCGGCATATGGATGCGCGCGATCTGTCCGCGTTCGCGGATGCGTGCTTCGGGCTCGTCGCGTTCAGCTACAACGGCATCGACGCCGTCGATCATGCCGGACGTCTGGCGATTCTCGGGGAGTGCGCGCGTGTGCTCAGGCCCGGCGGATACCTGCTGTTCTCGACGCACAACCTGCACGGCCCGAGCTATCGCCGGCGGCCAAGCGATCTGCTGCGCCTGCCCCGGCGCGACGCCGGCCTCGTCGAATTCGGACGCGACACGCTGCGCATCCTCTATGCATTGCCGGTTGGGGCGTTCAACTATCTGCGGCACACGCGCCTCGATCAAATCGAGGATGGCTACGCCACGCGCGTATGCGCCGCGCATCGCTTCGGCATCGTGATCCTCTATACCGATTTCGCCACGCAACGTCGGCAATTGGCGGACGCCGGGCTGCATTTCGACGTCGCGTTCGGCAACGCGGATGGTGCGAGGGTGGATGAAACCGTCGACTTGAGCCGTGAGGAGTGGATTCACTTCATCGCGCGCAAGCGGTCGCACGGTGATGGGTGATGGGTGATGCGCCGGTGCGCTCCGGCGCGTCAGCGGGGAATGGGAGTGCGTCCGGCGAGCGAAAGCGCAACGAACACGAGTGCGGCCATCAGCACGACCAACAGAGTCAGACGAAGCCAGCCCTTGCGTGTATTCGGCAACGAGACGAGGCCGTCGGGGTTGCCGCTGAGCACGGCGAGCGCGCGTGCGAGGTGCGATCAACACGGCGATCACCAGCGTTGCCTTGGCCACGCCCGAGAAGATCGATTCGATTACGCGCCGCCAGCGAGTCGATCGGTAGGGGCCGGCGACAGGGCGGCGAAATTCAGGTGGTCGATCGAAGCGCATCGGGTCGGGTCGTGGAGGCGGTTTGGAACAGGCAGCGCGTGGATCGCGCGGAAAGGACCGACATGCTCGAAGCGCCTTCGTACGCGCGGTGCAGCGCAGGGATGGCGCAGGCTCGATTGTGGCAAAAAATGCCCGGACCGGGTGGCCCGAGCGAAGTCGCCGGACGAAGCGACGACGGAGGTCAGGTGAAACGAGCGGCGCGCAGCGCGGGCGATAGTCCTGTGCTCGGCGGCCGTGAAAACATCAGAGATACGTGAAGGCATCCGGGGCGGCGCTTCAGCACGCCGCGCGCCGGTGCGCATCGTTACGGATGGCTGTACATCGCGTTCCAGTCGGCCTTCGACACGGCCGCCGCCGGACGCCCTGCCGCAGATGCGTTCTCCACGCCGCCGTAGCCGCTGTTCGCATTCATCTCGCGCACGCGGGCCTGGGCAGCCTGCAGGTCTTCCGGATAGTGCGGATCGGAACCGGCAGCCGGACGCCAGCCCGCCTTTTCGAGTTGCACCAGTTCGGCGCGAACCTGCTCGCGGGTGATGGGGCCGTTCGATTGCGCGAACGAGATTGCGGGGACGGTCAGGGCGACGGCAACAGCAACGGCGTGGATCAGGGACTTCATGACGACTACCTCCTTCGGACTTGGGATCGGTGCGACGGCTTGTCTGCAACCGGTGACTGAAGTCTAGGAGCATCCGAACCTAGGGTTAACACTGATCTTTTGAAAGCAGTGTTCCTGAGGGTGGAAGAATGGGATGGGGGATTGTTTCGGGGCGGGGTTTGTTGCCGGGCCGGTATCCTGGGTCCAAAGCACCGAGCCAATCAAAACCTCGGGGAAATTGCGCTGTAATTCGAGACAACCTCGCCGAATCCGACTTTGCTACGCGGCCCCAAAACAAGCGGGCCCCGTTATGACTCGCCGGGGATTTGTCGGCAGCGTGAATCACGGCGGTATGAGAAATGGAGCGCTCTGCTCACGCCAAGCAGCGAGAAGCCGAGGCGCAGCACCGTGCGCACTGCGGCCGTACGAGACGCCGAGCGCGCCGCGAAGGCGGATGAGAAAGAACGGAAGCCGCTCTACATTGAGTCCTAACTGGCGGACGCCGAAAGTCAGTACGAACAAATCGAAGACAGAATTCAGTCACTCGGCACGATGCTGGCCAGCGGGTTGAAGCGTAATCCGACGATCAACGTCTCCGATTTGCGCATCTCCCCAACCCATGATCCGCTCGACCCGAACGATCTCGCTCCCACGTACCGAGAAGCTTTCTGGACTCGGCACGAGTCGAAAAAAAGCCAAAGGTATGGCAAGTATCCTGCCCTAGGTGAAAAGCGCGTCCGAGAAACGGGTCCAGGCCGCCCAGCAGGCATTCGAGCGGGCACAACTGGCGTTTCAGGCGAAGGAGGATCTGCGCGACGTCCATGCGCACCATCAAAAACTGAATCTCAATGGACGAACTTGTGAATGCTAACCAACCCTACCTAGAACAGCCCTGCTCGACCTCGGGCGAATCAATACAAAACCCCGTGTGACCGGCGAGCGTCTTTCGTGTTCAGGCTCCGTGAAAGTCAGCAGGCATTTGTGTACTAGGAGTTGTTTACATTCGATGAAATGTATTTACATCTTGTCTTTTGCACAAGCGGGCCAAGATGATTCGAACGTTACTGGGCGACGAGGTATGGGCACAAATCAAATCGGTTTTGCCTGACAAGAAAGGCGCTCCAGGACGAACGGCAGCCGACAATCATTGGGTTGTCGAAGCCGTTCTCTGGATCGGCTGAACGGGCTGCCGGTGGCGCGATTTGTCGAAGGAGTTCGGTGCATATTGCGCTTCTCGCGGTGGCGTCGCAAAGGCGTGTGGGAGCGCGTGGCGCACGCAGTGTCCGATGAAACGGAGATCAACGCGTGCTGATCGACTCGACCCTCGTGCGTGCGCATCAGCATTCCGCCAGTGGGCCCGCAAGCGCCCTGGCGTTCGCGCGGCGGACTGACGACCAAGCTGCATCTGGCTGTCGATGAAGCCGGACGTCCTGTGCGAATGATCATCACCGAGGGACAGGTTGCCGATATTTCGTGCACGCACGAATTGGTCGAGCATCGGCGCACGGGCGCGGTGATTGCCGATAAAGGCGACGACTCGGATGCCTTCGCGAACACTATCCATGCCGCGTATGCCAAGGTTGCCGTCCCGCCACGCTCGAATCAAAAGACCCAGTGTCGGCACAGCCGCGCGCTGTACCGAACTCGGAACATCGTCGAACGCTTCTTCAATCGCATCAAACATTTTCGTCGCGTCTCCACTCGATACAACAAGCGCGCGGGCAACTATCTCGTCTTCGCAGCGCTGCCTGGGCCTTTGGGACGCTGGTGAGCATGTGAACAGAACCTAATTGTGTACTACAAACCAACGCCTGCCCTTCCAAGTTCGCGCGCTACCAACTACTTCAGCAGGCGACCGACGGCACGCAGCGGCGCCGTAACCTGCCATGAAGTCGATTTTCTCATCGCGGCGAGACTCTCATCGCGATGACGCAATTCATCGTCCAGATTGCGAATGCGCTCTTGCAGCGCTTGTACCGCTTCGCGCGTTTGCTGCTCGCCTTGCGCCACCGTCGCGGCAAGTTGGGCGATCCGTGAATTTCGCTGCGTGCATTCGTCCTGCGCGGCACGTAATTCCTGCTGCAATCGCGCCACCTCTGCATCGCGGGCAGCGACCGTCTGTGTAAGGCTGCGGATAGCCTCATCCTGCCGGCGCATCTGCATGAGCGCGGGCGCCATATGCCCGAGCGAATCGCGCAAGCGATCGAACAGCGCCACGATCTCCGGATCGTCGATACTGAGTTCGTCACGGCTCACGCGGCGCAGCATCGTGTAGGCATCGATGGCGTCCTGGGGCACAGCCGGATCGAGCCGCAGGTCAGCAGTCTCGAAACGCGCGTGGCGCAGCGATTCATCCAAGAAAATATCGGCGTACTCCCGGTATTCGGGGCTCTGTTCATCGGGCGGGGGAAAACCGAGCGTCGATGCGATCCGCTGCAACTGGCTGGCCGGATCGGCAATGATCGCATCGAAATCCACCACGAGCCGGCGCGCGCCGCGGCTTCCGTGCATCGCGTCGACGATGTACTCGAGCCACAGATAGCAGGCCTTCTCTGTCCCGTAGCCCCATGCCTTCGCGAGCGAGCGCGCCACGCTGAGCGGATCGCGCAGCGAGATCACGTAGCCATGATCGAGTTCGAGATGATCGAAGATCGGGCGCCAAAATCCGAGTAGCCGCGAAGTACGCGGGTCCTTGAATCCGAATGGTTTGCCATCGGCCGTGCGCTGGAGCAACAATGCAGACGCCCGCAGGCGGAACGCGGCAAGCTTATCCGCGGATATGTCCTGCAGGGAAATCGGTCCGTGCGATTGCCAGTCCGCCTGCAGCTCCCGCATCAGCTCGATGTTCAGTTCATAGACATCGAGGTCTTCCCAGAACCCTTTATCGTTGATTCCGGGCCACGCCTTCATTAGATTGTCCCCGAGCTGGACGCCGAAAACCGGCAGTGCGCGCGCGGTCGCGCTGGTCCCGCTTCGGGCCATCCCAAGGACAACAACTAGCTTACGCTGTGCGTTAGTATGGATGTGATTGATCATTTACCAGCTATCGAATCCTTAGTTTTCCGAATGTAATTTGAAGAAATCTGAAAGGCGTCGTATTCGCACCGCGATGGACGAACTCGTAATACCGAGCGTGAGATCACGCGCATCAGGCGTTTCGTAGGACGCCGGCAGGCCGTTGAAGACATTACTACAAATGCCCGATCCGGCGCATGTTCGTTGTCCACACCGGGTCGATCGCAGCCGATCGCCCTGACTTGCGGCGGCATCTTGTAGCCAGTTAAGCAGTGAGTCGCATGTCGATATTATCGGACTCCAGCCAGGCTCGGCGAACCGTGGCCGGAGGTTGGTAGCGATGGGCGCTATGCGGCCGTCGCTCGTTGTAGAACTGTCCCACTGCTCGATGAGCACCTTGGCTTCGGCTCGGCTGCGGAACCATTCGCGATTCAGCAATTCGTCGCGCAGCTTGCCGTTGAAGCTTTCAACGAAGCCGTTCTGCCATGGACTACCGGGCGTGATGAAGGCCGGGCCTATAACCGCTCGTACTTCGTCGATAACGGAAAGGCCCATCGCTTTGATATTGAACGATGAGGCTGCGCTCGGCCAATCCAGGCTCGCGTGGTTCATGCGCGACTGTGCACGCGACGTTCGTCAACGCTGCCCGGCGTACGACCGCCCAGAAAATGAACCCGTGCTCTGGCGACATCTAAATCTTTTTGCACGTGAGGCTACCGATCAACTGGCCTTAGCCGCAGAACGCGACGTTCGCCACTACATGGAACTGCGATTCCAGTATTCACATGAGCTCTTTGCCAAGGACCTGGCGTTGCGCGACATCTTGATCAATCAATACGTTGCTTCAGGCCCGTGATACGACAAGACTCGAAGCTGGCGCGAGAGCATCGATGGCGTCAGCCCAGGCTTGCAACATAGCCTGCATTGCTCTGAATATTCAGCCCGGTTGTACACACCGCGCACGCCGCCGATCGTGTGGTTGAGCGCCTTCTCCACCACATCGGATGCCCAGCCTTTTTCGTGAAGCAACGTAGAAGCAGTCCGGCGCAAATCGTGGATGGTAACTGCCGGAATGTTCTGCCCTTGCAAAGCGACCTTGAGTACTTTGTTCAGCGCGTTGTGCGCGAAAGGCTTGGTCAGGGAACCACGACCAGGCAATATCCATTTACTGTTACCCGCCAGTACCAGCAACTCCTTGAAGAGCGATACGGCCTGACTCGACAAGTAGACGATGTGCGGCTTCCCCGTCTTCGAGTTTTCTTCAGGAATATGCCATTCCGCTTCATCACGATGCAGGTCTTTGCTCTTAGCTAACAGCAGCTCGGATTTGCGCACCAGGGTGAGCAGGATTAGGTGCAAGCCAATCTTGAATTGCCGCCGGATGTTGGACAGGTGAGCAGCTTGCAGGAACTGTTTGATTTCGTCAGGCGACAAAGCACGTTCACGCGAGACGGCTTTGTAGACGTGCCGCATGGGCAACGCCATGACTGGATTGACTGAGATCAGCCCGCAGGTCACCGCGTAGTCCAGCATGCGTTTAAGCAGTCCGCGTATCTGGCCTGCGGCGGCGTCAAAGCCCTGTTCCTTCTTCCGCCAGATCACTGACCGAACGTCTTCGGCCGTGACTTCACATACTGGTTTCATGCCGATGTAAGGAAGAATGTCTTTGTCCAGATAGCGGCGCGGTATGGTGTTGTCCTTGCGGTCGCGTTGCTGGATCTCCTTGAAATAGCGTTCGGCGAACTGCTTGAGAGTGGTGTCTTCCGGGCCGGCTACCTTGGCGCGCTGCTTTCGTTGCGCTGGCGATTCACCGATGGCCGCCATCTGCGATGCACCGTCACGCATGAGCCTGACGTTTTTGAGGGTGAGTGCGGGGTACTTGCCCAGAGTGAGCTTTTCGTACTTGCCGTTCAGCCGGTAGCGGGTAGCGGGTAGCGGGTAGCGGGTAGCGGGTAGCGCCGGACCATCCCCCCGGTTGGAAATACCTCCAGGTACAGGCCGCGATCATCGCTGACGGTGTAGGTCTTGTCCCTGGGCTTGAGTGCCTTCAGGGCGGTGTCGGTGAGTGCCACCTTCTACCTCCGTATGTCCAAGTAGAGGAAGGCTCAGGCCAAAACCGCTACTTGGACATAAAAACAGACGGCTTTCGGTGTGCTCCGGCAGAACGCTTTAGGCAAGAAACTCAGTGATTATGCGGGTTTCAAGGCGATTTGAAGACCTTGATGGAACCCTGCGGAAATCAGGTTATTTGCCGATGCAGAAGCAAGAGAAAGCCATCTACTATGTTGATTCCAAAGGGTTTTTATAAAACCACTTTGGGCGCTTGGACATAAACTTGGACATACCTTGAAGTCCAGCCTTCTATGAACCTCTGTGGATAACAGTGGAAGACCCGCAATCTAGAGGTTACAGGGGCATGTGGATAACTCTGCCACTGCAATCGCCGTTCAAGCGGGTCAATGACCGCGCACCATCGTGCATAGATGCCAAGCTCGTTCGATTCTACCGTCGAACAGCTCCTACTTCACCCCTATTTTTCTCGATCAAACCGGTTGCTTAGCAGACCGAATTGTTGGCTGAAGTGTGGGTGTCCGATGCGATGAGATTCAGAGGACGGGCCGTTGTGGCCTACACCTCGGAGATCTCTCATGACAGACAATCACAGCAGCTTTACCCCGCAAGCACATGTCGGCCCGTTCATCACACCATCAGCGTTGATGCTCGACATCCGCCTCACCCCGGTGGAGCGCAACGCATGGCAGGTCCTGCGCATGCTGCACGGTGTCGATGGTCGTAGCGCGCTGGCTAGTCTGGCGCAGTTGCGGCCCTATCTCACCACCACCCCGCTAGGACAGCGTGCCGGATTCGAAACGGCCTGGCGCGCGCTCATCGTGCTTCGGCTGACAGGCTGGATTAGCCTTGTGGGACAACATCGTGACCCCTTGTCTGGGAATGTCCTTAGCGAGCTGTACCAGACCCACGAAAGCCCTTTGACGTTCACGCAGGCATGCGAAATCGACCTGGGCCTGGCGAAACTTCTGCAAGACTCCATCGGCCACGAAAACAACCAGGTCGATCGCGTTGCCCTCCACATCCGCGATGGGCTTGAACCCATCGCTGCAGCGCCTGCTAGCGATGCCCAGGTAGGTCGCGATGATGAGGACCCGCCGTCATCCCCGCCGCCATCCATTGATTCTGCTTGCGAGTCGAGCGTTGCGCAGCAGAACGAAGCCGACCGTCTGGCAATGCAATGTCATAGCCCTACGTATAAAGAAGATAAGTATAAAAAATACGTACGTACCGCACGCACACATGCGCGTGAACCTGCGCCCACACGTGAGCGCGAGTCTGGTGCACCCTTGCCGTTGCCGCCGTGCCTCGAACGCGCTGCAGAGGATCAACGGCGCGATATGCAAACCGCTCTGCGGCGTCTGCCCCGGCAGGTGGGCCAGGAGGTACTGCAAGAGCTAGAGGCTCGCCACAGGGACGGCGGCGTGCGCAACGTGGTGGCCTACTTGTTTGCGCTCATCCGTCGTGTCGGTCAGGGTGAGTTCCGGCTCTGGGCTGGCAAGCGGTTGGCCAGCCAAACACAGCAGGCTGCGCAAGACACCTCAAGCGTGACCGCTCAAGGGGCAACAAGTGCGCCGGGAAGTGTGATGCCGGTGTTCAAGCCCGCCTCGCCCGAGGTGGTGCGTCGGCATATGGATTCAATCCGCTCGATGTTGAACATGCCGGCGAAGGTAGGCGATCTGGCAGAGGAACTGATGCTGAGCGGCCACTGGAAGCCAAGCCCCGCATAGCAACTCGACCCACCTTCGCGGCCTGCGGCCTTGACCAAGAGGTGCTGCCTCTTGGAACTCCGTTCTCGCCGAAGGGCATGGGTGCAGGGGGAAAAGCGCCCTGCACCCCCGCCGTAAGGCTGGGGTCGCTGCATGGGCGTCAATGGTGCGCTACGCCGGGTGCTCACCCGTTCGGTGCTCGCCTGCGGCTGCGCTCCGCTGCGGCCTGCGCGCCCGCCATTGACCCCCACTACGCTCGCCCCAGGCAAGCCGCTGCATACACCAAGCTGCCCGCGCTGGGTGGGCAAGGGGGAACTCCTTGCGCGCCCAGGGTGGGTAGCCGACAAGCCCCGCAGGGGCGCGTCAGCAGGCGTGCTCACGGCTATCCCAGCCCCTTTGTGCTCGGATACTGCCGCAACGGCGTTGGCCTTTTGCACGGTCCCCAGCGATGCGAGGGGCCGTCACTGCTTCGGCAGTGACGGCCCCCCGGAACCTGCGCGGAATATGGGCTTGAGCACGTTCCTATTGATTGCGGCATGCGTGACGATGCCCATTTACATTGACCTTGCACCACGCCACGACCGATGGGCTTTGTACATCGGCACCCCCAAAGATGCTGGTTCCTGCAAGCGTCTGCCTAGCCAGGTTGGAACCATCCCCAGGCATGCTCAGGCTCCCCCGCATGCCGCCCCTACCCACGGGGCAGAGCCTTCCCTCTCCGCTTGTTCTCATTCCCTTTGCGCCCACGGCGCGCTATTCCATGGCCATGTTTCGAGTGCAACGCTCGCGAACGGCCTTACCCATCCCACTCACTCAAAGGAGGTTTTTTCACCGCTACTGGCTTGTTTGTTCTCTCGCTGTACCTTCGTTCTGTCTCCCCCCAGGGAGCACGGCGGACGCCTCATTCGAGGCAAACCGGTGTTCTGAGCACCATGCCCTTGTCCTTCGGGAGCCTCGCCTTGGCGAGCCGGCAACTTCACTAACCGATTCGATCTCAGAAAGCAGGACAAGACACAACACTATTGGGGCGCTGTATGGACGATCTGACTTATGGGCTACGGCAGCTATGCCGGCGCAACAAAGACGGCAGCCACACGACCCAGGCCGACCGGATGCGCGGGCTGACCCTGGTCGCTCAACAACTGAGCGAAGCGGGGTTTCGGCGGATGAGCGCAGGCTCGATCAAGGGCAAGCATGTGGAAGCATTGGTGGAGCGCTGGCAGTCCGAAGGACTGTCCCCAGGCACGCTCAAGAACCGTCTGGCGCACCTGCGCTGGTGGGCAGAGAAGGTGGGCAAGGCCGGTGTCATTCCGGCCGACAACACGCGCCTTGGCATCTCTGAAAGGCAGCATGTGACCAACACGGACAAATCAAAGACGTTGGGCGATGCGCTCGACGGTGTGCGCGATGCCCATGTCCAGATGAGTCTGCAATTGCAGCAAGCCTTCGGGTTGCGGCGGGAAGAGTCCATCAAGTTCCAGCCGGGCTATGCAGACCGGGGAGATCACATTGCGCTCAAAGGCAGTTGGACCAAGGGTGGCCGCGAGCGGACTGTGCCGATCACTACGGCTGAGCAGCGCCACGTACTCGATCTGGCGCACCGGTTGGCGGGCGCGGGATCTTTGATCCCGGCGCACAAGAGCTACATTCAGCAGCGGCACACCTATGACGGACAGTGCAAAGCGGCTGGTTTGAGCAACATGCATGGGCTGCGGCATCGCTATGCGCAGGACCGCTATGAAGTGCTGACGGGGTGGAAGGCTCCAGCGGCCGGCGGACCTTCGGCACGGTCACTGCCCCCCGCGCAACGAGCTATGGATTTGCAAGCACGACAGACCATCAGTCGTGAGCTGGGGCACGAGCGCACGCAGATTACGGTGGTCTATCTTGGGCGGTAGTGAGCAGCTGGCGGCGAGGTCGGGTTCCACAGTCGTTCATTGAATAGTGGGCTTGTGCTTACGGATCAATGCGCTCCCCGTTGATACGAATCACTGGAGTACGCTTTTCCTCGAAGCCGCACAGCCGGTCGATCTCCTTAGGGAATTGTGCGTAAGGCACGTTGTATTGAATCCACTCGGCCAGGCTGTCGGGGAATGTCATAGCGATCAGCCATATCACCTTGCCACAAACGCGGAACGGTGAGCGAAGACACGAACCTACCGTAGGAAAATCTTCACGGAACTTGGCAGCCCATTCATGAAACAACCGAGTGAAGGCCTGTTGACGTGTCCCGCGTTGAGGTACTGGCGGTGGTAGAGGCAAGTCCAGGACTCCGTTTTCCATGAAGTGCTGAAGGTACTCCCATAACTGTTTGGCCGAATCTCCCTCATCACGCCATCCCATATTGCCGCAGGCAATGCAGACTTCAGCGGAGGGGCACTGACTGTCGTCCACGGCAATTAAGTACAGGGGATGCCTAGTGGTGAAGCTGGTCTGGCTGGCTATTGGTACATACGCAGCTAGGGGTACAAGAGAGTCCCAATCGAGCACAGTCACATGGGTCTTTCGCGGAGCAACGTAGTAGAGCTTTCGAGTGACGCGGTTCAATCGAATGAAGGCGCCACGCGTACGAGAGGCGCCAGTCACCACATAGAAAATGAATGCCAGGGCGACGGATATCCATGGAACAAGGACGATCTTGAGCCATACCTCTAAGCTCAATGGGCGGGGTGTACCGGAGCTGCCATACGTCAGTATCAGCCATAAGAAGAAGGCCCCACCTATTGAAAACAGAATCATCATTCCTATGGCGCTAGCCCATAGATTTCGTTGATTGTTATCGAAGCTCTCCAGTTCAACACATTTATCATTGATGCGACGGATACCCAATTCTTGTCGAACTGACTCTGGTGAAGCCGACTCGATATTGCCAACCGTCCAGCCATGAGCAAGTCGCGTTGCTCCGAACAGCAGGCTAGGCGGCAGTCTTTTGGTACGTCCCTTTGATTGGATCATTTAGGCGCCTCTACGGGGGTCACCTTATCCATATCGATAGGATCTGAGAAAAGGCTACCTGAGGTAAAAACCAATGGTCTTGGCGCCCCCTGCTGCAACAGGGCGACTTCGGGCATTGATAGACGATCTGGCTGGTACAAGTACTCCAATTCGACAGCCGCATCCTCATGCATAGCGATAGCCCAGCCTCGTTCCACGCCCTGATTGTTGGTTAGCGGGCTGATGAAACAGTTCTCGTCCAGGTTTAGCATGAAGCTGCCCTGGGATTTCAACACTTGAGGATCTATTGGCGGCAGTGTTTTACCGCGCAATGTGACCCGTAACTTGCTATCGAAGTGCTCATTTGCGCTCGTATTTGGCAGAGTACATCGCAGCCGTAGGGTGCCAGCGTTGCTGAAGAATCGGCTGAACATGGTTTCTCCGCTGGCCTCCCACTTCGGGGTGAGCCGTGGTCGAAAATGCAGTGCATACCAAGCCTCTAGCTCTTGATTTAAATCGTAGCGGCGTACATTCACTCCCCAGGCGCTGTGTTTTAGCCATGTGTCGATAGGGCTGTGCCCGGCCTCTCCTGCTTTGACGGTAAACCATACAGTAGCGCCGATTCCCACGGCTGCGATCACCAACCACCCCAAAGGGGTGATGCTTATAGGACCGAGACTGACGGTAGTTCCCCCCATGAGCGTGGCAACAGCGACTACTCCTCCCGACAATGCAGACCCAAGGTAAAGGCGGGCTTGTTGAGGATTAGAATCACCAACTGCGTTAATGGCTCGTATTCCGTCACCAATGGCAAACAAGCCAGCACCAATAGAGCCCGCAACAGTTGTTCCCCACTTAAAGCCCCACACCTTTACTCCTTGGGCAAGGAGTGTATTTCCTCGTCTTGACGAAATCATTGAAGTTGCCAAGGCCCCTATTTCAATGACCGAACCCGCAAAAGCCGCACCAGCACCGAGAATGGTGACTACATTTGCTGTGGATTGGACTTTTCCAAGCTCTTTAATTGCCCCCCGTATCCCCCAGACTGCTAGGACACCTCCGACCCCAGTGAAACCGATGCCTACTGGGCCTCTTACTCGTTCTGCACTAGCAAGCGCCGAAGCCTTCATACGTTTCAGGTTTCGCAGTAGCGGGTTTTCCGTCAGCGGGATCTGTTTGGGTGGACTACCCACGTCGGCAGTGCCAACGGTTTCCCACTCCCAGATTTCGATCCGTTCGACACCGCTCACGCGCGTGGTACCGGGGATCCTACCTGGTTCAGGCAGGGTCTGAAGGTTCCACCGAGCATAGGCATCCTCGCCTAGTGTCAGGTAGCCCTGCAGTTCCATGGAGTAGCGCAAGTAGTCTGCGGCGGTGGTCAAGCGGAAACCAAGTGTGATGCTGAAGCGCCGTTCGCTGACGTGGCGCAGACGTTCAATCTGAACTTTGGCTTTCACCTCCGGAGCAGTTGCTACATAGTGCTGTATCAATCCTGCAAGCGCCTGGGTAGCGACCGTACCTGCGTATTGCTCAACATACTTATCAACAGCACCGAAGATGTTCTTCGCAACCATCAACGGACCGGAGATCCGGTCAAGCAGATACTTGTCACCCGCAGCCAGTGATTTCCACAACGGGCTGTCGCTCGGGTTGGCCTCAATAAGCCGTTCCAGCTCTTTGAGTCCTGCGTCAGTGTGAACGAGCGCTCCTAAGCAGTTTAGAACCGCTGTCTCATAGTCAAGAGCATTCTCTATACACGAAAGGTCAAACAGTCTAAGTGTCTGACCCAGGTATTGGCCTGCGCCAAGCAGTTTCGCCCAACTCACAACATCAGCGCCGGCAACTGCTACCTGTTCGTTGTACGACCCTAATGTCTTCTCATAGGATGGTCTGAATGCCCGAGCGCCTTGAAGGTTCACCAGCTCACGTTGACGGCGAAGCGCTTGAGCACCATCGGCGGTAGCCGAATCTGCGGAGGTCTCAATGCTCTTGAAGTAGCCGTCTATCAGAGCGGCGCTCTGCAGCTTGTGCTTGTTGTTCAGCTGCCAGCTATCACGCTTCTTCACGGAGTCAGCACATAAGTAGTGCAATTCACTGGCAATGCCCATTGGATCTGGCAATGCGACGGCCAGTGGCGCGATATCCATCCGTGGGCGCAATCCAATGTACATATTGCCCAGAATGTTGTTGTGGTTTGGCGCAGTCGCTGAGAACTGAATCTCACTCCAGCCGTAGTACATGGGTATGCCGTACACCGCGGGTTGAACAAGCTCAGGGGTGGCATTGCCAAGCAACACGGCATTGAAGGCATGTTTTTGCTCAGCACCACCCGCTGGTTTGATTTTGACGGCCAGCGTATCGCGCAGCCGGTCCTTGTTCGTTTCGATATCCCAGAGAGTGCGATGCGTAAGCAACGTTTCACTTACCATCAGGTAGACGCTCTCTGCTGTTTTGCTTTCTGGGGCTAACAGGAAGGACTTGGCACCCACGGTATCGGGGCGAGTATGCCGACCAGGGGTAGCGTCGATTTCATCGGGACGGCTCCACCAAATTCGGGCAAATCGTACGTCCTCGGTAACTTGATAGTGCTGCGTCCACATGCGGTCATTTTCGAAATAGCAGAGGTAGACGTAGGTGCCCGGACGCAGCACGCGCAGGCCATAGGCCTTACCTGATGTGAGCGCGGGGTAGCCCTCAGTGCCAAGTGTGGGAAAGACGCCTTTATCTGGGGCCCTGTCCGCGATGCCGTAGCGTAATGGGTAGACCGGAATACACCTCTGACACGGGGGTGGCGAGATAGCTTTACCCAGTTCCTTCTCATTGGGACGATCCGGGCCTAGTGCTATTTTGTAAGTTGTCGTCATCCATCTTCCCTTAAGACATTGTGGTGGCTAAAGCCGCCAGCCGCGCTTCAGCGTCAGTCAACCGCTGTTTCCCCTGCACCTTTAGATTGACCAAGATGTCGCGCAACGCCAGGTCCTTGGCAAAGAGCTCGTGTGAATATTGGAAGCGCAGTTCCATGTAGTGGCGAACGTCGCGTTCCGTGGCTAGCGCCAGTTGATCGGTAGCCTCACGTGCGAAGAGGTTTAGATGTCGCCAGAGCACGGGTTCGTTTTCTGGGCGGTCATACGCCGGGAAGCGCTGACGAACGTCGCGTGCAAAGTCGCGCATGAACCACGCGAGACTGGCTTGGCCAAGCGTAGCCTCATCGTTCACTGTCAAAGCAATGGGCCTTTCCGTTATCGATGAAGTACGAGCGATTAACGGTGCATTGGCAGACAGCCACTCGCCCGACTGCACATCTCCTGCGTACCAGATAAGGCGCTGAATGGGGCCGAACAGCTGAGATAGACGATCCGCTGGCAACCCTTCACAGAGTTCTTCGAGGGGACGCACAGCATGGAGGCTGAAAGCGATCGGAAAACCATCAGCCCCCGTCAACTGGTGCAAGTGCTGTAGATGCGCTACGAGGTTGGTTTCATCATCGGGGCCTAGCAGGATCAATCCCGCCTGACAGCGAAGCCAGTGATCGCGCGCGAAGGTGAAGAGTTGCTCGTCGAGCGGTACCAGCAAAGGTCCCTCACGATAGCCTGGAGAACCGTATTCCCAGGGTGTGTCGCGCCAAACCCAAAAATAATCAAAACTCTTGGCTATCTTCTGCACATCTTGTTCGAGTGTTTCGCTGTGTGCTCCGCTCAGCCAAAGCCAAGGGCGTGCACCCTGTTGCAGCGTGGCCCAGTCCATGAGAGGCAGCGTGTTCACCACTTGACGCGACCACTTTGGTTGATCGGACGTTGCGCCCATCATGCAGCTCCCGTAGGGCCTGGAGCTTTGAGCGATACCTCGAATATCTGCTGGATGTTGAGAATTAGGAAGTCAGACGGAGAAGGCATGGCGTGCTCCCGGGGAGGACGGACCTTACTGGTCGTCCCTAGCGTCAAGTGGTAGTAACCACTTTTAGAAGCATCTTCCTAAGTTTGTAAGTGGGAAGAATCTGAAAAATGAGCAGAATTCCTCCTGCTCTTTGATAGGGCTTGGGGCACACATTGAGCGGCAGATAGCGGACGCTATCTGCCGTATGGCCTGTCAGATTCAGGCCCGTGATACGACAAGACTCGAAGCCGGCGCGAGAGCATCAATGGCGTCAGCCCAGGCTTGCAACATAGCCTTGCGTTGCTCTGAATACTCGGCGCGGTTGTACACACCGCGCACGCCGCCGATGGTGTGGTTTAGCGCCTTCTCCACAACATCAGATGCCCATCCCTTTTCGTGCAAGAGGGTCGATGCTGTGCGCCGCAAGTCATGAATGGTAAAGGCTGGAATCTCCTGCCCCTGCAATGCGACCTTTAGTGCCTTGTTCAGGGCGTTGTGCGCGAATGGCTTGGTTAGAGAACCCCGACCAGGTAGAACCCATTCGCTATTGCCGGCAAGTGTGAGCAATTCCTTGAACAGAAGTACGGCCTGCCTAGACAGATAGACAATGTGCGGCTTCCCTGTCTCCGAGTTTTCTTCGGGGATATGCCATTCTGCTTCATCAAGGTGCAGGTCTTTGCGCTTAGCCAACAGAAGCTCGGATTTGCGAACCAAGGTGAGCAAAATGAGCTGCAAACTTATTTTGAACTGACGCCGGATGTTGGACAGGTGTGCCGCCTGCAGGAACTCCTTGATTTCCTCGGCCGGCAGCGCCCGCTCACGCGAGATCGCTTTGTAGACGTGGCGCATGGGTAGCGCCATGACTGGATTCGCTGAGATCGGACCTGTCCGGGATTTTGTGGGCGGGGCATATCATGAGAGGTAAAAGTCATGGATATGCCGATGCCGAAAAAACG
>NZ_JBXAPG010000050.1:0-52199 GCF_058803765.1 Burkholderia sp. GW821-FHT14F03
CCGCCGATCGTCGGCAGCGTCAGGTGTGGAGAAGAGACAGGCCCGCACCTCGGCGCGCGGCTGCGCGGCGCGATGCCGGCGGGGCTCGGCGACACGCTCACGGCGCTCGCGACGGCGCACGGCTGCACGCTGTTCATGGTGCTGCTCGCGGGCTTTCGCGTGCTGCTGCACGGCCTCGCCGGTCCCGGCGAGGCGCTCGTCGGCATCTCGGCGGCGGGCCAGAGCGCGGACGGCGAGGCGGCGCTGGTCGGCTGCTGCGTCAACGTGCTGCCGCTGCGGCTCGCCGATGCGCCGGAACAGCGCGTCGACGCCCTGCTCGCGGCGGTGCGCGGCGAGGTGCTGGACGCCTGCGATCATCAATGGGTGTCGCTCGCGGAGATCGCGGCGGACCTGGACCTGCCGCGCGACGCGGGACGTCCGTTGATCGACGTGCATTTCAACTATGACAAGGTCGAGGGGGGCGTCGGCTACGGGCCGCTCGCGGTGGCGTTCGAGACGAATCACGCGGGCGCCGCGCGTCGCGACCTGACCTGGAATCCGGTCGAGGTCGACGGGCAGCTCGCGCTGATCGTCGACTACGACGCGGACCTGTTCGACGCAGCGACGGTGGAGGGGTGGATGGACGACTATGCATGGCTGCTTGCGCGGATGGCGGCGCAGCCGGACCTGAGCATCGCGGCGCTGGCGTCCGAGCGCGCGGCGCGGCGCGCGCAAGCGCTCGCGCAACGCGACGGTGCGCGCCTGCGCACGGCGCGGCGGCGCGCCGGGGGGCCGGCATGAGCGGGGCGCTGCCGACGGGGCCGATGGGCGGCCCGGGGCTCGCGCGCCGCCAGGCGACGTCGCTCGCGGCGAACCGCTTCGTGGCGATCACGCGCCCGGTCGCGCCCGCGCGCCTGCCGCTCGTGGTCGAGGCGCAGCTGGCCGACCTGAGCCTGCCCGCGTGGGCGGCCGATCATCGCGACCTGATCGAGCGCGCGCTCGACGAAACCGGCGCGATCCTGTTCCGCGGCTTCGTCGCGCCGTCGGCCGAGGCGTTCCGCGCGTTCATGGCGGCCGTGTCGAGCGCGCCGATGGCGTATCGCTACGGCTCGACGCCGCGTCGCGAGGTGGAGCCGGGCATCTACACGTCGACCGAGTATCCGGCCGCCGAGACGATCCCGCTGCACAACGAGATGGCCTACGCGCGCGAGTGGCCGGCGCGCATCGCGTTCTGCTGCCGGGTGCCGGCCGCGCGCGGCGGCGAGACGCCGATCTGCGACAGCCGCGCGGTGCTCGCCGCGATTCCCGCCGCGACGCGCGCGCGTTTCGAGGCGCACGGCGTGATGTACGTGCGGCACTACCGGCCCGGCGTCGACCTGCCGTGGCAGCAGGTGTTCGGCACCGAGCGCCGCGACGAGCTGGCCGCCTACTGCTACGCGCAGGGCATCGAGCACGCGTGGCGCGACGACGGGACGCTGGCGACCTGGCAGGTGTGCCAGGCGACGCTCGCCCATCCGCGCACGGGCGCGCCGGTATGGTTCAACCAGGCGCACCTGTTCCATGTGTCGGCGCTCGCGCCCCCCGTGCGCGACGCGCTGCTGGCCCGCTACGGCGAGCAGGGCCTGCCGCGCAACGCGTGCTACGGCGACGGCGCGCCGCTGACGGCGGACGATCTCGCGGCGATCCGCGCGGCCTATGCGCGCGAGCGGGCGATGTTCGCGTGGCGGCGCGGCGACGTGCTGCTGCTGGACAACGTGCTCGCCGCGCATGGGCGGCAGCCGTTCGAGGGGCCGCGCGAGGTGGTGGTCGCGATGGCGGACCCGCGCCCATGACGGCGCGCGGCGCGCAAGCGCGGGGGGCCTGACGATGTGCGGCTTCGTGGGCTGCCTGGATCTGTACCAGCGGCGACCGGTCGACGAACCGGCGATCCGCTCGATGACGGCCGCGCTCACGCATCGCGGCCCGGATGCGGAGGGCGTGCTGATCGACGCGGGGTTCGGCGTCGGCTTCCGTCGCCTCGCGATCGTCGACATCGCGGGCGGCGACCAGCCGCTCCTGAACGAGGACGGTTCGCTCGTGCTGGTCTGCAACGGCGAGATCTTCAACGATCGCGAGCTGGCGGAGCGGTGGCTCGGCGGCCGCCATCGGCTCAGGACCCGCAGCGATTGCGAGGTGATCCTGCATCTGTACGAGGAGCTGGGCGACCGGCTGCTCGATCACCTGAACGGCCAGTTCGCGTTCGCGCTGTACGACCGCGAGGCGCGCCGCCTGCTGCTCGCGCGCGATCCGGTGGGGATCGCGCCGCTGTTCTACACGGTGGTCGACGGCTACCTGATCTTCGGGTCGGAGATCAAGGCGATCCTCAGGCATCCGAAGGTGCGCGCCGAACTCGATCCGGTCGGCCTCGACCAGGTGCTGTGCTTTCCGGGGCTGGTGAGCCCGCGCACGATGTTCTCCGGCATTCACGCGCTGCCGCCCGGCTGCGCGCTCGTGTGCGCGGCGGGCGCGCCCGTCCTCAAGCGCTACTGGGATCTCGACTATCCGGACGGCGCGGTCGAGCCGGCGCGCGATGTCGACGCCTACGTCGACGAGCTGGCCGCGTGCTTCGAGGGCGCGGTGCGCCGCCGGCTGCGCGCCGACGTGCCGGTCGGCGTGTACCTGAGCGGCGGGCTCGATTCCTCGCTGGTCGCGGCGATGATGCGACGCCTGCAACCGGACGCCCCACTGAGTTCGTTCGCGGTGGCGTTCGACGATCCGGCGGTCAGCGAGCAGCGCTACCAGCGCCTGATGGCCGGCACGCTGCGCACCGAGCATCACGAGATCCGCTTCGACGACGACGAGATCCAGCGCCGCTTCACGCAGATGATCTATCACGCCGAATGCCCGGTGAAGGAGACCTACAACACCTGCGTGCTCGCGCTCGCGGAGACGACGCGCGCGGCCGGGATCAAGGTGGTGCTCGGCGGCGAGGGCGCGGACGAGTTGTTCGCGGGCTATCCGGGCTACCGGTTCGATGCGTTCGCCGCGCTGTCCGAGGGCGGCGCGCGCGCGCCCGACGCGGAGCTGCGCTGCCGCGAGCGGCTGTGGGGCGACGCGACGGTCGGCTACGAGCGGCGCTATGCGGAATTCGCCGCGCGCCGCGCCGCGCTGTACTCCGACGCGCTGCTCGATCGCTTCGAGACCGACGGCGATGCGTTGTCGACGCAGCTGGCCGACCCCGCGCGGCTGCGCGGACGGCATCCCGTGCACCAGCGCTCGTATCTCGACATGAAGCTGCGCCTCGCGGATCACCTGCTCGGCGATCACGGCGACCACATGCTGATGGCGCATTCCGTCGAGGGCCGCTATCCGTTCCTCGATCGCGAGCTGATCGAGTGCGCGCGCCGCATGCCGGCCGACCTCAAGCTGCGCGACTTCGAGGAGAAGTACGTGCTGAAGCGGATGGCCGCGCGCTGGGTGCCCGACGCGATCGCGCGGCGCGAGAAGTTCGGCTTCCACGCGGCCGCGAGCCCGGCGCTGCTGCGCTCGGGCGCGGCCTGGGTCGACGCGCTGCTGTCGCCCGAGCGGATCCGGCGCGACGGCTATTTCCGCGTCGACACGGTCGAGGCGCTGAAGGCGCGCTGCCGCGCGCGCGACACCACGCTCGACCCGCGCCATGACGACGACATGCTGCTCGTCGTGCTGTCGTTCAACGTGCTGCTGGACACTTTCTTCTCCTGACGCCGCCGGGCCGGGCGGCGTCGGGCCGGCTCACGCCGCGACGCGCCGCTCGCGCACCAGCATGTAGCCGCGCAGGTTGCCGGTCTCGGCGTCGAACTGCTGGATCGTGCGCACGCGCCGCGCCGGATCGATCAGCGTGAAGGTCTCGGTGGCGAGCACCGCGCCCGTCCGCGCGAGCCGCACGTCGAGCAGCAGCACGTGCGGCGCGGCTTCCGTCGCGGTCATGCGGAACGTGTCGTAGGGCGCATCGGGGCTCGTCAGCCGCATCACGCCGGGCGCGAACGCATGGCCGAGGAAGCGCCAGAGGTCGGCGCGGCCGTCTTCGTAGGTGTTCTCGTTGGACTGCACCCAGCGTCCCGCCTCGATCCGTTGCGTGACGACGCAGGCATAGCGCTTGATTTCACGGCCTTCCGTGTCGAGGCACTGGAAATCGCCGTGCCAGACACCGGTCAGGCGGGGCAGCAGAGCGAATTCGTCGAGTGTCAGGGGCATCGTGTCGATCTCCGGAAGAGGGGTGGGAAGGCGCTTCATGCGGGTCCTCGCGTCATTCGAACAGCAGCACGCTCGGCACGCGCGTGGGCGCGGCGAGCCGCAGCATCTGGTAGCCGATCCCGGCCGTGCCCTGGAACAGGCCCGGGTTGCGCGCGCTCGCGGGCAGGTTGCCGAACAGCCGGAAGCCGCCGGCCGTGTCGGCGCGCGCGAGGATCTGCGCGGCGAGGCGGCCGGCCTCGTCGCGCGCGGCGTCGCGCCCGGGATGCAGGCCGGCCGACAGCAGCGTGTCGACGAGGCCGAAGCCGCCGCAGCACAGATGGTCGAGCGCGGGCAGGCCGGCCGCGCGCGTGGTGGCGAGCGCGGCGTCGAGTTCGGCGCGGGCCTCGCCGCCGGCGGCGTCGGCCCCCGCGTCGAGCGCGAGGCCGGCGGCGCGCGCGAGCCCGATTCCGGGCGCGCCGTGGCACCAGCTGAGCGCGAAGCCGGGCGGATCGTCGGGCATGCGGTAGTCGGGCCAGTTGCGCGCGCGCACGTCATAGCACGCGCGCTCGTAGGCGATGCCGTCGCGCGCCGCCGCGCGGTAGTCGGGCCGCGCGGTCGCCGCGTGCAGCCGCTGCAGCGCGTAGGCGATGCCGGCCGCGCCGTGCGAGAAGCCGGTCAGCGGGATCGGGCCGAGCGTGCGCCACGCGGGCGGGAAGCCGGGGCGCGCGTGGCGGCGCGCGAGCAGATGGTCGCCGCAGGCGATCGCGGCGCGCAGCACGGCGGCGTCGCCGGTCGCCTCGTGCAGCGCGAGCAGGCCGAGCAGCGCGCCGGCCGCGCCGTCGATCACGTCGAGCCGGTCGTCGGCGGCGATCAGGCTCGCGTCGATGCCGCGCGCGGCCGCGCGGGCGCTGTCGAGCAGCGCGGCGTCGTCGCGCCAGCGCGCGATCCGGGTCAGCGCGTAGACGATCGAGCCGAGCCCGCTCGCGCCGCCGAGGCCGAGCCGACGCGCGAGCGCGCGGCCGTGGGCCGGCGCGGCGTCGTTGAACAGGCGGCGCACCGGCGCGAGCGTATCGGCGAGCAGCGCGGCGTGCGGATCGCCGCCGTCGCCGCGCGCGTGGGCGAGCGCGGCGAGGAACAGCGCGATGCCGCAGCGGCCGTCGTAGAGATTGACGCCGACCGGTTCGAACTGGAAGCGCCGCGCCTTCGCCGCGTAGCGCAGGCCGAGCCAGGTCACGCGACCGCGCGGATCGCGCAGCGCGTGGCCGGCCAGTTCGTCGGCGAGCGCGCCGGCCTGGGCGATCAGTTGCGCGGCGGCGGGGCCGGTCGAGGCGGGAGCGGGAGCCTGCGCGGGGCGGTTGAGGCTGCCGCGGGCGTCGGCATCGGCGGAGCGCGCGGACGCGCCGTGGTCGTGACGCGCGGAGCTGGCGAGGAAACTGCCGCGTATCAGCGCGAGCTGCAACGCGAGGTCGGTTTCGTCGAGCCCGCGCAGCCGCTCGATCACGCGCGCGACGCCGGTACCGTCGAAGGCGTCCGGGAGCGGCGCGTCGACGCCGGCTTCGAGCGCCTGCGAGCCGCCCGTGGTGCCGAAGTAGGGAATGTCGAGCCGTTCGAGCGCGCGGGTTTCGGCGTCGAGCGCGGGCCACAGCGGCCCCGGTTCGGCGGCCGCGACGAGCGGCGCGCTCAGCCGGTCGAGCTCGATGCTGCGCTCGACGCCGTCGCGCAGGTGTTGCGGCAGGCCGGCCTGTTCGAGCGCCGCGCCGTACACCTCGGTCGGGCGCAGCAGGAAGCGCACCGGCAGGTCGTGCAGCGTCGCGAGCCAGCCGGCGTCGTCGAGCAGCGTCGCGCGATGGCGCGCGAGCAGCCGGTATTGCGCGGCGAAGCCCGCGCACAGGGCATCGACATGGTCGGCCGGCGTCGCCGGCCGGCCGGCGAGGGACGGCAGGTTGTCGTGGGCGGGCAGGCTCGCGTCGCGCGGCAGCAGCGCGATGCGGTCGGTGTTGACGCCGCTCCAGCCCAGCGCCTGCCAGGGCGCGGGCTGGCTCGCGCCGCGCCCGAGGCCGCTGATGTCGTAGGCGATGCGCGCCTCGGCGTCGAACGACCAGCGCGGCAGCAGGCCGCTGCGCAGCACCGAGTCCGCGAACGCGCGCGCATCCTCGTCGAGCGGATCGGCCGCGCGCTGCGCGGCGGCCGCGGGGCGCGGATGCATGAGGGTCTCGGTGTCGACCAGCACCGGATGCTCGCCCGCGGCGATCAGGTTTTCGCTGTGCAGGTCGTTCGCGTCGAGCGCATAGGCGAGGCACAGCAGCATGCCGGCGCGCCGGTAGAAGCGATCGAGCGCGGCGCGGTCCGCGCAGGGCCGCGCGCTCGCGCAGGTCAGCGCCCAGCCGTACGCGCCGCGATCGAGGTGGTCGAGGGTGGCGTGCGCGGGCGTCGCGCCGAGCGCGTTGCAGCGCGCGAGCAGCGCGTTGAACGCGATTTCCGGCGCGACGCTGCGCGGCTTGTAGACCACCGCGCCGCCCTGCGCGAAGCGCACGATCTTCACCGCGCGGCCGCCGTGATGCGCGTCGGACAGATCCTGGCGCAGCGCGGTCACCGGGCCGGGCGCGCCGCCCGCCGCGCGGCGCAGCGTGTCCAGGTCGGCCGCGAGCCGGTGCAGGAATTCCACGAGTTCGTCGCGCCAGTCCTCGAGCGCCGTGACGATCAGGCGGGCGAGTACCGGATAGGTGTCGAACAGCGCGGCATAGCCTTGCGCGCAGTGCAGCGCGACGAAGCGGCGATGCCAGTGGTCGGGGGGATCCTCGTCCAGGAACGGCAGGGGCAGGTTCAGGTGCGCGGGCCGGTCGGTCGCGAATTCGAGGCCCAGCGTGCGGCCCGCGAGGTCGGTCACGCGGCGCAGCAGCGCGCGCTCCGCATCGAGATACGCGGAGGGCGCGAACCAGTCCGACAGATCGCCGCCCGATGCGGCGCGCAAGGGCGCCAGCGCGTCGCGCAGCTGTTCGCGCGCCAGCGCGAGCGCCGGCAGCCACAGCGCCTCGAACGGCAGCGGGTCGTCGGGATCGAGCGCGAATCCGAGCGGGGTGGGCGCGCTCGCGAGCGGGGAAGGCGCGACGCCCGGCGCGTCCTGGACGAACGCGCGCGCCGCGCGCTGCAGCGCGCCGAACGTCGCGAGCCACGCCGGCAAGGTCGACGGCGCGGGCAGGCCGGGCGCGAGCGCGGCGAGCGCCGTGGCCGGCGCGATGCCGCTCCAGGCGAGCCGGCGCGTGAACAGCGCGGCATCGTCGCCCGCCACCGCCCGACGCCAGCGCGCGAGCCGCGCGGCCGCGACCGGCTGGTCCGCCGCCGGACAGCTGAAGCCGCTCGCCGCGGCGAAGGCGAGACGTTCGGGCAGCGAGCGGGCGCGCGCGGCGAGCTGGCGGAGCGTGTCGGGTCCGGTCATGGCCTGGTCATCCGGCAGAGGTGCATCACGCCCGATTTCCGGGCGTCTCTTCAATCCTTCATTTTCATTCATTGCGAACAACCCATTTGATTATTCATTGTTATGAAATCAGAACAATCGAGGCGATCATTTATTTGATTGATTTTTAAATGGGGTAATAACCGGTTGCCCTGGTTTTAATGAACTGGGATTATAGGCGCGCCTTGGGTGGCGCGCGCCGGTTGTCGGACGGGATTTATGCTGATACGCTGGCTGCGCGCGGGGAGCGCGCAAAAAAAAGCAGAGGGCGGGGTGGTGCGGGTAATGGATTTTCCGTCTATTTTCCTTGACCGGAGCCTGGTAATGATTTTGACCGGCGTAATGCGTAATTGCTTTATTTCGAATAAACCCATTCAATTATTCCAGCGCGGCGATCGCAGGCGAGCCGGGGCCGGTTCGTGATGGCCGACGGATTCGGCCTGTCCCCCCAGCAGCGCCGGGCATGGCAACTGGGCGCGGGCGCGCCGGCGTCGCCGTATCGGGTGTGCGCGACGCTCGCGGTGCGCGGCCCGCTCGATGCCGACGCGCTGCAGTCCGCGTGGCGCGCGATCGTCGCGCATCAGGAAATCCTGCGCACCGTCTTTCACTGCCCACCGGGCCTGACCGTGCCCTTGCAGGTCATCGGCGAAACCGGCCCGGCCGCGTCGTGCGGCCCTGACGACACGGCGCCCGCGCGCGCGTGGCAGGCCTTGCGCGATGCGCGCTTCGAGGTGGGCGCGAGCGCGCCGGTCCAGGCGCGGATCGTGACCGTATCGCCCGGCGAACATCGGCTGATGCTCGCGGCCTCGGCGCTGTGCGCCGATCCCGACAGCATCGCGGCGCTGGCCCGCGCGCTCGGCCGCGCGCTGAGCGGTGAGGCCGGGCCCGAGGTGGTCCAGCAGGCGGATTACGCGCAGTGGCAGAGCGAGTTGCTCGCTTCCGACGATTGGGCGGCGGGGCGCGCGTTCTGGCGCGACACGCTGCGTCGCGCGGCCGCCGCGCCGCGCGCGCTGCCGCTCGCGCATCGCGCGGCGGCGGAGGCCGGCTTCGCGCCCGCCGAACGGGCGCTGAGCGTGCCGGCCGGGACGGTCGACGCGCTGCGCGCTGCGGCGGCGGCGTGGGGCGTGTCCGCGCGCGCCTGCGTGCTGGCCGCGTGGCTCGCGACGCTCGCCCGGCTCGGCGGCGCCGACGCCGTGGCGATGGGCGTGCTGACCAACCTGCGGCGCTTCGATGAATTGGCGGAAGCGATCGGGCCGTTGTCGAAGGTGCTGCCGGTCGTGCTGGAGGTCGACGCGGACGCAGGCTTCAGGGCGTTGGCCGAGCGCGTCGAGACGGCGCTGCGGGACGCGGCCGGGCAGGGCGACTGCTTCGCCTGGGACCCGGCGGACGACGCGCCGTCCTGCATGCCGGCGGGCTTCGATTTCCTCGCGCCCGAGCCGGCGGCGCACGGCGACGTGAGCGTGCGCGTGACGCGCGTGCGCGGCGCGATCGAGCGTTTCCAGATACAGCTGTCGTGCGTGATGGAGGCGGCCGGCGGCGTATGCGAGGCCGTGTTGCAATACGACGCCGGCTGCTTCGGCGAGGACGACGTCGCGGTGTACGGCGACGTGTTCACGCGCCTGCTCGGCGCGGCCCTGCAGCAGCCCGACGCCGCGCTGGACACGCTCGCGGGTCCGCCCGACGACGCGCTCGCGCCGCTGCGCGATGCGCTGCGCGCGTATCGCGCGCCGCCGGCGGACGGGCCGGGCGTCGACGTGCGGATCGCGGCCGCCGCGCACGACGCGCCCGAGCGGACCGCGGTGATGTGCGACGGCGAGGCGCTGACCTATCGCGAGCTCGACGCGCTGGCGAACCAGTGGGCGCGCCGCCTGATCGCGCAGGGCGTCGAGCCGGGACAGATCGTGCTCCTGATGGTCGAGCGCTCGGTGTGGCTGCCGGTCTACCTGCTCGCGATCATCAAGGCGGGCGCGGCGTATCTGCCGCTCGACGCCGACACGCCGGCCGGCCGCGTCGAGCAGGTCGCGGCCGCGACGGCGGCGGTCTGGCTGCTGACCGACGTCGCCACCGCGCCGGACACGCTGCGCCGCATCGCGGCGGGCGACGCGCGCGCGGCGGTCGCCGCGTTCGATGCGGCGCCGCTGAGCCGCGCGACGGCGGGCGCGCTCGCCTACGTCGTGATGACCTCGGGGTCGACCGGGCAGCCGAAGGGCGTCGCGATCGAGCATCGGCAGCTCGCGCACTACGCGGACGGCGCGATCGCCCGCCTCGCGCTCGCGGGCTGCGCGAGCTTCGCGCTCGTGTCGAGCGTGGCGGCCGATCTCGGCTACACGATGCTGTATCCGGCGCTGCTGCTCGGCGGCCGGCTCGTGATCGCGGGCCGCCGCGACCGGCTCGACGCGGGCGCGCTCGCGCGCCGTTTCGAGGAGGCGGGCGGCATCGACTGCCTGAAGATCGCGCCGAGCCACCTGGTTGCGCTGCTCGACGCGAGCCCCGCGCCGGCCGCGCTGCTGCCGCGCGCGCGGCTGATCCTCGGCGGCGAGGCCTTCGAATTCGCGCTGGCCGCGCGGCTGCGCGCGCTCGCGCCCGACTGCCGGCTGTTCAATCACTACGGCCCGACCGAAACCACGGTCGGCGCGCTCGCGGGCGAGCTGCCGGCGGATCTCGCGGCATGCGCGTCGGCGACCGTGCCGCTCGGCGCGCCGCTGCCCGGCGTGATCGCCTATGTGGCCGACGCGGCGCTGCGCCCGGTCGCGGACGGTTGCGTCGGCGAGCTGTGCATCGGCGGCGGCGGCGTCGCGCGCGGCTACCAGCACGCGCCGGAGCAGACCGCGGCGCGCTTCGCGACGCTCGCGCCGCTCGGGCCCGACGGCCCCGCGGCGCGCTTCTACCGGACGGGCGACCGCGTGCGCCGGCTGCCCGACGGCAGCATCGAGTTCGTCGGCCGCGCCGATCGACAGGTCAAGCTGCACGGCTTCCGGATCGAGCTGGGCGAGATCGAGGCGGCGGCGCGCACGCATCCGCGCGTCGCGGAGGCCGCGGCGCTCGTGCGCGACGTGACGTCGGGCCACGCGGGCCTCGTGCTGTTCTTCAGCGCGCGCGGCCGCTGCGACGCCGACGACGTGCGCCGTCATCTGCGCGAACGGCTGCCCGCGCACATGCAGCCGTCGCGGCTCGTGCGGCTGGACGCGCTGCCGCTCGCGCGCAGCGGCAAGATCGACGCGCGCGCGCTCGCCGAAGCGCCGCTCCCGGCGGCGGACGCGGCCGGCCACGTCGCGCCGCGCGATGCGACCGAAGCGCGGCTCGCGGCGATCTGGGCGGAGGTGATCGGCGTCGCGCAGGTCGGCGTGCACGACGACTTCTTCCATCTCGGCGGCGATTCGATCCTGGGCATCCAGATCGTCGCGCGCGCGAACGACGCCGGCTTGCGCGTCAGCGTGCAGCACCTGTTCGAGCAGCGCACCATCGCGGCGCTGGCCGCCGTCGCGCTGCCGGCCCAGCCGATCGTCGCGGAGCAGGGCGCGGTGGCCGGCCCGCTGCCGCTCACGCCGGTCCAGCACTGGTTCTTCGAGCGCCTGCCGCCGACGCCGTCGCACTGGACCATGTCGCTGCTGGTCGAGGCGGAAGCCGATCTCGACGTCGCGCGGCTCGAACAGGCGCTCGCGCACACGATCCGCCATCACGACGCGCTGCGCATCGCGTTTGCCGAAGCGGACGGCCGCTGGCGCCAGGTCAACGAGGCCGAGGTCGCGCCAGGCGCGATCGACGTCGTCGACCTGACGGCATTGCCCGAAGGCGCACGCGCCGCCGCGCTCGACGCGCACGCGAGCCGCGTGCAGACGAGCCTCGACCTCGCGCGCGCGCCGCTGCTGAAGATCGCGGTTTACCGGCTCGGCGCGGCGCAGGGCGTGCGGATCCTGTTCGTCGCGCATCACCTGGTGATGGACGCGGTGTCATGGCGGCTGCTGACGGAGACGCTGCGCGAGGCCTACGCGGCGCTCGCGGCCGGCGCGCCGGTCGCGCTGCCGGCCAAGACCTCGTCGTACCGGCACTGGGCGCATGCGCTGGCCGCCTACGCGGCCTCGGACGACGCGCGGCATGGCGCGGCGCAGTGGCGCGCGCTCGCGGGCGATGCGCCCGCGCCGCTGCCCGTCGACCTGCCGGGCGGCGCGAACACGGTCGGCGCGGCCGCGACGGTCGAGGTTGCGCTCGACGCCGACACGACCCGCGCGCTGCTGCGCGACGTGCCGATCGCCTACCAGACCCGCATCAACGATGCGCTGCTGACCGCGTTGGCGCGCGCGCTGTGCGGCTTCACGGGCGGCGAGACGGTGTGCGTCGAGCTGGAGGGGCACGGGCGCGAGCCGTGGTTGCCGGATGTCGACTGCTCGCGCACGCTCGGCTGGTTCACCGCGCGCTGGCCGCAATGGCTGCGCGTCGCGCGCGGCGACGACATCGGCGCGGCGCTGCGCGTGGTGAAGGATCAGCTGCGGCGCGTGCCGGACGGCGGCATCGGCTACGGCGTGCTGCGCTACCTCGCGCCGCCGGCGCTCGCGGCCGAATTCGCCGCGTGGCCCGAGCCCGAGGTCGGCTTCAATTATCTCGGGCAGGTCGACCAGATGTTCGCGGCGGGCGGCTGGCGTCTCGCGACCGGCGCGACCGGGGCGGAGCGCGCGCCCGAAGGCGTGCGGCGGCAGCTGATCTCGATCGACGCGATGGTGACGCGCGGCGTGTTGCGGATGCGCTGGACCTATGCGGGCGCGCTGTTCCGGCGCGCCACGATCGAGCGGCTCGCGGCGCGCTGCCTGGAGGCGCTGCGCGAGATCGTCGCGCATTGCGCGGCGGAGCTGCACGGCGCGTACACGCCGTCCGATTTCCCGCTCGCCACGCTGACGCAGGCGCAGCTCGACGCGCTGGCCGCGCGCTATGCGCGCGTCGAGCCGGGCCGGCTGTCGAATCTGCAGCAGCTCGTGAAGCTGCACTACCTGCTGGAGGACTACCGCGAGGAGCAATACCAGCAGATGCTGCGGCGGCTCGCGATCGAGGACATCTTCCGGCTGTCGCCGCTGCAGCAGGGGTTGATGTTCGACATCCTGTACGCCGACGATCCGTCGCTGTACAAGGTGCAGAAAGTGTTCGCGCTCGACGGCCCGCTCGATCCCGCCACCCTGCAGGCCGCCTGGGCCAAGGTCGTGGCGCGCCATCCGAGCCTGCGCACGGTGTTCGTGTGGGATGGGCTCGACGCGCCGGTGCAGATGGTGCTGAGCCATGTCGACGTGCCGTGGCGCGCGCTCGACTGGTCGGCGCTGCCCGCGGCCGAGCGCGACGCGGCGCTCGCGGCGTGCTGCGCGCACGAATGGGCGCAGCCGCTCGCGTTCGACACGCCGCCGCTGATGCGGCTCGCGCTCGCGCGCATCGCGCCCGACCGGCACCTGCTGGTGTGGACCCACCATCACCTGATCCTCGACGGCTGGTGCAATTCGGTGCTGTTCCGCGAGCTGTTCGAACACGTGCTCGCGTTGCAGACCGGCCGTGCGCACTATCCGCCCTTGCCGGGCCGCTATCGCGACTATGTCGCGTGGCTCGCGCGCCGGCCCGCCGGCATCGACGCCGCGTACTGGCGCGCGGCGCTCGACGGCCTGCCCGCGCTCGCGCATGCGCCGCTCGCGTTCGCGCGCGCGGCCGGCGAGGCGGCGCGCGACCCCGCGCCCGGGGGCGCGCCCGACAACTTCGGATTCCGGATCGACGCCGAGGCGACCCGCGCGCTGCAGGCGCTCGCGCGGCGCGCGGGGCTGACCGTCGGCGCGCTGCTGCACGCGGCCTGGGCGCTGGTGCTGTGGCGGATCGGCGGCTCGCGCGACGTGGTGTTCGGCGTGACCGTGGCGGCGCGGCCCGCCGAGCTGCCCGCGATCGAATCGATCGTCGGCCTGATGATCAACGTGCTGCCGCTGCGCGTGAGGGTCGAGCCGGAGCGCATCCTGGCCGACTGGGTGCGCGACGTGCACGACCGCCAGACCGCGCTGCTCGACCACCAGTACGCGTCGCTCGCCGAGATCCGCCAATGGGCCGGCGTGGAGCCGGGCCAGCCGCTGTTCGACAGCCACCTGAGCTTCGAGAACTACCCGGTCGACGACGACCTGCGCGCGGCGGCGCGGCCGCTGCGCATCGCCGAGGTGCATTCGTCGTATCACAGCGCGTTCCCGCTCAGCATCACCATCGAGCCGGGCGAGGCGTTCAGCGTCGACGTGAACTACGACCCGGCGCGCTTCGCGCGCGCCGACCTGCTGGCGGTGTTCGCGCGCTGGCGCGACCTGCTGCACGCGCTGCCGGCCGCGTTCGACCAGCCGGTTTCCGCCTGCCCGTTCGACATCCCCGGTGCGCGGCCGCTGGCCGCCGCCGTCACCGATTCCGAGGTCTAGCCATCATGCGCACACCGCAGCCGTTCATCCACGACTGGTTCAGCGACGTCGCCGCGCGCACGCCCGACGCGATCGCGATCGCGCACGGCGCGCGACAGGTCGCCTACGCGACGCTCGACGACGAATCGGACCGGCTCGCCAACCGCCTGCGCGCGGACGGCGTGGCCGTCGGGCAGACGATCGCGATCCTGGCCGCCGATCCGGTGCGCTTCGTGAGCGCCGTGCTCGGCGTGCTGAAGGCGGGCGGGGTGTTCGTGCCGCTCGATCCGCGCCTGCCCGCCGCCCGGCGCCAGGCGATCGTCGACGAGGTCGCGCCGCGCCTGCTGCTCGCGGACGCCGAGCTGGCCGTGGCCGCGCGCGAGCTGGCGCGCGGCGCGCCGCTGCTGACGATCGACGAGGCGGTCACGGGGCCGGCGGGCCGGCCGGGCCTCGCGCTCGACCCGGACGCGCCGTGCTACGTGTTCTTCAGCTCGGGCAGCACCGGGCGGCCCAAGGGCATCGTCGGCCGTCTGAAGGCGATCGATCATTTCATCCGCTGGGAGATCGGCGCGCTCGGGATCGGCCCGGACGCGCGCGTGTCGCAGCTGACGGCCACCGGCTTCGACGCGGTGCTGCGCGAGCTGTTCGTGCCGCTGTGCGCGGGCGGCACGCTGGTCGCGCCGCCGCGCCGCGATGCGCTGTTCGACGCGGCCGCGCTGCTGCGCTGGCTCGAGGACGAGCGGATCACGCTGCTGCACGGCGTGCCGTCGCTGTTCTTCGGCCTGCTCGGCGAACCCTTGCGCGCGGCCAACCTGCCGGCGCTGCGCCACGTCCTGCTCGCGGGCGAGGTGGTGCCGCCGGGCGCGGCCGACCGCTGGCTGTCGGTGTTCGGTGAGCGGATCGCGCTCGTCAATCTGTACGGCCCGAGCGAGACGACGATGGTGAAGTTCGCGCACCGGATCCGCGACGAGGACCGGCGGCGCGCGTCGATTCCGATCGGCCGGCCGATCGACGGCACCGAGGCGCTGCTGCTCGACGAGGCGCTCGCGCTGTGCGCGCCGGGCGTGGTGGGCGAGATCCATATCCGCACCGCGTATCGCAGCCTCGGCTATCTGAACCGTCCCGATCTGACGGAGGCCGCCTTCATTCCGAACCCGCACGGCGACGGCGATCCGGACGACCTGCTGTACCGCACCGGCGATTTCGGGCGGCTGGGGCCGGACGGCGTGTACGAGTTCCTCGGCCGCAAGGATGCGCAGCTGAAGATCCGCGGCGTGCGGGTCGAGCCGGCCGAGATCGAGGAGGCGCTGCGCGCGCATCCGGCGATCCGCGATGCCGGCGTCGCGGCGCTGCCCGACGGCGACGGGTCATTGACGCTGCGGGCCTGGGTGACCGCGCCCGACGGCGTGGACGAAGCCGCGCTGCGCGCGTGGCTCGCGGCGCGCCTGCCGGATGCGCTGGTGCCGGGCGCGTTCGTCGTGGTCGCGGCGCTGCCGCGCACGGCGAGCGGCAAGCTCGACCGGGCCGCGCTGCCGGCGCTCGAACCGGTCGCGGCGGCCGACGCGGCGCAGGCCGACACGGCCGCGCCGCGCACCGACACCGAGCGCCGCCTGGCCGCGATCTGGTCCGCGGTGCTCGGCCGCGACCGGATCGGCGTGGACGACAACTTCTTCCGCATCGGCGGTCATTCGCTGCTCGTGATGTCGATGATGTCGCGCGTGCGGCGCGAGTTCGGCGATGCGCTGGTGTTGCGGCATTTCTTCGCGGGCCCGACGCTGGCTGCGTTCGCGCGCCAGATCGACACGCTGGGCGCGACGCCCGGCGCGGACGCGCTCGAGATCGGCGAGCTGTGAGCGTCGCGCAGCTGTTGGCGCAGCTCGGCGAGGCGGGCATCGCGCTCGTCGCCGATGGCGAGCGGCTGCATTTCGCGGCGGCGTCCGGCGAGTTCACGCCCGCGTTGCGCGATGCGGTGCGCGCGCGGCGCGACGCGGTGCTGGCCGCGCTCGGCGGCGGCGCGGGCCGCGCGCTCGCGGGCCGGCTGCCCCTGTCGTTCGCGCAGCGCAGCCTGTGGTATCTCGACCGGCTCGCGCCGGGCCATCCGGCCTATCTGATGACGGGCCGCTTCCGGCTGCGCGGGGCGTTCGACGCCGCGCGCTTCGCACGGGCGCTGCGCGGGTTGGCGGCCCGCCATCCGTTCTGCCGCGCGGCGGTGCTCGAACAGGCCGGCCAGCCGGTGCTCACGATCGCGGCGGCCGTTGACGTGCCGTTCGACCGGGTCGACGTCGCGGGCCTCGCGCCCGACGAGGCCGGCGCGCGCGCGCGGCAGGCGCTGGAACACGCCGTCACGCAGCCTTTCGATCTCGCGCGCGCGCCGCTGCTGCGCGCGGTCGCCGTGCACCGCGCACCGGACGACTGGTGGCTCGCGTTCGCGATCCACCACCTGATCGCCGACGAATGGTCGATCGGCATCCTGATGCGCGAGCTGTCCGCGCTCTATGCGGACGGCGATGCGCGCGCGCTGCCGCCGCCGACCTCGGCCGAGGCGTTGCTGCAGGTCGCGCGCGCGGCCGGCGACGCGCAGCGCGAAGCCGACCTCGACCACTGGCGTCGCACGCTCGCGGCGCCGCTGCCGGTGCTCGACCTGCCGACCCGGGGGCCGCGTCCCGCGCGCCAGCAGATCGCGGGCGCGCGAGTGCGGCGCAAGCTGCCGGCGCGGCTCGCGGGCGCGATCGACGCGCTCGCGCGCCGGCACGGGGCGACGCCGTTCATGGTGTATGCGAGCGCGTTCCTGGTGGTGCTCGCGCGGCAGGCGGAACAGGACGAGATCGTGCTCGGCACGGTGGTCGCGGGACGGGACCAACCCGGCCTCGACACGCTGGTCGGCTGTTTCGTGAACACGCTCGCGCTGCGCTGCGACCTGTCCGGCGATCCGACGTTCGGTGCATTGCTGGAGCGGGTGCGCGGCGTCGCGCAGGCCGCGTACGCGCATGGCGCCACGCCGTTCGAGCGGGTGGTCGAGGCGCTCGCGCCCGAGCGCGATCCGGCGCGGCCGCCGCTGTGCCAGGCGGCGATCGTGCTCGAGAACGCGCCGGCCGGCGCGCTCGCGCTGCCGGGCGTCGATCTCGAATCGATCGACACCGATCCGGTCGCCGCGAAATTCGACCTGACCTTGGTGATCGCCGCGCGGCCCGACGGGCTGTATGCGATGCTCGACTACACGGTCGCGCTGTTCAGCGAGGACGCGATGCAGCGCCTGCTCGGCCAGCTGACGACGCTGCTCGATGCGGCGCTGGCCGCGCCCGACACGCGCTGCGCGCGGCTGCCGCTGCTCGCGGACGACGAGACGGCGCGGCTCGCGGCGTTCGAGGCGGGGCCGCCCGCGCCGGCGCGCGCGCCGTGCCGGCTCGATGCGCTGTTCGCCGCGCAGGCGCGCCGCACGCCGGACCGCATCGCGTTGTCGATGGCGGGCGCGACGCTCGACTATCGCGCGCTCGAACGCTGGGTCGAGCAGGTGGCCGCGCAATGGACGGCGCGCGGCATCGGCGCGGGCGCGATCGTGGGGCTGTGCGTCGAGCGCTCGTTCGAGATGGTGGTCGCGGTGCTGGCGGTGCTGCGCACCGGCGCGGCCTATCTGCCGCTCGATCCCACATATCCGCCGGAGCGCCTGCGCGCGATGACGACGCAGACCCGGCTCGCCGCGCTGCTCACGCGCGCGGATGCGGCGCTGCCGGTCGGGCTGCGCGACGCGCTCGGCGACGCGCCGTGCATCACGGTGCCGCCGCGCGAGGCGGTGCTTGCGGCGACGGCGGCGGTATCCGTGTCTTCGGCATCCTCGGCCGTGGCAGCGGCCGTGGCCGCGTCTGCGGCGCCGAATGTGTCCAATGCGTCCAATGTGTCCGCCGCCTCCGGCGGCGCCGACCCGCTCGCGTGCGTGCTCTACACCTCGGGTTCGACCGCGCAACCGAAGGGAGTGCGAATCGGCCACCTGGGCCTGTGCAATCTCGCGCTCGCGCAGATCGACGCGTTCGGCATCCATGCGGACAGCCGCGTGCTGCAGTTCGCATCGCTGAACTTCGATGCGTCCACGAGCGAGCTGTTCAGCGCGCTGCTGAGCGGCGCGACGCTGTGCCTCGCCGAAGCGGGGCGGCTGCTCGACGATCTCGGCGGCGTGCTGCGCGACGAGCGGATCAGCGTCGCGACGCTGCCGCCCGCCGTGCTGCGCCTGCTCGACCCCCAGCCCTTGCCGGCGCTGGCGACGCTCGTCGTCGCGGGCGATGCGTGCCCGCTCGATCTGGCGCGGCACTGGGCGCGCGGGCGGCGTTTCCTGAACGCGTACGGGCCGACCGAAGCGAGCGTATGCGCGACGATCGGCGCGTTCACGCCGGCGCAGGACAGCCTGACGATCGGGCGGCCGATGGCGGGGATGGCGGTGCGCATCCTCGACGCGCAGGGCGCGCGCGCGCCGATCGGCGTCGCGGGCGATCTGTATATCGGCGGCGTCGGCGTGTCGCACGGCTACAGCGGCGCGCCGGCGCTGACGGCCGAACGCTTCGCGCCGGATCGGCACGCGCACGAGGCGGGGGCGCGCTGCTACGCGAGCGGCGATCGCGCGCGCTGGCGCGAGGACGGCCGGCTCGATTTCCTGGGCCGGCGCGATCGGCAGGTCAAGCTGCGCGGGATGCGGGTCGAGCCCGCCGAGATCGAGGCGGCGCTCGTGTCGCATCCGGCGGTGGCGGCCGCGGTGGTGGTCGCGCGTGCGGACGAGAGCGGCGAGCGCTATCTGGCCGCCTACGTCACGCCGCGCGCCGACGCGGGTGCGCCGCTCGACGAGACGGCGCTCAGGCGCTGGCTGCGCGAGCGCCTGCCGCCGCATCTGGTGCCGGGCGCGATCGTGGCGCTCGCCGCGCTGCCGCTCGGGCCGAACGGCAAGGTCGAGCATCGCGCGCTGCCCGCGCCGGACCTCACGCGGGCAGCCGCGCGCGCCGCGGTCGCGCCGCGCGACGATACGGAGGCGCGTCTGTTCGCGCTATGGCGCGGCATGCTGCCGGCGGCGGGCGCGTTCGGCGTGACCGACGATTTCTTCGCGCTCGGCGGCCATTCGCTGCTCGCGGTGCGCTTGCTGGCGGCGCTCGAACCGCTGTTCGGCCGGCGTCTGCCGGTCTCGGCGCTGGTGACCGCGCCGACCATTGAGGCGCTGGCCCGGCTGCTGCGCGATGCGCCGGCCGCCGCGCGCTGGTCGCCGCTCGTCGCGCTGCGCGCGCCGGGGCCGGGCGCGCCATTGTTCTGCGTGCATCCGCTCGGCGGCAACCTGCTCGGCTATCTGCCGCTCGTGCGGCATCTGCCCGGCCGGTTCGCGGTCTACGGCCTGCAGGCGCCCGGCATCGACGCGGATACGCAGCCCTGCGCGAGCCTGGCCGAACTGGCCGCGCGCCATCTCGACGCCTTGCTGGCGGTCCAGCCGGCGCCGCCGTTCCTGCTGGCCGGGCATTCGTTCGGCGGCCTCGTGGCGTTCGAGATGGCGTCGCAGCTGCGCGCGCGCGGCCTGCCGGTGGCGCGCCTGATCGTGATGGACACGCCCGCGCCGATCGAGGCGAACCGCCCCGCGCCCGTCGTCGACGACGGCGAATGGCTGTTGCGGCGGGTGCGCGTGCTCGAACGCTTCGGCGACATCGATCTGGAACTGTCGGCCGACGCGTTCCTGGCGCTGTCGGCGGAGGCGCAGCGCGACCGCTTTCTCGCGCTGATGCGCGAGGCGGGTCTGCTGCCGGCCGATGCGGGGGCGGCGCTGGTGGACCGGGTGCTCGCGGTGCAGCGGGCGAGCCAGCAGGCGATCCGCGACTACCGGCCCGCACGCTACGACGGCGCGATTCATCTGATCCGCGCGGCCGACCACGCGAGCGCGGCGCGCGACGCGGACGAGGCGCGCGCGTTCGCGGACCCGTTGCTCGATTGGCCGGCGCTGACCTCGGGCCCGGTGATCGCGGCCACCGCGCCGGGAGACCACATCACGATGCTGGCGGAGCCGCAGGCGGCCGAGGTCGCCGCGATCCTGCACGACTGGCTCGCATGAGACGCGCGAACCGGGGGCGGCGTCGGATGCCGAATCGCGCGCCAGGTTGTGCGCGCAACGCAATGACCCGCATCGCGCGGCCCGCAAGCGGGCGCGCGGCGCGGACGTGACAGCGCGCGTCGGGCCGGCCGAGCAGGCCGGACGGCGCGCATGCGAGGCGGCTCGGGCGGCGCTGCGGCGCGGCCCGGGCCGCGAGAACGAAGCAGCACCTTGATCCGGAAAGGAGGAGCGCATGACGACAGCGGTTGCCCACGCTACCCAGAACACTTATCTTGCCTCGCTCGACGCGGCGATGACCCGCTCGCGCGCGATCGGCCTGTCCGAATACGAGACCCGGCTGGCGTTCGATCCCGCGCTGGCCGTCGATCTCGCGGCGGTGCGCGAGAAAGTCGTCGAGGATTTCTCGGACGGCTGGCTCGAGGACACGTCGGCGCTGCCCGGGCGCTGCTATCTGGTCGCGCGCGATCTGTCCTACATCCTGATGAACATGAAGATCCCGCACGCGATCACGATCGGCAACGTGCTGCTCGACGGCGCGCCTTATTTCACGACGACGCTCGCGTCGCTGCATGCGGATCTCGACGACGGCTATATCGCGAACGAGCCGGCGAACGCGCATTGCTGGATCACGCTGCTCGACGGCTCGATCGTCGACGGCACGCTCAATGCATCGATCGCGCACAAGGAGGGCGCGGCCGCGCCGATCCCGTTCGAGCAGGCTGTGTACGCGAAGCGCCACGACCAGCAGGACCGGCTCGACTACGTGCCGCTGCTGACGGGCTTCCACTATCACATGCGGGTGGTGACGAATCCGTACCAGGACCGCCACTACGAGACCTACATGAAGTGGTTCATCGACTATCGCAAGTGCGCGCAGTCCGACTGGTGGAAGGATCAGGTCGCGCGGCAGTGAGCGCCGCGCGCCGCGGGCGTGGCCCGCGGCGCGGCGGGCCCGCTCAGCGGGGCGGAATGGTCTTCCTGGTATCGATCGCGTACTTGTTCGTGCCGGTCTTGACCCAGTCGGTGCTCACGAGCGGCTGCACGCGGGTGATCTGCGCGACGCTTTCGAGGTTCTTCGCGATCTCGGTCACGCGGGCGTCGGTCGGATTGGCCTGGTAGGCCACCATCGCATCCCGGATCGCGACCAGCGTATCGAAGCGCTTCTGTCCGATGATGTATTTCGCGTTGGTCTCGAAGTTCTCGCCGGGATCATCGGTGCGGAACTGGCCCGACGGCCCGATGAACAGGTTGCCGGGCATCCAGGCGACGTATTCGAGGAAATCGTCGGTGCCCGGCGCGGTCGTGGCGCCGCCGGGTTTCACGTAGCCGCTGCCGAGCCGCTTCGCGAAGGTCGACGCCTGCTCCGCCGCCGCCGCGTTGCCGCCGCCGATCTTCGCGTAGTCGGGAATGTGGTTGCCGAGCATGGTGAAGTATTTGCCGGCGAGCGCCGTTCGCGACTGGCTTTGCCAGAGGAGATTGAAGAAATCCCGGATCGTGTTGTACGGGATGATGTGATGCCGCGATACGCCGATCGGATAATCGAGTCCGCTGCCCGATTTCGTGAGCGCGGTGTTGTAGTTGTCCAGGTTCGCATAAGGCTGGGAAGGCCGGTCGTTGCTGAAGGCGATCTTGTACTGGCCGGCCGGATAATCGCTGCCCTGCGCCGGCGGCGCTTGCTGCACCTCGGTCGTGACCTGGGCCATCGCGACCGATCGAACCACGCCGAAAGCCGTCAGAATACCGATCAACATGATGCGTTTCATTTTCATGGTGCGCTCCTGGTTGGTGATGTCTACAGCGGGAAAATAGGTGCTTCGACGACGTGCCGGACCGAATGGTCGCATTTGCGCGAAGGCGATCGTTTAATCGAAATCAGGCCGGCGAGGCGAATCCCGAATCAACTGAGGACGCGCCGGCCGAGCGCGCGTGAGAGCGCGCCGATCGCCGCCGTCGCCGACCAGCAGAACAGGAAGAAGCCCGCCATCGCATACAGGTACACCCACAGCATCACGCTGTTTCCGCCGGGCAGCGCGACGAGCGTGTTGCAGCGGCTCACCAGTTCCGGCACGCCGATGACCGAGGCCGTCGACGACGCCATCACGATCGTCACGCTGAAGCTGCCCCAGTCCGACACCAGCGCGGGCAGCGCCTGACGGCGCGCGGCCGGCGCTGCGCGCCGCGCGCGCGCGAGGCTGTCCGACACGAAGGCCGCGACCGCGAGCGAGAGCGCCAGCGCGGCCTTGAGCCAGGCGGGCAGCGGCACCTGCAGGCCGAGCGCGGGGAGCGTCAGCGTGTCGGGCAGCACGAACGCGAGATAGAACTGGAACACGAAGGTCGGGATGCCGCGCAGCAACGCGGTCGCGGCGCGACCCGCGCGCGCCCGCGCGCGGCGCGGCGAGGCGCGCAGGCGCGCGAGCAGCGCGCCGCACGACGTGCCGATCGCGAGCGCGGCCAGCGCGATCGCGACGTTCCACAGGAAGCCGCCCGCGAGGAACGGCGTCCAGGCGATCAGGCGCGCGGCGATGGGGTCAGCCGCGTTCATCGCCGAGCCGCCGTTCGATCCGGTTCAGCGCCCAGACGACCGCGCAGACCACCAGCACGAAGCACACGGTCAGGGTGTTCATCATGGTCGCCGCGTTGTCGTGCTCGACGATGATCGAGGTCGACACCGACAGCAGCTCGGGGACGGCGATCGCGCTCGCCATCATGGTCGCCTTGGTCACGTTGACGAGCAGCGCCGTGAGCGGCGCCGCGGCGCGCCGCAGCGCGATGCCGAGCGTGGCCGGCCGCAGCCGGAAGCCGGGCGTGCGCACGCGCTCGCGCGCCGCCGCGTCGTCGAGCGCGCGCATCACGCCCGCGCCGGTGCACGCGCTCAGCGCGAGCACGACCACCCAGAACGCATCGAAGCGCCAGTGCCAGCGCGCGGCCGCGAGACCGCCGACGCCGAACATCAGCACATAGGTTTGCAGCAGTGGCGGCGTCATCCGCGCCACGAGCGCGAGCCCGCGCAGCATCGCGGGCAGCAGCGGCAGCTCGCACGCGGCCGCGAGCGCGAGCCCCGCGCCGCCGAGTACGCTGCCCGCGATGCAGCACAGCGTGAGCGCGAGCGTGAGGCCGAGCGCATGCAGGAAGGCCGCGCGCTCGTAGTCGTCGTAGACGTAGGTCAGGTTGACGCCGGTGCGCTCGTAGACACTCAGGCCCCAGCGGCGCAGGCCCGTCACGTTCTCGGCCGTGACGAAGGCCGGATTGCGGCATGCGACCGGCCAGCCGCCGTCGGGCAGGCGGGCGCACAGATAGCCGCCGTCCGGCGTGCGGTGGGTCCACAGCGCATGCATGGCCGCGAGAAACGGCGAGGCCGGCAGGCGCCACTTGCGTTCGAGCGCGAGCAGCGTGCCCTGCCGGTGCCAGTCGGCCACCGCGTCGCCGAGGAAGCGCGCGAGCGGATCGCCGGCCGCGTCGCGCGCGATCGCGAGGGCCCAGGGTGTCGTCAGCGCGGACGGCAAGGCGATCCGGTAGCCGCGCCACGCGGGATCGCGCAGGTCGCCCGCGATCGCGGCGTCGTCGAACAGCCAGCCCGCGCAGCGGCCGTCGCGCACCGCGAGCTTCGCGTCGCGCCCGTTGCCGTAGACCTGCAGGTTCAACTGGTAGCGCAGCGCCACGGCCCGGTTGAAGTAGCTGCCCTGCGTCGCGCAGACCGTCGCGCCGCGCAGGTCGGCCCAGGTCCGTATCTCGCTCGCGGGCGGCACCATCAGCGTCACGCCCGACGCGTAGTAGTCGGGCTCCACCAGCGTCGCGATCCGGCGGCGCGCGGTGGTGTCCGCGAGCGTGGCGATCGTCACGTCGGCGCGGCCGTCGTTCAGCACCTGCAGGCGATTCACGCTGGTTACGCCGAGCGTGCGCAGCCGCACGCCGAGCCGGTGCGCGAGGTCGGCCGCGAGATCGTGCTCGAAGCCCTGCTGGCTCGCATCGGCCGCCAGCATGCCGAAGGGCGGATAGTCGGTCTTCACGCCGACCACCAGCACGCCGCGTTCGCGGATCGCGGCGAGCCGGTCGGCCGCCCGCGCGTCGCCCGCCCCGAGCAGCAGGCAGGCCGCGAGCCACAGGCAGCCGGCGCGCGGCGGGCGCTTCATACGGCGACGGCCAGCACGCGGATGCCGTAGCCGAGCGCGGGCGGCAGCCGGCGCGCGAGCGCGCGGTCAAGGCGCGCGAGGCGGGGCGAACGCGTCACGCACCACTCGGGCAGCAGGCTCTCGGCCTCGCAATGGCGGAGCGCGAAGCCGGCGATCTCCAGTTCGTCGCGCAGTTCCTGGACCGTGTACAGGTGGTAGAAGAAGGTCAGCGCTTCGCCCGCCACGCGGCGCGTGAACGCGACGCTGCCGGGTTCGTCGAGCGGCGGCCGGGCCCGCGCGAGCGCGCGCATGAGCCCGCAGCGCGCGAGATCGAACGGCCGGCGGCGGCGGCGCGACGGCACCGACAGGATCAGCCGTCCGTCGTCGTGCAGCAGCATCCGCAGCCGGCGCAACGCGTCGATGCGCGCCGCGCGGTCGCCGAGATGGGACAGCACGCCGAACAGCAGCAGCGCGAGATCATGCGGGCCGGTGCGCGTGAGCGCGGCGAGATCGTCGTGCACGAAACACACGCGATCCGCGTGGGGCGTGCGGGCGAGCGCGTGCTCGAATTCGCGCAGCGACGCACCGGAGATGTCGTAGGCGGTCACGCGCGCAGGCGTGAGCGCCAGCAGCGCGAGCGCATAGCGGCCGTTGCCGCAGCCGAAGTCGAGGATCCGCGCCGCCTCGCGCGCGCCGTTCGCGAGCAGATAGTCGAGCGTCGCTTCGTTGGGGCGCGGGTAGCGGCGGCGATAGCCTTGGCCGCTGAAATAGCGGTCGTAGGTGTGCCGCATCTGGTCGGCGATGTATCGACTGAGCATGCAGGGCTCCGATGGCGAGGGGATCAGCCGCGCGCGGGCAGCGCGGTCTCGTGCAGGACGCGGGCGGCGCGCAGCTCGGCGAGCAGGTCGCCGATGTCCTGCCGCTCGTTCTCGATGCCGGTCTCGATGCGTTGCAGCAGCGCCCGGGCGCGCGCGGACAGCGGCCGGCTTGCCGCGTCGCGGCGGCGCAGCCACCACAGCGCGCCGTGAGCGAGCGCATGCACGCCGATGCGGCGGATCTTCTCGAGTTCGCCGATGACCTTGAACACGCTGGTCGCGAGCCAGAGCGCGAGGAGCGGCGCGAGATAGGCGTCGATCACGCTCGCGAGGGCGGGCGGCAGGTGCGCGTAGATCCACGGCACGCCGCTCGCGTAGAAGGTGTCGACGAAGCCGTTGGTCTGGCCCGCGCCGCCCGAGTCGCGCGGGAATTCGCCCGGGCCGTTCACGTAGCTGCCCGCGCGGTGCGCGTCGCGCATCGCGGCGAGCACCGCGTAGGCGGTCGCGGGCGGCAGGTCGCTGCGCGCGACCACCGAGATCGTCGCGGCGAGCAGCGGCACGTCGCGCTCGGGCACGTCGCGTTGCAGGTCGTAGATGCCGGCCGGCACGTGGACCTCCTTCAGGAACGGCAGCTTCTTCGTGATCGCCTCGCGCTGCGCAAGCGGCATCAGCGTCAGGTCCGGCCGTTTCGCGAGGTCCGCCATCAGCGCGCTGTCCGCGCCGAGCATGAACAGGCCGGCGTCGAATTCATGGGTCTTGAGGCGCTCGATCGCGTCGTGCAGCGGCAGGAATGCAATGCGGGTGTTGCCCGCATCGATGCCGCTGAGCGCGAAGATGCGCAGCAGGGTGCGGCTCGTCAGGCTGTGCTCGGGCGGCAGCACGAGCGACAGGCCGCGCAGGTCCGCGAACGACGCGTCGGGCCGCGCCGTCGCCACGTCGCGCTGCGCGAACACGAAGATCGGCTGCAGCTGGATGTCGCCGAGCGGGATCAGCGCGCTGTTGCCCGCCGCCGCATGGCCGTCGGCGACGAAACCGAGGTCGAGGCGCGCGCGCGGATCGGCCACGCGCGCGCCGATCTCGTCGGTGTTGGCGATCGGCACGATGTCGACCTGATAGCCGTGCGCCTCGAGCAACTGCTGGTACTGGCGCGCGGTCTGGTAATAGCTGCCGTCGACCGGGCCGGCCGCGATGCGCAGGTGGTGCGACGGCAGCACGTGCGCGGCCGCGCCGGCGAGGAGCAGCAGCACGATGAAGGCGGGCAGCAGCGGCGGGCGCTTCAGGTGGCGAAAGAGTGTGCGCATGTCGATGGATTCGGTCGGGACGGACGCGCCGTGCGTGGCGCGGATCGTCGGCATGCACGGTCCGCGCCGCGCGGGAGGGCGCGGTGAATCCATTCTGGGTGCGCGTCGCCGACGTTCCTATGGAGCAGGCGTCATGGGACGGATGGCAGGCGAGGCGGCAGGGGAAGGGGCGCCGCCGGCGGAGCGGGGGACGCGCGCGGGCGCGTCCGGTGGGTTTCGCGTGAGGGGGACGTTACAGCCAGCCCGGCCGGCCGCCGAGACGGGCGGGGCGGATGTTGCCGGAGCGGCGTTCCGGATCGTTCGTGTATTCCGGGTGATTCGACATGACGCCGGTGGCGCAACCTTCGAACAGGCACACGCTGAGGAACGCGAAGCAAATCGAGCGTAGCGATTTCATTGGGGTATCAAGAAAAGAAGAAAGGACGAAGACGGGAGACAAGATGATTCAATCCGCGCCGGGCGCGGCTTGCGCGTTGATCCAGCCGGTGAGCCGCGCGAGCGCGCCGGGTTCGTAGGCGCGCCTGCCCAGGCACGCGAACAGGGCCTGCTTCCACAGCGGCCAGTCCGATTCGAGCTGGTAGTCGAACCAGCGCGCGCGCAGCAGCGCATGGGTCGCCCCGGGCGCGATCTCCGCCAGATGGTCGGGGTGGCCGGCGAAGGCGCGGCGATAGGCGTTCGCTTCGTCGATCGGATCGACGTTGCGGTCCCACGCACCCCACAGCGCGAGCACCGGGCCTTGCATCGTCGCGAGCGCGGACGTCGCATCCTCCGCGTAGTTGAGCGTGATGAAGCGGAACCGGCGCGGTGCGATGTCGGGCCGCGCGCGCGGATCGGCCGGCGCGTGCGCGGCGCCGAACAGGCGGTCGTTGTCCGCGTATTCGGCGCGCAGGCGGCGCTCGATCGCGGCGCGGTCGGCGCCCTGCGCTTCCATCCGCTGCCGCGTGTAGTACATCCCCTGGGCGCGCCAGCTGACCGCGCCGCCGACGATCGCCGAGAAGGCCGGCCGGAACGCGCTCGCGACCCGGGGCACCACCCAGCCGCCCTGGGAGAAGCCGAGCAGGCCGATCGGATGCGCGCCCGCGGTGGCCTCCCGGACGCGCAGCCATGCGGCGCGCGTCTCGGCCGCGCGGTCCGCCATCGATTGATCGAGCCAGTCCCCGCCGCTGTCGCCGACGCCCGCCTTGTCCCACGAGAACACGCCGATGCCCGCCGCGAGCAGGCTGTTGACGAGCGGCAGGTAGTGGTCTTGATCGAAGCGCGTGCGCGGACCGTCGCCGTGCACGAGCAGCGCGATCGGCGCTGCTCGCCGGTGGCGCGGCAGCACCAGCGTGCCGGCCAGCTCGGCGTGGCCGGCGCGAAAGCGCAGCGGGGTGCTGTCGGCATCCTGCAACTCGAAATCGGACAACCCGCGCCAGGCCCATGCGCCGAACGCGAACGCGACGAGCAGCGCCGGCAGGATGACGCGGGTGAGGGTCTTCTTCAAGGACGGGCTCCAGGAATGGGTCAAAGGCGTTCATGCTCGATGGCGGCGGGGACGGCCTGGCTGTCACGGCGCGCTTGACGCCCCGATGCGCATCGATAAATAATAGATCGAGCAGTCAGTCTATTAAAGAATGCGATGTTCGTCCAGTCAGGGAGTGGGCAATGAGAAAAGTCGATCCGGAAAAAGTGGAAGCGAAACGCCGACGGATTCTCGACGCGGCGATCGAATGCTTCGCGCGCGGGGGATTCCACGGCACCTCGACGGCGGAAATCTGCGCGGCGGCGGACATGAGCCCGGGCAACCTGTTTCATTATTTCCCGAGCAAGGCCGCGATCATCGAGGCGATCGCGCAGGAAGACCAGCGCGAGATGGCCGCCCTGTTCGCGCGCCACGCCGACGCCGCCGATGCATTGCAGGCGATCGCGGACATCGCGGTCGAGATGATGAAGCTCGGGAGCGAGCCGACCTATGCGCGCATCAGCATCGAGATCGCGGCCGAGGCGTCGCGCAATCCCGAGATCGCCGCGCTGTTCGCCGCGAACGAGGCGCGCGTGACCGACGGCATGGCGGCGCTGATCCGGCGCGGCATCGCGCAGGGCGCGATCGATGCGAGCCTGAAGCCGGAGTTGGCCGCGACCTGGCTGATCGCCCTCGCGGAAGGCGCGATCGGGCGCATCGTGCTCGCGCCGGGGTTCAAGGTGCGCACGCATGCGCCGGTGCTGCGCAAGCTCATCGAACGTTGGTTGCGCGCGCATTGAACGGAGGTATACCGGCGATTTCACAGGACACCGTCATGAAGCGAATTTTCGGAGTACGCTGGCGTACCGTCGGGCGCGTGCTGGTGCGCGTCCGGTGCAGCACGGCGATGTTCTCGTTGCTGATCCTGATCGTCGGGAGCGTCGCGAGCCTGGGTCATGCGGCGACACGCATGGATGCGCGCGCAACCGGTTCGTCGGCCAGTGCGGCGGGCGTCGGGCGGGACGGCGGCGCGGCGCGGGGGTGCGCTGCCGCTGGCCCCGGGCGTGCGGGGCAGGCGAGCCTGCGCGCGCGGCGAGAATGCGCCGCTTGAACGATCCGGCGACTTGAAGCGGTGGCATTCCCGCGCGTGTTTCGCCGCATGCGCGGGAGAACACCGAGAACCACACGGCGGCAGCACGACAGACGCGGCACGGGGCAAGCCGCGCGACAACACGGAGAAACGGGATGACGGACGGGATCGTGGTGGTGGGGGCGGGCATCGTCGGCGCGTCGATCGCCTATCACCTGGCGAGCCGGGGCGTGCGCGTGACGCTCGTCGAGCAGGACGCGCCGGGCGCGGGCGCGACCGGGCGCGCCTTCGGCTGGATCAATCCGGGCGCGGACGGGCCGCCCGCCGCCGCCGTGCTGCGCGCGCTCGCGGTGACCGAGTATCGGCGGCTCGAACGCGAGCTGGGCGTGCCGCTCGTCAACTGGAGCGGCGCGTTGACCTACGGCGCCGATGCCGGCGGCGCGGAGCCGATCGCGCGGGTCGCGTGGCTCGATCGCGAACAGGTCGGCCGGCTGGAGCCGAACCTGGTCGATCCGCCCGAGCGGGCGCGCTATGCGCAGGACGAGGGCGCGCTCGAACCGGAAGCGGTCGCGCGCCTGCTGGTCGAGCGCGCCTGTGCGCATCGCGCCGCTTATCTGGGCGAGACCCGCGTGCACGCGCTGTGTCGGGACGGCGCGCGCGTCACCGGCGTGCAGGTCGACGGCGGCGTGTTGTACGCGGACACGGTGGTGCTCGCGGCCGGCGTGCGGACGGCCGCGCTCGCCGCATCGGCGGGCGTCGTGCTGCCGGTGGACACGTCGCCGGCGATCCGGATCCGGGTGGCCGCGCCGCCGGGGCGGCTGCGGACCATCGTGTCGAACCGGGACTTCGAAGCGCGCGAGGCGGCGGACGGTTCGCTCGTGCTGGCCGAGGACTATCTCGACGACGATGGCCCGGATGGCTCCGAGGCCATTGCCGGGCGCGCGCTCGACGCGGTCCGGCGCACCTTGCGCGGCGCGGAGGGAGCCACGCTCGGCGAGGTCGCGGTCGGCCGGCGTCCGATGCCGGCCGACGCCGCACCCGTGATCGGCACGTGCGCCGATGCGCCGGGCCTGTACGTCGCGGTCATGCATTCAGGGGTGACGCTGGCGGCGGCCGTGGGGCGGCTCGTCGCCGATGCGCTGCGGCTCGGCGGCACGCCGCGCGCGCTCGCGCCGTGCAGTCCCGATCGTTTCGCCGGCGCGCGCCGATCGCGTTAGCGGGGCGGGCGGGATGCCGGCCGAGGGGCGGCGGGAGAAGGCCGGGCGACGCGCGCCGGCTGTCCCTGCCCGTGTTCGACGCGCGTCGCGCGCAACCGGGACGACGCGACGCGCATCGTCCCCATGCAAGTCAGTGGGTCATGCTGCGTTCCGGCCGTCCGGACAGGCTGAACCGTCGTTCTTGTCGGCGGCGGTTGCCAGGCACGGACGGCGCGGCGCGCATCGCGCCGCTCAAGTCTGCTGGTCGAGCGCCTGCGCGAGTGCCTTTTCGCCGAGGCTTCCGGCCGGCCCGACCACCGCGAAATTGAGCCCGTTCACCGATCCATACCGCGCCAGCAACGCGCCGTCCACCCGCTCCCCGGCCGCCATCAGCCGGTGCGCCGATTCCGGCGGCCGGAGGTAGAAGCTCAGCTTGCGGCCCGCGTCGTCCTCATAGAGCACCATCGCAGCCGCGCCGCGCTCGGTGGCGAACAAGCGCCCGCCGACCGGCCTGAACCCGGCCGCGGCCAGGTCCGGCAGCCTCGCCGACGCCCCCACGCGCTTGGCGAGCCATGCCTGCAAATCCTCCGCGCTCGCCGGCCGGTAATCCACCTGCGCGGTTTGATCGACCACCATCATCTTGTAGGCCTCGACCGCATCGCTCATCGGCGCGACGGGCGTCGGCGCGTTCCACCCGCGCGCCTGCCATCCGCCGAACGTCCCCAGTCCGATGCAGAAAATCAACGAAGCCGCCATCGCCAGGCGCATCCGCGCGCGTTCCGTCCGCCGCGCGCGGAGCGCCGCGGGATCGAGCGCCGGGTTGTCGGCCGGCATGCGCACGCTCTCCAGCGCCGCCCTCAACCGCTGCGCGTCCTGCTGCCAGCGCTGAACCTGTTCCGCGCGCGCCGGATGCAGCGCGAGAAAGCGCTCGACCGCGGCGCGCGCGTCATCGTCGAGCTGGCCGTCGACATAGGCCTGGAGGTCGTGTTCGTTCGGAGGGATGTTCATTTCTTCATCAGGCGGAGAGAAGGAGCGGGAAGCTCGCCGTCGCTGAGCTGGCGCAGCGCCTGGCGCGCGCGGGAGAGCCGCGACATCACGGTGCCGATCGGCACGTCGAGCAGGTCGGCGACTTCCTGGTAGCTGAAGCCCTCGACCGCGACGAGCAGCAGCAGGCTGCGCTGTTCGTCCGAGAGCCGGCCGAACGCTTCGAGCGTCGCGCGCGCCGCGAACTCGCGCTCGGCGGACGGCCAGTGCGCCTCATCGTCGTCGCCGAGACGGCCGAGCAGCCACGCGTAGCGCTTCGCGCTGCGCTTGCCGTCGAGAAACTGCCGATACAGGATCGTGAACAGCCAGCTGCGCAGCGAGGCGTCGTCGCGGCGGCTCGTCCAGCGCGACAGCGCGCGCTCGAGCGTCGACTGGACGAGATCGTCGGCCGCGTGGACGTCGCGCGCGAGCCAGAGCGCGAAGCGTCGCAGCCTGGGGATGAGTTCGCGCAAGGCGTCGTCGTCGAGGGCGGTGGAGGGCATGGCCGGGCCGGTTGCCGAAAGGGTCGAGATGCCGCGTAAGACGCCGGTCGGTGTCTATTATTCCATCAAGCAGAGGAAAAAATTTTCGTGGAATAAAGCGGTGCGGGTGGCGTCCTACGCGGGTTCGACAATGATCTGACGATCGGGAGCACATTCATGGAGCGATCTTCTTCCTCTTCTTCGCCGCAGCGCGAGCCCGGGCGCGGGTGGTGGCGCTGGGCCGCGATCGGCGGCGCGGTGGCCGGCGTGGCCGTCGCGTTCGGGTATGCGGGCGGGTGGCTCGCGCCCGCGCGTCTGACCCCGCAGCGGCTCGTCGATGCGCTGCAGGCCAACGGCGGCGTTCATCCGGGTTACCGGCGCAATCACGCGAAGGGCGTGTGCGTGACCGGCTATTTCGAAGGCAACGGGGCCGCGAGCGCGTATTCGGTCGCGCCGTTCTTCAAGGCGGTGCGCACGCCGGTGGTCGGGCGCTTCGCGTTGCCGGGCGGGAATCCTTACGCGGCCGACAGCAGCGTGCCGATCCGCAGCCTCGCGCTGAAGCTGACCGCGCCCGACGGCGAGCAATGGCGGACCGGAATGAACGCGATGCCCGTGTTTCCCGTGGCGACGCCGCAGGCGTTTTACGCGCTGACGGTGGCGACCCACCCCGATCCGGCGACGGGCAAGCCCGATCCGGCGAAGGCCAAGGCGTTTTTCGGCGGGCATCCGGAGACGGGCGCGTTCCTGCAGTGGGTGAAGGGGGCGAAGCCGAGCGCGAGTTACGTCACGGAAAGTTATTACGGATTGAATGCGTTCTACTTCGTCGACGCGGACGGCCGGCGGCAGGCGGTGCGGTGGCGGGTCGTGCCGGAGCAGGCGGCGGGCGCCGGGGACGTCGCGACGGCCGCGGATCCGAACGTGTTGCAGCAGGACGTGACGCAGCGCATGGCGATGGGCGCGCAGAAATGGAAGCTGCTGGTCACGCTGGCGGAACCCGGCGACCCGGTGGACGACGCGACGAAGGTCTGGCCCGCGCAGCGGACGACGATCGATGCGGGGACGCTCGTGCTCGACCGCGTGGAGGCGCAGGACAGCGGGCCGTGCCGGGATGTGAACTACGACCCGACGGTGCTGCCGCAGGGGATTCAGGTATCGGAGGATCCGTTGCTGGCGGCGAGGTCGGCGGCCTATGCGGATTCGTATCTGCGGCGGACCAGCGAAGAGGCCGGCGTGGCGGGCGTGGCGCGATTGAGTGCGGAGGGACGGTGATGAAGGCTTCTACGACATTTGCCTGGCCGGCGAGGGTGCTGCATTGGGTGATGGCCGCGATGATCGTCGCGATGCTGTTTATCGGCGTGGGGATGGTGTCGTCGGTCTCCGGGCGGCATGCGGTGCTGGTGGCGATCCACAAGCCCCTGGGGATCGCCGTGCTGGCGCTGGCGTGCGTGCGGATCGTGGTGCGGCTCGCGTCGACGCCGCCGGCATTGCCCGAGGATCTGCCCGGGTGGCAGAAGTTCGCCGCTCACGGGTCGCATCTCGTGCTGTATGCGCTGATGGTCGCGATGCCGTTGATCGGGTGGGCGATGCTCTCGGCCGGCGGCTATCCGGTGACGCTGGGCGGCGGCGTGCAGCTGCCGGCGCTGGTGCCGGCCGATCCGGCGGCGTTTGCGTGGCTCAGGGTCGCGCATCGGCTGTTGGCCTATCTGTTCTTCGCGACCTTCCTCGCGCATTTCGCCGCCGCGCTCTATCACGGGCTGATCCGGCGGGATGGGGTGCTGAGGGCGATGGTCGGGCGCGGATGAGGGCGGCTTGCGTTTCGCGGCGGTGGTGACGGTCGCCGAAGGCGGCCGTCGGCAACGCGCGGTGGTGTCGCCCGGCCGACGTCACCGCGCCGTCTCGGCAGACCGGGTTCGATCCACGGACATCGGGCGCCGGACATCGGGCGTCGGCGATTCCCGTCGCCGAAGGCTCCGGTCGATTTCATCGAGCGTGAATGCGCCCGGATCGCCACCGGACATCGCGTACGCAGGGCCGGCGACCGGCAGTCGAGCCGGCCGCATCCCCTTTCGAACCCTCAGAGCGTCATGCTCATTTCATGCCACGCCATGCCGCCGTGCGTCGACGCGGAGGGCCGTTCGTAACGGAAGCCGAGCCGCTCATACAGCGCGACATGGCGGTCCTTGCACATCAGATGCAGCGTGCGCTTGCCGAGCGCCTTCATGCGCTCGACGAACGCGCGCATCATGCGCGTGGCATGGCCGCGCCCCTGGTGACGCGGATCGATCGCCACCGACATGATCACGACGCGCGGCCCGTCCGGATCGTGCCCGACCAGCTCCTTGAACGCTTCGTCCGACATCACGACCTCATGCGCGCAGCCGCTGTTGATGAAGCCGATGACCTCGCCGTCCTGCTCCATCACGAGGAAGCCGGCCGGATACCGGCGGATCCGCGTGGCGATCTTCTCGCGGGTGGCGGCTTCGTCGCCTTCGTAGGCGGACGCCTCGATGGCATGGCACGACGCGAGATCGTGCGGGGAAACGATGCGGAAGCAAGGATCGGACATACGATTCGACTCGACGAAAAAGCAGCCCCGGACTGCGGGAAACGCGGGTCTTGCATGGTACGCGCCGCGCGCCGGCCCTGCGCTGAAATTCGCTCAGCGGACCGTGCACGGCATGCATGCGGCGCGCGCGCCTTCAGCCGTTGCGCGCCAGCGCCGCATGCGTGTTTTATCGACTTCACGGCCGGCGACCGGGCGGTCCGTTGCACGGGACGCCGGTCGCGATGGCGGCGGCGTCCCGTTGGGGGCGCGGCGCCGGATCAGCGGCCGCGCAGGAACCGTTCGACGGCGAACGGACGCGGATCGACGAAGGGCGGCGCGCCCGTCATCAGGTCCGCGAGCAGCCGGCCCGTGGCCGGGCCGAGCGTGAAACCATGGTGGGCGTGGCCGAACGCGAACCAGAGATCGCGGTGGCGCGGGGCCGCGCCGATCACCGGCAGCATGTCCGGCGTGCAGGGACGACAGCCGAGCCAGGGCGTGTCGTCGACGCGCGCGCCGAGCGGGAACAGGTCGCGCGCGACCGGCTCGACGGCGTTCAGCTGGACGGGCGTGGGCGGTGCGTCGCGGCTTGCCAGCTCGATGGCGGTGGTCAGGCGGATGCCGCGCGTCATGGGCGTGATCAGATAGCCGTGCTCGACATCGAGGACCGGGCGGTTCAGGCGCGCGCCCGGTTGCGGCGCGTAGTGCATGTGATAGCCGCGCTTGACCGCGAGCGGCAGTGCGTAGCCGAGCCGCGCGCACAGCAGGTCGGACCAGGGCCCGAGCGCGATCACGGCGCTGTGCGCGTCGAGCGGCCCCGCGTCGGTGTGCACGCGCCAGCCGGCTTCGAGCGTCAGCGCGTCGCCGCGCACGACGCGCCCGCCGAGTCGCTCGAAATAACGGGCGTAGGCGGCGACGAGCGCCTGCGGATCGCTGATCGAGCACGAATCGGCGTAGCGCAGCGCGCCGATCAGCGCGGGATTGAGCGAGGGTTCGGCGGCGCGCAGCGCGGCCGCGTCGAGCGTGTCGAAGCGCACGCCGTATTCGGTGCGCCAGCGTTCGGCGTCGCGGGTCTCGGCATCGCGCGCGCGGGCGCTGCGGAATACCTTGAGCCAGCCGCCGTCGCGCAGCAGTTCGCCGGCGTTCGCCGCGCCGATCAGCGCGCGGTGCTCGCTCACGCAATGCGCGATCAGCGGGGCATAGGCGCGCGCGATCGCCGCGTGCCGGTCCGGCCGTGAATGACGCCAGTAGCGATACAGGAACGGCGCGAGCGCCGGCAGCGCGGCGGCGTGGTAGCGCACGTCGGGCGAACCGTTCAGCGCGTATCGCAGCAGCGCGCCGAGGCCGCGCGGGAACGCATACGGATAGACCCCTTCGCGCTGGATCAGCCCGGCGTTGCCGAACGACGTCTCGCCGCCGGGCGCGCCGCGCTCGACGAGCGCGACGGACAGCCCGCGCTGTTGCAGATGCACGGCGACGGACACGCCGATCATGCCGCCGCCGAGGACGAGCGTATCGAATTTCATTGGAGGTTCCTGGTGGGCGCGCGGCTCAGGCGAGCGCGGTGACGGCGATCTCCACGTCGAGACCGGGCTTCATCGGCCGCGACTGAACGCAGGCGCGGGTCGGCGCGTGGCCGGCGGGCACCCAGGCGTCCCGGACCGCGTTGAACGCGTCGAAGTGCGCGGCGTCGCTGAGCCACACGTTGGCGGTGACGAGGCGGGGCTTGTCGACGCCCGCCGCCGCGAGCAGCGCGTCAATGCGCGCGAGCACCTCGGCGGCTTGCACCGCGAGCGGCGCGCCCGCGCTGTCGGGCACCTGGCCCGCGAGAGGCACGATGCCGTTCGCGATGACGACCTGGCTCATGCGGGCGCCGGTCTGGAGACGCTGGATTTCACGGGACATGATGGCGACCTTCGAGACGCCGGCCGCGGCGGCGGGCGGGGGTGGAAAAAAGCGGGCGACCGCGCCGGACGGCGCGGGGCGGCCGGCTCGCCGCGAGGCGCGGGCAGCCGGGCGTTCGGAGGAAGCGGGCGCTGGCGGCGGGCCGCCCGATGCTAGAGTGATCATCCCGTCCCTTCCGTGGCGATTTCGATGAAAATTATCATATACGAGAAAAGTAATTCTCGTATATGACAAAATCTGTATTCACGCGCAGTCCGCCGAGTATCCGCATGCCCCGATCGACCGATGTCTTTCCGCCTTCGCCCGCCGAGCCGACGCAGCTCGACCACCAGACCGTCGGCGCGCGCCTGCGCGACGCGCGCAAGGCGCGCGGCCTGACGCTCGCGGCGCTGTCCGAGCGCTCGGGCATTGCGGTCTCGACGATCTCGAAGGCCGAGCGGGGCGATATCGCGCTGACCTACGACAAGTTCGCGGCGCTGACCCAGGCGCTCGGGCTCGACTTCGACGCGGTGTTCCGCCGCGCGGAGACGCCGCCGGGCGGCGCGCTCGCGCCGTCGTTCACGGCGGCGGGGCGGCAGATGGTTTACGACACGCCGAACTATGCCTACGGGATGCTCGCGAACGACCTGATCGGCAAGCGCATGGTGCCGGTGCGCGCGCGGATCCACGCGCGCGCGCTGAGCGATTTCCCCGAGTACATCCGGCATGCGGGGGAGGAGTTCGTGTTCGTGTTGAGCGGCGAACTGGAATTGCGCTTCGAGACGGGCGCCGCGTTCCGGCTTGTGGCCGGCGATAGCTTGTATTTCGACAGCGGCGTCGGGCATGTGTACCTGAATCTCGGGGACGAGGATGCGGAGGTGGTTGCGTGCTGCCTCGGGGACGTCGGCGAGCGGCCGCGCAACGCGATTTGAGCGCGTGGGGGCGGGGCGGGCTGGGCGTCGAAAAAAATCTTGGCGGACCGCGACGGATTTTGCCGCCTGCGGCGTTTAATCCGCAACGGGGCCGCGTCGGCCCCCGCGTGGAGAAACCCGCATGTCGCGCCTTGTCACCCGTGTTGCGCCCTTTGCCGCGCCGGCTTGTTGCCGCGCGGCCGTCGTATATTGACGAGGCGCGCGCGGTCGCGTCGCGCCCAACCCTATGCCGGCCCTTGTCCTTTCGTTCCGGGAGTTTCCAGGTGAGCAATCACCGCATCGCCGTGGTTCGGATGCGCGGCGGCCGTGCGCGGAGCGTGCGCCGTTGAACGAGCACGATCCCGACGCGGAACTGGTGGCGCGGGTCGGCGAGCGCGATCCGGCCGCCGTGCGCACGCTCGTCGCGCGCAAGCTGCCGCGCCTGCTCGCGCTCGCGACGCGCCTGCTCGGCGACCGGATGGAGGCCGAGGACGTCGCGCAGGAGGCCTTCGTGCGCGTCTGGAAGCAGGCGCCGGGCTGGCGCACCGGCGAAGCGAAGTTCGATACGTGGCTGCATCGCGTCGCGCTGAACCTGTGTTATGACCGGCTGCGCGGGCACCGCGAGGAGCCGGTCGAGGTCATGCCCGAGACGCCCGACCCCGGCCCGACGCCCGATGCGCGGCTCGAATCCCGCGCGCGCGATGCGCGGGTGCGCGCCGCGCTGGCGGCGCTGCCGGCGCGGCAACGGGAGGCGCTGGTGCTGAATTACTACCAGGAGCTGTCGAACCTGGAGGCCGCGGCGCTGATGGGGATCAGCGTCGACGCGTTGGAAAGCCTGCTCGCCCGCGCGCGGCGCGGCTTGCGCGCACAACTGGCCGGCAGCGGCCCCGAAGAGGACTTGCGATGACACCCGAGAGATTCCGTGCAATCGTCGACGCCTACGGCGCTGACGCGGCCCGCTGGCCGCTTTCCGAGCGCGATGATGCGCAGGCGTGGGCCAGTGCGCATCGTCGCGAGGCGGAGGGGATGCTTGAGGCCGCTGCGTCGCTCGATGATTGGCTCGCGTGTGATGTGGCGGTGCGGCCGGATGAGGCGCTCTATCGTCGGATCGTGGCGGGGGCGCCGGTGCGGGCCGGGCGGGTGAGGTGGGTTGGGTTTGGGTGGCCTGGCGTCGCGCTGGCGGGGATCGGGATTGTGGGCGGGGTGGCTTGCGCGTTCATGGTGTCGTTCATGCTCGTGACCGGGGCAACGCGTGGCGGGTATGACGCGCCGGAATCGTCGTATCTGGCGACCGGGTTCGGACATGCCTCGGAATGGAGCGGCGAATGAACGACCGCTCGTTGAAATTCACCCTGCTCGGGTCGGTGATCGTCAATGCGTTCCTGCTGGGCGGGATCGCGGGGGCGGCTTATGCGTGGTATGCGGGGGGGCATGGGAAGGTGGGGGCGCCGGCGCAGGCGCATCCGTTGAGGTTTGCTGCGAATGGGTTGTCTGATGCGCGCCAGGAGGCGTTCGCCGATGCGTTGAAGGATGCGCGGCATGACGGGAAGGCGTTTGCGCGCGCCGGGCATGACGGGCGGCAGGATGTGTTGGGGTTGTTGGCCGCGCCGCAGTTGGATCGTGCCGCGCTCGATGCGGCGCTTGCTCGGACCAGGGAAGCGGATAGTGCGTTGCGTGCGCGGGTCGAGCAAGGGGTGGCGGATTTTGCGGGGACGCTGACGCAGCAGGAACGGGCGAAGTTCGCGGAAGGGCTGCGCGAGAATGGGCAGTGGCGGTTGCCGGCGCCGAGGAAGCCGGGGGCGGCTGGGCAGTGAGGGGGGAGGTTTGGTTGTATTTGTGAAGTCTTAATGGACGCTTCTTTTCTTCGTGAGAGGATGCCGACGGTCAGGTGTGCAGCTTCGTTGCGGGCGCATCGGGTTCCGTTCTATGGATTTCACGTCTCGCATTCATGTCATTCAATCCACCGCGGGAAATTGCCCGATTTATCGGTGACGCCACGCTGGTGCCCGATACCGTCGGCGAATCGCCGTGCTCCGTTCGGCATTTCTTGCGTCGTGGCCACCGTCACTGAAGTTGAAGGGGAATGTCCATTGTACGGTGCCTGATTATCTTGGGTGGGACTACATTGCCATGGATGTCGCAGTACACCACGAGGCCCGGATGATCAGGATCACCGCATAGCGTGTAAGGTCCGTTTGAGGTTGCCATGCCTGGTGCCGCTGGCGCTGCAGCAGGTGCCAAAACCGGTGCGACTGCCGCCGTGTCAGAGACTTTAATGAGTGCCGCGGTGCCATCGTCGTCGACAGCCCAGGCCGTGCTTCGCAAGAATGGATTCGGGCCGACCGATATGTGAATTGCCGCTTTCTCGCTTGCTGCGACTACGTGTTTACCAACCGGAAGAATGACATCGGCGCTCGGCACAAAGCTGACAGTAATGGTGTTCTCGTCTGTCAACTTTGACTCTACTCCACCTCCGACCGTAAACGGACCAACACCTACCTGTACTTGACCATTCGCGTCGGTTAGGTAAGTGATATCGAGTTGAAATGTATTTCCTAGATCTGCTTGAGGCGCCAGCGGGTTCAAAGCAGAGAAGCAAGGTAGCGGGTCACCGTTCGCACTATTTTTCTGTGCCGCTTCTATCAGACCAGCCCGTAGAAGCAGGAGCGCTTTAGCAATGGGGGCGTCGTCGAGACTTGTATTCTGAAGCTTTGTATCCTTATAGATATCGGCATAGTAACCAGACGGCTCGAGCCACTCGTTAAACACCAACGTGCTGGTAGCTACGTTCTCGGTTGAGAGGGATGGTTTGATAGTCAGCACCGGGGTGATCTTGCCGCTGGCATTTCCGGAAATAGTCGTATCGAGTTTTGTCAACAAAGTCACCTTGATGCTTGTGATATTGAAGTCGATCGAACCGTCACCGCACCAGAATCCACCACCCTTGGGGCTTGCGAATTTCTGTGAGGGTTGTCGGGTTTTCTGGACTAGATAGACACCCACTTGTCGTTTAATGTCGGTTTGCACGTCTTGCACACGACTGAGATCAATTGCCGTTACGGCACTGCCACAGCCTGTAAGTAGTGTAGCCCAAATTGTAGAGGAAAAATTCAAGATATTGAATAATCGCGCAAGAATCTTCATGGTTCCCCTCCGCGGAGTCGAAAGAGACAAGGTGTTGGCGAATTTTTGCTAAGCGAATGAAATTTGCGACGTAAAGATCGGACGGAAATATGCTTGGGTAGATAATTCGTTATTGATTTAATTAAATCCCAGTTTCTATTTCGGAGATATTATTATTTTATATTTGATATTTATTTTTCATGTTTGAACGTTCGGTATGATTGGCGTGTCTCTGGAGTAGTTACTGATTTTAATTAAAAATTAAGATGCTGTGCGTTCTGCCAGTCCTCTATATGCGCAACTCCGAACAGTGGTTGGTACATTCGTGTACCAACCTGTTGGGTCGAAAAGTCGGCGTGTTTCGTTATATATTTGATGTTCCTCCTGAGGCAGTGATTGAAGTGAAGCAGTCGCATGAATGGCGGATTCCATGGATTTGATAAGCGAGAGAGGTTGCCCGAATACCGACAGTCAGTCTTGCGTTCCCCCGGTGTTCCACGATGTCTCTTTTACTTGTTAGGGCCGTGCTCCCTCTGCCGCCGTATCTCACGCTCCTTCAAGAGCCGCGGCATCAGTTCCTTGATGTACTCTCTCGCATCGCCCCGCGTTGACACTCGCGCGAAGCGCTGGTGCGCGGCGTCCTTGCCGACCAGATCCACGTGGGCCTTGCGCAGCACGTACAGCAGCCCCATCAACGTGCTGGACTCGGGCACGCGTTCATGGTCGCGCTTATGCGCGGATGTCGTCTTGTTCATGTTCCTATACTCGTCGGGCAGTCCTGGCGACACGTTTGAGTGATCAGCGACAGCACGTCCCTAGCATTCTCGTCACGATCCGTCAGCGGTTGCAGGCCAAACAGGCGTTCAACAGTCGCGAGCACCGAGCTGTGATCGTACGGTGTGTTATCGACCTGCCCTTGAGCAACCCAAGGCGACACAACGATCGCGGGAACGCGCACGCCATAGACATCGAATCCGAATCCACTGGCGTTCAGCGTCGCGGCCGCGCCGTCGTTCGGAGGAACAGCGTGACCGGGCTTAACTGAATCGTAGAAGCCACCATGCTCGTCATAAAGAATCAGCAAAAGGCTCCGATCCCACAACGGCGAGTTACGGATCGCGCCATACACACGGGCAACGAGTTGGTCACCCGCGGCAAGAGTGTCCATCGGATGCTGCGAACTCCCGTTCTCATACGTATCGCTCACAACATCGCCGTAACCCGGTTCGATGAACGTATAGCGAGCCGTATACCCCGAGGCGAGATCCGCTTCGAAGTGCGACAGATCGTCGACATCCGTAAAACTGATGCCCTTGATCGACGCGACCTGCGGTATGCGGCCGAGTAGGTCCCCTAGATGATCCTGATAAAGACGGTAGTAGCCTTTACCGAGCGCATCGAAAATCGATCCTTTCGGATAGCCGAAGCCATCCAGGTTCTCCCATATGGCCATTTCCGCCGAGGTCGGCGAATGATCGAGCCCGGCCGACGACGCGCCATGCAGGAAATAACGATTCGGCCAGGTCGGACCGGGCAACGACGAATGCCACCCGTCACAAAGAACGAACTCCGTCGCAAGCTGGAACAGCGCGGGACACTGCGTACGGGCGTCGACGCCTTTCATGACGTCCCCCACGTCGCCGCTTTGCGGCGGCGTGCCTTGAGTCCGGGTGGTCGCATAGTTCGAGACGAAACCGGAGTTGTCGACGGAGGGATAGGGCTGCCCTTGTTGAAACTTCGCATTCGCGCCGCACAGCTGCTCAAGCACATCCGTGAATTCATGCCCGGGATCAGTGGGCATCGGGTCGGGCGCGCCGTCGCCGAACGCATAGGTAGCACCGTTGTAGGTATTGGCGTTTCCATTGGTAGCAGCGACGATTCCAGGAATACCGGACAGCGCGAACAGATGGTCGAAGGACCGGTTTTCCAGCATCAGCACGAATACGTGCTGGATGATCTGGTCCAAACCGTTACCGGCCGCAGCGTTTGCATTCATGAATGCGTACTCCCGTAGGTCACACGACGGCCGGTCTATTTTTCTGATTTCGTGGACGTCGGATCACGCAGAATCTTCGCTGCATCAGACGCAGCTTTTTGCCCCGTTGCCATGTTCGCCCCTCGAAATACTCTCATCGATTGATGCGGTCGATTGACCATAATCCTATGAAGGGGTAAGCGAAATTTCAAGGCATCCATGTTCCGAGGAACATGCCCGACATCCGCCGCCAAGCAACCATTCGGCGATGCAGCACTGACGGTTTCCTTACTGCACATAATCCCTTGGCTGCACCGCCAACTCGAGAACCGAACCCGCCCGTAAAACCGTGAGCCTGATAGGCGCGTCATCGCGCGTCCTAAGCCTGGACTTGATCGCCAACACCACGGCCCCCGATACCTCCCGCCCATTGATCCCGATAACGCGATCGCCTTCCCGCAGCCCGACCTCGGCCGCCGGCGAACTTTCCCTGACATAGCTGACGTTTGCCACACCGCTGTTCGCATACTCGATCCCGAAACCCGCTCTGTTATAAGCCGAGGGAAGAGGGCGGCGAGACACATCGGATTGCGCGATCCACAGCCGCCGCGCCTTGTAATCGAACGTCACGGCGCACGACCCCAGCAATGCGTCGCCCACATCGGCGGCGAATTCCGAATCGGTGTTCAGCCCGCTGTCGACGCTGGAAAACATGCCGATGACATCGGCAAAGGTCACGGTTCCGATCGTGACCGACGAGATTCGCCCGGCCTGGATCGTGCTGCCTCCGCCCACGGCGGACAGCGATCCCCCGATGTCATACAGCCGCTCGGGCATTGCCGTGGGATGCGCGATACCGAACGTCCGATTGACGAGAAGCGCTCCATTGAATCCGGTATCGAGCCAGAAATAGTCGGCCACGCCATTCATCGCGCCTTCCACCACGGGCACGGTGTGATCGAGCGCGATGACAGAAGCCGCCGAACCGCCGGCCGTCGCCTCTCCAGGTTGAAGCGAGAGGCTGATCGTCCGGTTGGGAAAATCGAAAGTGGTTGTAAACCGCGCAAGCACTTCATAGCCGATCAACCCGGCATCCTGCGGGGCGACGCCATTCGAAGCGCCGTCCCTGATGGAAACAAACTGATCTCGCAGATGGGCCGACCCGATGCGCAGATCCCCGATCTTCGCGAAGCGGATCGTGGTCGCCGCACCGGTTATCCCCGTCTCCTGTCCTTTCCCGAACAGCTTGAGTCCCGCGGCATCGGCGGCGGCCCGCGACATCATCAGCGCGCCGCCGCTGTCGAACAGGAAGCTGAACGGTCCTTTCCCGTTGATGAAGACGTTGACGCGTGGTTTCCCGCTTCCATCCATCGGAATCGTCGTGGTGTCGCCGCCGTCGATCCAATGATCGCTCGACGTGGATGCCGGTTTTTGGGCGCGTTCATCGACCTGATCCGAGGCAGCGCCCGTCCGCACCCGAACGGCGCGCAGATCCCACTGATTCCCGTCGCGATCCACGATGCGTTGCCTGAAAGGAATGACGCGATTGCCAACGCGACGATAGTCCGAGTAGGTCGTCGAGGCGACATCCGGTTCGTCTCTCCGGGACCAGCGCAGCGGCAGATGCGTCACGCGGGAAATCCAGGCGGTTGTCGCCTTGCCGCCTTGCGGCGATACGCGCAGCGTGTCGGCGGGCGTTCCGTTGAGCGGCTCGGTGCCCGACGACCGGATGCTTGCCGGCCAGCACTTATTCGCTATTCCGCCGCTCAGCCAATAGGCATCGCTCACGATGCCTTCCCGATAGCCGGCGAAATCCGCGTCGCTGACGATGCCGCCGGCATCCTTGACCCATGCCCGAGCACCCGATACGCCGAAAGAGAAATCCGCGGGGCCCGTATCGGTAACCTGGAGCGTCGCTATGTGTCTGCGCGGATCGACCGCCGCGAAGAACTTCCCGACGAGCCCCTTGGAACGGGCGGTCCCTTCGATCAGGAACGGACGACAGTCCGTCAGCCCATTGGAAGAGGAGGGAATATCACCGGGGCTGCTCATGCTTTGTCCCGTAACCGGGCGCGCCGCTCCGCTATCCGCCCGTACCGCACCGGCCGTCAAGGCAGCGACGCCCAACACGATCGAGCAAGAAATTTGGACAGGGATGAATCGCGGAGCAGGCATAGGCAGGCTGTACGAACCGAATGCGAGGGAAATCGATTCTACGATGCGCAAAAATTGCCGACATCAACCGGGCCGCCGGGAATACGCAAGCCTCCAACCCATCGCCATCCAACACGAAATCCCGGCGCATATCATTGACCGAACGCCGACTCGCCACCCCGCATTCGACCGGAACGCCCGGAAAGCAAAAAAATTCGCCGCAACCGCGACGGATTCCCACGCCCCCTCCGTTTAACGTTCATCTCTCCCGCGCGAAGGAACGAGCATGTCCCCCTCTCCCGATCCGGCCTCAGCGGCGATCGCGATGAACCGCTTCGGGCTCGGCGCGCGTCCGGACGAAGCGCCGCCCGCCGATCCCGCTGCGTGGCTGCGCGCGCAGCTCGACCATTACGACCCGGCATCCGCCGCGTGGGCGTCGGAACCCGATTCCGCGACCCTGTTCGGCGCATACGCGCAAACCCGCCAGCAGGAAAACCGCGCCCGCGCCGCCAAAGCCCCCTCGGACACCCCTACGGCATCGACATCCGGCGCGGCCTCCGGCACGGACCCCGCCCAGCAAGCCACGCGCAAGATGCTGCGCGCCGAGGTCGGCGACCGTTACCGCTCGGCGGTCGACGCTCGCGTCAACAGCGCGCTCGTCACGCCGACGCCCTTCGTCGAACGTCTCGTGCATTTCTGGGCGAACCACTTCGCGGTCTCCACCGAGAAACCCCAGGTCGCGATGCTCGCGGGCGCATTCGAACGCGAAGCGATCCGTCCGCACGTGCTCGGCCGCTTCGAGGACATGCTGGTCGCCGTCGAGCAACATCCGGCAATGCAGTTTTTCCTCGACCAGAGTGTCTCGGTCGGCCCCGACAGCCCGGCCGCGATGCGCGCCGCGCAGCGCAATCCGGCTCGCCCCCGCGGCCTCAACGAGAACCTCGCGCGCGAAATCATGGAACTGCACACGCTCGGCGTGCGCAGCGGCTACACCCAGCAGGACGTGACGGAATTCGCGCGCGCCTTGACCGGCTGGAGCGTCGCGAATCTCCAGGACGCGACGCGCCTGGGCGCGACCCCGGGCACCTTCGTGTTCCGGCCGGCGCTGCACGAGCCGGGCTCGCGCACGGTGCTCGGCCGGCGCTATGACGACAACGGCGAAGGCCAGGCCCGCGCGGTGCTGCACGACCTCGCCGTCGCACCCGCCACCGCGAAGCACGTCGCCACCCAACTGGCCCGGCATGTCGTCGGCGACCAGCCGCCGCCCGCGCTGGTCGAACGCCTCGCCGCGCGCTTCACCGAAAGCGGCGGCGATCTCCCGACGCTATACCGCACGCTGATCGACGCCCCGGAGGCCTGGTCGCCCGCGCCCGCGAAGTTCAAGACGCCGTGGGACTGGACCCTGTCCGCGATGCGCGGCCTCGGCTGGCGCGAGGTGGGCAACCTGCGCGCCGCGCCGCTGCTGACCCAGCTCGGCCAGCCCGTCTGGCGGCCCGGCTCGCCGGCGGGCTATGACGATCTGGCCGCGAGTTGGGCCGCGCCCGACGCGCTGGTGCGGCGCGTCGAGGTCGCGCAGCGCTTCGCGGCGCGCGCGGGCGATGCGTTCGATCCGCGCGCGCTCGGCGCGCAGCTGTTGCCGGGCACGCTGGGCGCGCCGACCGCGCAGGCGATCGCGCGCGCCGAAAGCACCTCGACCGCGCTCGCGCTGTTGATGGTGTCGCCGGATTTCCTGAGGAGATAGCACGATGATGTCCCGCCGCCATTTCATCCGCGTCGCCGCCGCCGGCGCGGGCGCGCTGCTCGTCGCGCCGCGCATCGCGTTCGCGCGCGCCGGCACCGAGCAGCGTTTCGTGTTCGTGATCCAGCGCGGCGCCGCCGACGGGCTCAACATCGTCGTGCCGTACGCCGAGCCCGCCTATGCGACCTTGCGCGGTCCGCTCGCCGTGGACCCGGCCGCCGCGACCAAGCTCGACGGCACTTTCGCCCTGCATCCGTCGCTGGTCGAGACCGCGAAGCTGTACGCGGCGCGGCAGGCGTTGTTCGTGCATGCGATCGCCTCTCCGTACCGCGACCGTTCCCATTTCGACGGCCAGAACGTGCTGGAAACGGGCGGCCGCGCGCCGTACCAGGTGAAGGACGGCTGGCTCAACCGGCTCGCGGGCCTCTTGCCGCCCGCGCGCACGCCGGCGATCGCGTTCGCGCCGACCGTGCCGGCCGCGCTGCGCGGGCGCGTCGAGGTGGCGTCGTACGCGCCGTCGGGCCTGCCGCCCGCGCCGGACGATCTGCTCGCGCGCGTGACCGACCTGTATGGCCGCGACGCGCAGCTGCGCCCGTTGTGGGACGAAGCGATGGCCGCGCGCGGGCTCGCGGGCGATGCCAAGGCGCGGCAGGACCCGGCGGGGCTCGGCAAGTTCGCGGCGACGTTCCTCGCGCGCGACGACGGGCCGCGGCTCGCGATGATCGAGACGGGCGGCTGGGATACGCACAGCGCGCAGAACCCGCGCCTCGCCACGCAGCTGAAGGGGCTCGACACGCTGCTCGCGGCGTTGCGCGACGGGCTCGGGCCGGTGTGGGACCGCACCACGGTGCTGGTGGCGACCGAGTTCGGCCGCACGGCGGCCGTGAACGGCACGGGCGGCACCGATCACGGCACCGCGTCGGCGGCGCTGCTGGTCGGCGGCGCGGTGACGGGCGGCCGCGTGATCGCGGACTGGCCGGGATTGCGCCCGGGCGATCTGTACGAGGCCCGCGACCTTCGCCCCACGGCGGCGCTCGATGCGCTGATCGCGGGCGCGGCGGCCGAGAGCCTCGGGCTCGATCCGCAGCGCACGGCCGCGACGCTGTTCTCGCAGGCGGGTGCGTCGCCGCGTCCGATGAGCGGCCTGGTGCGAACCTGAACGCGATGCGGTCGGACGAGCGGGGAAGGGTTTTTTGCAGTCAACGTGTGTTTTAAAACAAGGCGAACAGGTGTGTCGATGAAGAGGAATGTGCCGGTGCGGAGTCTGGTGTGGGCGGCGGGGGTGGCTGTCGTGTTGTCGGCGTGCGTGGTGGAGCCGGCGCGGCCGCCGCAGCCCGAGCCGATCGTGGAGGTGATGCCTGTCGCGCCGGGGCCGGCCTATCACTGGGTCAAGGGTCACTACCGTTGGGAAGGCAACCATTGGGGCTGGGTGCATGGCCGCTGGGCCCAGGGGTATTGATGTGTGAACGGCGTCGTGGAGCGGCGTGTCGCGAAGGGCGGCGGCGGGTGAGCGAGTGCGCTTGATGGACGCGTATACGCTGGTCGGGCTTGCTTGGGTCGTGGTGATCGTCGTGGGCGACTGGCTGGTGGCGCGCTGGCTGCGCGACGACGAGGAGGAAGACGGCGAACGCGCGACGCGCCCGCCGTCGACACGCGGCGCGCGGGAGCCCGAGGCAGGCCGGACGGATGAGGAGACCCGGCCGGGCGCGGGCGCGGCCGGCGCATCCGTGCGGGACGGCGCGTCGCGCATGGAGGCGCAGCCGCGTTGTGCCGCCGTTGCGCAGCGCGTCGCCGAATCGGGCCGCGCGGCCGGTTCGACGCCGCCGCCGAACGGGCGCGACGACGATACACCGGAGGCGAAGCCGTGACGCCGCGTCCCACCGCCCGCGAGCATTATTTCCGCACCAGCCGTTGATAAGGAAACAGCGAACCGGCCGGCAGGAAGACAAACTGCTGCGGATCGCGCACGGGTGTCACGCTGCTGATCGATTGATACGGATGGACGGGCCCGCCGCTGGCCTGACGCCACGTAAAGCCTGGAAACGTCTTGTCCGGATAGGATTCGAGGTAGCGCTTGATCTGGGCCCGGACATCGTCCTCGTTGCCGGCGGTGCCGAGGATGACCGTGTCGTCGATCTTGCCCGTCGCGCCGAATCCCCCGAATTTCCCGAAATGCCGGGTGGGCTCGGTAAACACGTCGAGTATGCCGAAGCGCGCGTCGCGGCCGGCGTCCAGTGAGTAGATGTAGCCGAAAGTGGCCGCTTCATCGCGATCCAGGCCCTTGATCGAGGACAGCGCGTGATCCCAATGCCCATTGGGCGGGGTCGCGCCGGGGACGATGTTGATCAATCGGCCGGTCGGCCAGCGCACCATGTTCACGCCGGATTCGAATGCCGTGAGCCGCCCCGGCTCGCGGATCCTCCAGCCCTTGAAGTAGAGCAGCGCCTTGCTCTCGAAGGCCCAGCTTCCGTCGTCGAGCGTGAGCTGCAGGATCGGCTCGCCGTTGTCGACGAGGTCTTTGAGGGTGCTCAGCCTGGTGATGCCGTCGCCGAGCTTGTCCTTCACGGCCTGCCGAATCACCAGTTGCTCAGGCTCTCCGCGCCCGTTCCGCACGATCGTCACGGCCGTGATGGTCAGCGTGTTGGTGGGGAAGAAGCCCGTTCTCGACGTGCGCGTGATGCTGCCGCCATAGCCGAGTATGTCCTGCACCCGTCCCTGGGTCGTGTCGCCGTAGATCCAGGAGAGCACCTTCGATTGCACGATCGAGGCCGCGGCCAGCGCGATCCCCGCTTCCTGGACGATGCCGGTCTTGGAGACGATGAGGCCCACCACGCCGTAGATTTCCCCGAGGGCGGAAAGAAACGTATCCCGGAGTTCGACGTTGTCGCTCGAATCGGACAGCATGCAGTTGTAGACCGCCGCCGTGCCGCCGTTGCCCGTGACGTCGTTGTAGACCGTGGTGGTGGTCGAGATGAATCCCCTCGCGGCGGGCAGGTCGGGATAGTGGATGCGAAGCGTGAAGGCGGGCGTCGCCGGATGCTCAGGGTCGTTGACCGCCACGCTCAGCAGCGCGCCGTGTTCGCCGATGGCGACGTCGAACGAGCAATTGTCGTCGTGCTCGATACGGAACCAGGGGCCGGCCGCGGCGATTTCCGTCGAGATGATCCTGCCGGCCAGTTTCCGGGCGGAGGCGGGCTCGGTGCTGTCTGCGTGTCCGTGCCATTGGGTGATCACAGGTTTCCCGACTTCGATCCCGTCCGGAAACATCATCACGAGACTCTCGCCCACGCGGTGCGACGGCCATTGTGCTACGCCTTGATAGAGATTCATGTTGCATGCCTTCATCGTTGAGAGGTGGAAGGGGAGACCTGGCGCAGCGACGGCGGAAGGCCGGCGGGGGCGGCGGGACGGCCGACGCGGCGCGGACGGTCGATGAGCCTGCGCGGCGAAGCACCTGCTTGCCCGCGCGCAGGCGCGCCTTCGAAACCGGTTGATCCATCGGCGTCGGCGTCGGCTTCGCCGCTTCGCCGCTTCGCCCGCTTCGACGCCGCTTCGTCCGCCGCGCCGCTCGACGCCCGCGATTGCGCTATATCTCTGCCGCAGGTGCGCGACGCGCATGCCCCGTCGTGCGCGCCGTGCGTTCAGGCGCGCACGGCGCGTCCTTGAATCCAAGCGGAAAGACCACTGTCATGAGTTCCTCGTCGATTTCGGCCATCGGGCGCGCATCGCTCCAGCCGCACGTCACGCCCGCGCCAGGCTCGACCAATGTCTCCGCGAGCCCGGCGCCGCCGCGACCGCCCGCGCCGCCGCGCAGCCGTTCGGGCGGGCCGCTCAACCGGTTTCAATCGTTTTCCGCGAACCAGAGCACGCGCACCCAGACCGAGGCCGCGGTCGCGCATGCCACGCCGGCCGCGTCCGTCACGGCCGCCGCCGTGGTCACGACAACCGAGGTGCGGAACGAGCCGGAGGCGGCGACCACGCACACGTCGTCGCCTTCGCCTATCGACGCCTTCCGCGCGCAGGTCCGCGGCATCGCGTTCTCGATGCCGCCGTTGCAGCAGCGGATCGCCGAGCTTGGCAACCTCGTCGAGGCATGCACGACGTTCCTGCATGAACAAGGGACGCTCCGGATCGTCGGTCGTGACGAACTGATCGAACACGTCGCGCGGGACATGGAGGCAGGCGATCAGGCGGCGGCGCACGGTCAAGGTCTGGCCGCTGCGCGTGCATACATCGACACGAGCCTCGCGTCGGGATTCGCCGCGCGGCATCTGGACGGCGCGCCGATCCACGTGCTGGCCGGAGCCGACGGCAGCCACTTCGCGCGTCGCGAGGTGCTGCGCCTGCTGTCGGCGCACGAGGGGCGGACGGAGATCGAGAGGGAAAACAACGACGCGGACCTCGATGAAGCGCTGGCGGAAGCGGTGACGCGTTTGATCGAGCGGGAGCGGGGCGTGGACGTCCCGAACGCCCACCCCCACGCGTATCGCGCGGCGGCCGGGATGCTGCTGGGCCTGGCCGATGCAAGCGAGGGGGGCAAGCGCGGCATGCTGCAGGCCTACGTGCAGGGCGGTGGCGAGAAGACGCTCGTCGATGCGATGGCGGCGCACCGGGAGGCGCGAGCCGGGCACAATCAGAGCGTGGACGACGCGAGCGCGCATGCGCTCATGGCCGGGGTGCTCCGGAAGACGGTCGGCGCACTGCGCGGCCACGTGTCGCTGCAGCAGGCGATCGGCGGCTGCGTCGCGCCGACGATGCCGAAACGGGATGCGGACCCGGGCACGCGGTTCGCACGATAAGCCCGGGCGGGGCCGGCGCGGGGTCGCCCGGCCCCGCACGGTCGACACGATTCACCGTCGCCGCAATACGTCCCGCATCGCCACGATCTCGCCTTCCGTGCGTTCGCCGTTCGCCGCGCGTTCGGCCTGCGCGCGGCCCGCTTCGGTCGCGCGCGCGTGCGCGCTCGCCGGATCGTTCGCAAGCCCGATCTCGATGCGCCGCACGATCAGGCTTTCGATCGCATAGCGCGCCTCGCGCCCGCGCATGCCGAGATCGCGCATCAGCCGGTACGCATTGCCGAGATGCGGGTCCTGTTCGATCCGCTCGCACAGCACGCGCCGCTGCTGCGTGATGGACTGTCCCGGCGCATGCACCGCGCGATGAAACGCATGCAGCGTCGCCGCGCCGTCTCCCGCATAACGGTCGAGGTCGCGATCGATCAGCGTGAGCGCATGCGCGGCCACGAGGTCCGCGCGTTCTTCCTTGCGCGCCGTCGCCTTGCGCTCGTCGATCAGCCGCCCCGGGAAAATCCGTCCGAACAACTGGCGATCCGCATCGAGCCGGCTGTGCTCCTTGAACATCGCGTGCATCGCGTCGCGCGCGGCGGCCGGCGTGTCGACGGGCACCGTCGCCGGATCGAGCGCGAGGCGTCGCGACAGCGCGCCGCGCTCGATCTCGCGCGCCTTGTCGTTGCGCCATTGCTGCTTCACGCCGCGCATGCCCTTGCCGACATCGAGCGCGTTCACGAGCCCGAGCGCGAAGCCCGCCTGCTTCGCGCCGAGCGCCGCGGCCCCGGCCGGCGCGGCGGCGAGCCCGTGCGTGCCGGCGATCAGCGCCGCGCCCGAGGCGATCCCGATCACGTTGCGGCTGAGTTCGTAGCCGGCGCGGCTCATCCGCTTGCCGGCGACTTCATCGCGGATGTAGAGCGTCAGCAGCACGTCTTTCGCATGCGCGCGCTCGGCGGCCCGCTCCGGATCAGCGCCGGCCGCGAGTTTCGCGAGCTTGTCCGGGTCGTAGCGGAACGCGCCGTCGCCGTCGCGGGTCAGGATCAGCGTGTCGAGGCGCGGCCCGGGCCCAGGGCCTCGCGCGGCCGCCCGGAAGGCGCGGACGTCGGCGTCGAGCATCGCGTTCAACTGCTTGTCATAGCGCTTGTGCTTGCGCCAGGAGGCGAACAGCGCATGGCTGTTCAGGCTCGCGCCCGCGCCTTCGTGCGCGAGCCCCGCCGCGAGCGCGCCGATGCCGAGGTGGGTGGCCATCGCGCCGTGTTGCGCCGTGGCGACGGCGTTCAACAGCGGGCCCTCGGGACGGATGCCGTTCAGTTCCAGCGGCGTGAATCCCGGTTCGCCGCGTTCGAACGCCTGCCCGGGCTGACGCGGCGCGGCCGGCACCTGGAACGCGACCGGCTGCGGGGGCGGCGGCGGCGCGACCGCGTTCGCCTCGACGTGCGGAATGCCCTCGAACCAGCGGTCGGCGCGCGCAGGCGCGGGCGGCGTCGGCAGGCGCGGCGGCGCGCCTGCCTGGCGCGCGGGCGGCGCGTCGCGCAGGGG
>NZ_JBXAPG010000051.1:0-48140 GCF_058803765.1 Burkholderia sp. GW821-FHT14F03
GAGGAGACAGGCCCGTGTCCGAGCCCGCGCCCGCGCCCGCGCCGGCCGGCGCGCCCGGCTCCGCGGCGTTCGACGCCGAGCCGCCCGGCGCGTCGCCCGTCGACCCGGGGCGCGAGGCCGAGCGCGCGGGCAAGATGCGGCGGGTGCGCGCGGACAGCCTGAACCGGCTGCTGAGCCTGTCCGGCGAGGCGCTGGTCGAATCGCGCTGGCTCAAGCCGTTCGCGGAATCGATGCTGCGCCTGAAGCGCGCGCAGCGCGACGCGGCGCGCGCGCTCGACACCATCCACGAGGCGCTGCCCGAGGAACTCGATCCGCGCGTGCACGGCGCGCTCAACGACGTGCGGCAGATGTTCACCGACCTGCAGCGCGCATTCGGCGCGCGGCTCGACGAGCTCGACCGCTTCGAGCGGCGCGGCACGCACATCGCGGAGCAGATGTACGACGAGGCGCTGCAATGCCGGATGCGCCCGTTCGGCGACGCGACGCGCGCCTATCCGCGCATCGTCCGCGACCTCGCGCGTTCGCTCGGCAAGCGGGTGCGCTTCTCGGTCGTCGGCGAGGCGACCCAGGTCGATCGCGACATCCTCGACATGCTCGACGCGCCGCTGGGCCACCTGCTGCGCAACGCGGTCGATCACGGCGTGGAGTCGCCCGAGGCGCGGCTCGCGCGCGGCAAGCCGGCCGAGGCGAGCATCACGCTCGAGGCGCGCCACAGCGCGGGATCGCTGCTCGTCAGCGTGTTCGACGACGGCCCCGGCGCCGACCTCGCCGCGGTGCGCGCGGCGGTCGTGCGCCACAACCTGACCGACGAGGACACCGCCGCGCGGCTGTCCGACCAGGAACTGCTCGAATTCCTGCTGCTGCCGGGCTTCTCGATGCGCGAGCGGGTGACGGACGTGTCCGGGCGCGGCGTCGGGCTCGACGCGGTGCAGGAACTGGTGCGCTCGGTGCGCGGCGCGGTGCGGATCTTCAACGAGCCGGGGCAGGGGATGCGCTTCGTGCTGCAGCTGCCGCTCACGCTGTCGGTGATCCGCAGCCTGCTGGTCGAGGTGGGCGGCGAGCCCTACGCGTTCCCGCTCGTGCAGGTGCGCCGCACGCTGGAGCTCGATCGCGCGGACATCGACGTGCTGGAGGGCCAGCAGCATTTCCCGCTCGACGACCGGCGGGTGGGCCTCGTCACCGCGCACCAGCTGCTGGAGGCGGGCGAGCTGGACGCGAGCCGGCCCAGCACCGCCGTGGTGGTGGTGGGCGGCGAGCCCGAGACCTACGGGGTCGCGGTCGACCGGTTCCTGGGCGAGCGCATGCTGGTGGTGCAGCCGCTCGACGGCCGTCTTCACAAAATTCAAAACATCGCAGCGGGCGCCTTGCTGGAAAATGGCGATCCGGTGCTGATCGTCGACGTGGAGGACCTGATCCGCTCGATCGACAAGCTGATCCGCGGCGGCCAGCTGACCAAGGTGCGGCGCGGCGAGCAGCACGCGCTCGCGCCGCGCGCGAAGCGCGTGCTGGTGGTCGACGATTCGCTGACGGTGCGCGAGCTGGAGCGCAAGCTGCTCGAAAAGCGCGGCTACGGCGTGACGATCGCGGTCGACGGGATGGACGGCTGGAATGCGATTCGCAGCGATGCGTTCGATCTGGTCGTCACCGACATCGACATGCCGCGGATGGACGGCATCGAACTCGTCACGCTGATCAAGCGCGATCCGCTGCTGAAGGCGGTGCCCGTGATGATCGTGTCCTACAAGGACCGCGACGAGGATCGGCGGCGCGGCCTCGAGGCCGGCGCAGACTATTACCTGGCGAAGGGCAGCTTCCACGACGAGGCGCTGCTCGACGCCGTCCACGACCTGATTGGAGACGCCCGGCCATGAACATCGGCATCGTCAACGACCTCCCGCTCGCGGTCGAGGCCCTGCGCCGCGCGATCGCGCAGCGGCCGGAGCACCGCGTGCTGTGGGTCGCGACCGACGGTGCGCAGGCGGTCGACTTCTGCGTCGCGAACCCGCCCGATCTGGTGCTGATGGACCTCGTGATGCCGAAGGTGAACGGGGTCGCGGCGACCCGCAGCATCATGGAGCGCGCGCCGTGCGCGATCCTGATCGTGACCGCGAGCGTCGACGCGAACACGTCGCATATCTACGAGGCGATGGGCGCGGGCGCGCTCGACGCGGTCGACACCCCGACCCTCGTGCAGGGCGTGCTGGCCGAGCCGCTGCTGGCCAAGATCGACCAGATCGGGCGCCTGCTCGCGACCCGCACCGCCGCGCCGGCGCCCCCCGCGCCCGCGGCCGTCGCGCCGGGCGCGCAGCCGCCGCTCGTGGCGATCGGCGCGTCGGCGGGCGGCCCGACCGCGCTGACGACGCTGCTCAAGCGCCTGCCGGAGGATTTCCCGGGCGCGATCGTGATCGTCCAGCATGTCGACCAGGCGTTCGCGATCGGGATGGCGCAGTGGCTCGACGGCCACACGGTGCTGCCGGTGCAGGTCGCGCGCCAGGGCAGCGTGCCGCGGCGCGGCGAGGTGCTGCTGGCCGCGACCAACGACCACCTGACGCTGACCGCGCGCGGCTCGCTCGGCTATACGCGCTATCCGGAGGAGACGCCCTACCGGCCGTCCGTCGACGTGTTCTTCAACAGCGTCGCCGAATACTGGAAGGGCGACGCGCTCGGCGTGCTGCTGACGGGCATGGGCCGGGACGGCGCGCTGGGCCTGAAGGCGATGCGCGACAAGGGCTACTACACGATCGCCCAGGACCAGGCGACGAGCGCCGTCTACGGGATGCCGAAGGCCGCCGCCGCGATCGGCGCGGCCACCGCGATCCTGCCGCTCGAGCGCATCGCCGAGCAGCTGATCTCGCTGCTGCAACGGAAGAATCGGTTCCGCTAGGCGCGCGCCGGCCGGAACCCGACACCCGCGCGCGGGTCGGAACCGTGGGGCCGCCCAGGTGGGGCCGCCCAAGTCGGGCCGGCCAGGCTACCGGTGCGGATGCACTAGCCGAACGGGTGCATCCGCGCCTGGCGCGCGGCGCGCGCGGCGGCGAGCATCGCATGATGCGCCGGCCGCGCGGGCCGTGCGCCGCAACGGAGAACCGATGACCGATCCAGCCAACGAAGTGATCAACGAGCAGGCGCTCAAGACGCATACCGACCGGCGCCAGTTGCAGCAAATCATCACGGGCCTGACCGAAGGCGTGATTCTCGTCGAGCCGGACCAGCGGATCGTGTGGGCCAACGAGGCGGCGCTGTCGATGCATGGCGTGGCCGACCTCGCGGGGCTCGGCGCGGACGTCGACGCGTACCGCGCGCGCTTCCGGCTGCGCTACCGCAACAATCATCCGGTGCAGGACGGGCACTACCCGATGGACCGGGTGATCGCCGGCGAGGCGTTCACCGACGTCACGGTCGAGGTGGCGCCAGCCGACGCCGAAGACATCGTCTGGGTGCACCGGATCCGCGGCCTGGTGTTGACCAACCACGCGGGCGAACCCGACTGCCTCGCGCTGGTGCTGCACGACGCGACCGAATGGGCGAGCGCCGAGCAGCGCTTCGAGCGCACCTTCAATGCGAATCCCGCGCCCGCCGTGATCTGCCGGCTCGGCGACTTCCGCTACATCAAGGTCAACCAGGGCTTTCTCGACATGACGGGCTACGTGCGCGACGACGTGATCGGGCGCTCCGTCTACGAGCTGGACGTGTTCGAGCACGCGGACGACCGCGAGCTGGCGATCCAGCGGCTCGCGGACGGCATGACGGTGCCGCAGATGGAGGCGCTGCTGAAGCTGCCGACGGGCGGCGCGAAGGCGGTGGTGGTCGCCGGCCAGCCGATCGATATCGGCGAGGAGGCGTGCATGCTGTTCACGTTCATGGATCTGGAGCCGCGCAAGCAGGCGGAATCGGCGCTGCGGCAGAGCGAGGAGCGCTTCGCGAAGGCGTTCCGGATGGCGCCCGTCGCGATGGCGATCATGACCGCCGCGCGCTCCGAGCTGCTCGACGTGAACGCCGCGTTCGTCGAGCTGACCGGGCACGCGCACGAGGACGCGCTGGGCCGCTCGACGGACGAACTCGGGCTGTGGGCCGACGGCGACGCGCAGCGGCAGATCGCGGCGCTGCTGGAGCGCGCGGGCGGCGGCGCGCGCAACGCGGAGGTGCGCATCGATACGCACGGCGGCGAGCGGCTCGACTGCGTGGTGTCGGCGGATCACGTCGCGATCCACGGGCAGGACTGCATCCTGATTGCGCTGCTCGACATCAGCGAGCGCAAGCGCACCGAGATGGAACTGGTGCAGGCGATCGAGACCGCGATGCAGGACGCCTCGTGGTTCAGCCGCACGCTGATCGAGAAGCTCGCGAACGTGCGCCGCGCGAACGCGCCCGATGCGGGCGCGCAGCTGTCCGACCTGACCGCGCGCGAACGCGAGGTGTTCGAGCTGCTGTGCGCGGGGCTCGCCGACAAGGAGATCGCGGCCCGCCTCGGGCTCGCGCCGAACACGGTGCGCAATCATGTCGCGACGATCTACACCAAGCTCGACGTGCACAGCCGCGGCGAGGCGATCGTATGGGCGCGCGAGCGCGGCATCGCGGGGCCGGCCGAACCGCCCGCGCGCGGCGGCGCGAAGGGGCGTCGCTGAGCGACAGGTGCGGATGCACCCGCGACGGCGGGGCATTCGCACCTGTCGCGCGCGCGCCGCGTTTGCGATGCTGTCGACAGCCGGCCGCGCGACGGCCGGCCTTCCTTGCATTTTCCGAAGGAGTCGACCATGGACAGGAATCGCATCGACGGCAAGCTCAGGCAGATCCGGGGCTCGGTCAAGGAGGCGCTCGGCAAGGTGATGGGCGATCGCCGCGCCGAGGCGGAAGGGCTCGCGGAACAGGCCGCGGGCCGCGTGCAGGAGCAGGCGGGCATCGCCGCCGACGCGGTGCGCCGCCGGCGCGACGGCCGCGCGAAGTAGCGGCTTGCCGGGCGGGCGAAGACGGCGGCGGGGGCGTGCGTCGCCGGCCCGCCCCCGCTTCACCGCTTACGCGAGCAGCTTCGGCTCGGTCTTGCCGTACTTGAGCGAGCGTTCGTCCGCCGTCATCAGGCCCGTGTACTCGTTGCGCCCCTGCAGCACCAGCCGCGCATCGGCGCGCCCGAGCTGCGCGGCGGCGCGCTGGCTGTCGAGGCCGATCTCGCCCGTCTTCATCCGGTTGACGATCACGCCGACCGCCGTGTCGTCGAAGTCGCGCAGCATCCACGCATCGCCGTCGCTGTCGCCGAACACGAGCAGCGGCCCGTAGCCCTTGGCCGACTGCAGCACGTTGCGGATCCCGACCGTCTTGCCCGGCCCGTAGTTGAAGTGCCAGTCCGGCGCATAGGCGTTGACGTAGCGGTCGTCCTGCATCACGAGCCGCATGCCGATCACGTTCGCCGCCGGCACGCCGTAGCCGAACGCGGGATGCCCCGCGAACACGCGCACCACGTCGTCGAGCGATGCCGTGCTGATGTAGACGTCGATGCCGTTCGAGCGCAGCGTGTCCATCAGCGCGCGGATCTCCTCGTGGATCCGGATGCCGTGGAAATGCGTGGCCGCGACCACGCCCGCGCGGCCCGGCTCCGCGCGCGAGCTTTCATAGGTGACCTTGCGCAGCGCGTCGCCGAGGTTGGCGGTGTTGCTCTCGTAGGCCATCGTCATCAGTTCGTCGCGGCTCAGGTTCGCGAACCAGTACATGATCCACTTGTAGCCGATCTCCACCGGATAGGTGTCGCAGATCGCGTCGTACATGAAATACAGCTTCGCGCGGAAATCCTTGAAGGCCTCGCTGCGCTGGATCTCGGCGAGCGGCAGCGTGCCGCCGAGCCCGTCGTAGTGCGCGTGCAGCCAGCGATAGTCGCGCTCGACGTCGGCGGCGATGTCGGCCATCGCGACCGGCTTGCCGTCGACCGTGCGGTAGCCGAGCGAGGCGTCGAAGGGCCCGTCCGGCACGCCCTGGCGCAGGATCGTCGCGAACTGGTCCGGCGTCAGCCGATAGCGCAGGTGGTCGATCTGATACATCATCAACGCCTCTTCGCAGTCGTTCATGATGCAGGTGTTGTCCCAGTCGAACACCGCGTAGGGGCGTCGATCGGCGCGGTATGACGCGCTCTTCGCGCCGTGCGCGTCGATCACGGCGGCGAGGCGCGCGTAATTGCGCGGCGCCCAGCGCCCGGGCGTCAGCGACAGCGGCCCGGCGACGGCCGAGGCGGCGGTCGCGGTCGGCGCGGCGGCGCCGGTGTTCGTCCAGGCGCCGGCGAGCGCGGCGGCCGACGCGCCCGCGACCGAATGCACGAAGTGGCGGCGGTTCATCTTCATTGCGGGGGTCTCCTGAGCAAAGGGGAAAGCGCGCGCGGAATCGCGAAGCCAGCTTCCCCGCCCAAAAATGCGCGCGGCGTGCGAAATCGGACGCCGGTCAGCCAAATTGCGACCGGGGGCCGCGCCGGCCGAGGGCAGGAATTCGCAGACGGAACCGGTCCCCGGGTAAAATGGGCCGCGTTCGCGGGCTCGCGCGCCCGCGAACGCCTATCATGGCGGAATCGCCCGAACGCGCGGCAGGCATCAAGCGCCGCGCGGGACTCAAGGACACCTCGATGGACACCAAACGCTCCCGGCCCGGACTCGTGGCCGCGCTGCTCTGGGCGGCGCTGTATCTCGCGAGCGGTTATATCTCGCACCGGTTCAACGGCCCGATTCGCCTGACCGGCTATATCTGGCTGCCCGCCGGCGTCACGGTGGGCGCGTTCATGCTGCGCCCGATGCGCGAATGGCCCACGCTCGGCGGCGCCTTCCTGCTCGGCCAGCTCGCGCTGGTCGCGATCGAGCGCGGCAACCTGCTCAACGCGGTGCTGTTCACGGTCGACGAGGTCGGCGCGGCCGCGCTCGCGGTCTGGCTCGTGCGCCGCACGCGCTTCTCGCTCGAAGGGCTCTATTTCCTGCGCTCGGTGATCCTCGCCGCGCTCGTTGCCGGGGTGCTCGGCGCGCTCGGCGGCGCGGCCTGGTTCGCGCTCGTGAAGGGCGCATCGTTCATCGACGTCGGGCTCGTGTGGGCCGCGTCCGATTTCGTCGGCGTGCTGCTGATCACGCCCGTGCTCGCCTCGTGGTCGCGCTTTCGCGCACACCGCTCGGGCGACCACGAGCGCTTCGACGTGGTGCTCGGCATCGTGTCGTTCGTGCTGCTCGCGATCGGCGCGGTCGTGATCTTCGACGGCGACAGCGTCGACCGCTTCGGCGCCGGCGCCGGCGCGGGCTACGCGCTGACCTACATCCCGCTGTTCATGACGGTGGCCGTGACCGTGCTGCTGGGCGGGCGGGTCGGCTCGTCGTCGGTGCTGGTGCTCGCGCTGATCGTGATCCTGCAGACCGCGCAGGGCGACGGCCCGTTCGCGCTGCTCGACGAGCATCACGGCCGCTCGCTGCTCGAGGCGCAGCTGTATCTCGCGGTCGCCTCGCTGCTCGTGCTGACCGTGAGCACGCTCAAGACCACCCGCGAGCGCGTGCACGAACACGCGGCCGTCCTGCAGAACAACATGGAGCTGGCGCTCGCGAGCGCCGGCCAGATCGCCTACGTGCTCGATCCCGAGTCCGGGCGGATCGAATGGAGCGGCGAAGTGCAGCGCGTGTTCGGCGTCGGCGTGACGGCCGAGCAGATCGCGTGCCTGTCGGACGTGCTCGACCGCGTGCATCCGACCGATCGCGATGCACTGCATCGCTACTGGCGCGCCGCGATGGCGGGCGAGGAGCGCGCGCCGGTGTCGCTGCGCGTGGTGCGCCCCGACGGCGGCACCCAGGCGATCACCGACCACGGCGCGCCGCTGCTCGATTCGAACGTCGACGTGACGGTCGTGGCAGGCGTGTGGCAGCTCGAACGTCTCTATGCGGACACGGCAGAGTGAGCGACGGAGCGTGCGCCCATCATGAATGACCGCACCGGCGTCCTGCTGATCCATGGGCTCGGCGGCACCCAGTATGACCTCGGCTCTCTGCACAAGGCGATGCGGCGGGCGGGCGGCGACGCGCACATGATCACGCTGCCGGGCCACGGCACGCGCCCCGAGGATCTCGTCGGCGTGCGCGCGGAAGCGTGGCTCGACGCGGTCACCGAGCAATACCACGCGCTCGCGGCCGAATACGACACGCTGCACGTGGCGGGCATGTGCATGGGCGCGCTCGTCGCGCTGCTGCTGTGCCATCGCGTGCAGCACGCGCGCGGCCGGCTCGCGCTGCTCGCGGCGCCGGTGTTCATCGACGGCTGGTCGACGCCCTGGTATCGCGCGCTGCGCCACCTGCTGTACCACATGCCCGGCGTGCCGGCGCGGCTGCGGGTGGAGGAGGGTGATCCCTACGGCCTCAAGAACCCGCTGATCCGCGCGATCGTGAAGAAGAAATTCGAGCGCGCGGACAACTTCCATTATCCGTGGGTGCCGCTCGCGTGCATTCGCCAGGTCGACCGGATGCGCGACTGGGTGCGCGCGGCCGCGCCCGAGACGTCCTGCCCGACGCTGGTCCTGCACGCGCGCGAGGACGAACTGACGAGCCTGCGTTCGGCCGAATTCCTGCAGGCGGTGCTGCCCGATGCGCGCGGGATCGTGCTCGAGAACAGCTATCACATGATCTGCGCCGACAACGATCGCGAGGCGGTGGCGCGCGAGGTGCTCGCGTTCTTCGGCTTCGATCCCGCGCACGCGGTGAGCCCCGCGATGGCGCGCCGGCAGGGGCGCGCCGCGGCCTGAGCACGCCCGATAATCGCCGACGGTGCGGCGGGCGCCGTATCCGCCCGCGCCGGGCGAGCCGGCGCGTCAACGCAGACGGGGGCGTGATGGGATTCACTGAAGTGAAGGTCCTGTTGTTCGACGTGTTCGGCACGGTGGTCGACTGGCGCGCGGGCGTGATCCGCGACGCCGCGACGTTCCTGGCCCGCCACGGGCGCGCGGATGCCGATCCGGCGGCATTCGCGGACGCCTGGCGCGCGCGCTACAGCCCGTCGATGGAAGCGGTGCGCAGCGGCCGCCGGCCGTTCACGCGGCTCGACGTGCTGCACCGGGAAAATCTCGAAGCGATTCTGCCGGCGTTCGGCATCGAACGCGCGGCGGTGCCCGACGCGGCGCTCGACGCACTCAATCTCGCGTGGCACCGGCTCGATCCATGGCCGGACGCGGTGGCGGGGCTCGCGCGGCTGAAGGCGCGCTACGTGATCGCCCCGCTGTCGAACGGCAACATCGCGCTGATGCTCGACGTCGCGAAGCGCGCGGGCTTGCCGTGGGACGCGATTCTCGGCGCGGAGGTCGTGCAGGCGTACAAGCCGTCGCCCGAATCGTATCTGCGCACCGCCGACCTGCTCGCGCGGCGGCCCGAGGAGATCTGCCTCGTGGCCGCGCACAACGGCGACCTCGCGGCCGCGCGGCGCTGCGGCCTGCGCACCGCATTCGTCGCGCGGCCTCGCGAGCACGGGCCCGCGCAGACCACCGACCTGCGCGCCGAATCCGACTGGGACGCGGTTGCGCCCGACTTCCTCGCGCTCGCGGACCCGCTCGGCGCGTGAGCGCGCGGCGCGCGGCCCGCGCCGTGCGACGCCGGAATCGCGTAGAATGACGCGCTTCCGGAGATGGCATGCCTCCGTATAACCGCCGGTCAGCCGGCTGATGATGCCTACGCGTTCCTGGGTGCAGGAGGTCGTAGGCCGTCTGGTGCAAGTGGCGTTCTGCCGCCCGGGTTTGATGTCCTGTCAAATCTGCTGCTCATGAAATCTCTCGTCTCGATCGAACCGGCCGCGCTGTTCGCGCATCTCGGCCGCTGGCTCGCGTTGTCGAGCGCGCTCGGCGTACTCGCCGGCAGCGCGTCGGCGTTCTTCCTGTACGCGCTCGATGTCGCCACCGACACGCGTCTCGCGCATCCGTGGCTGCTCGCGGGGCTGCCGTTCGCGGGCTTCGCGACCGGTTGGGTGTACCACCGGATCGGCCGGTCGGTCGAAGGCGGCAACAACCTGCTGATCGACGAGATCCACGATCCGCGCCGGATCGTGCCGAAGCGCATGGGGCCGCTCGTGCTGGCGGCGACCGTCGTCACCCACCTGTTCGGCGGCTCGGCGGGCCGCGAGGGCACCGCGGTGCAGATGGGCGGCGCGCTCGCCGACCGTCTGACCGTGCTCGCCGGCCTCGATCGCGATGCACGCCGGATCCTGCTGATGGCCGGGATCGCCGCCGGCTTCTCGTCGGTGTTCGGCACGCCGCTCGCGGGCGCGGTGTTCGGGCTCGAAGTGCTGGCGATCGGACGGCTGCGCTACGACGCGCTGTTCGCCTGCGTGATCGCGGCGATCGTCGCGGACGCCGTGTGTCGCCTGTGGGGGGCGCACCATACCGTCTACGCGGTGCCGCTGGTGCCGCCGCTGACCCTGTCGGGGTTCGCGTCGACGCTCGTCGCGGGGGTGGCGTTCGGCCTCGTGGGCCGGCTGTTCGCGCAGGCGACGCACGCGCTCGGCGCGCGTTTCAAGCAACGCATCGCCTATCCGCCGCTGCGGCCGTTCATCGGCGGCGCGCTGGTCGCGGCGGCCGCGACCGCGCTGCACGCGCCGCAGTATCTCGGCCTCGGCATTCCGACCATCGAGGCGGCGTTTCATGGCCCGCTGCCGGCCTACGATTTCGCGGGGAAGTTTGCCTTCACCGTCGTGACGCTCGCATCGGGTTTCAAGGGCGGCGAGGTGACGCCACTGTTTTACATCGGCGCGACGCTCGGCAACGCGCTCGGGCAGGTGCTCGCGCTGCCGGTGCCGGTATTGGCGGCGATGGGCTTCGTCGCGGTGTTCGCGGGCGCGGCGAATACGCCGATCGCGTCGACGCTGATGGCGATCGAGCTGTTCGGCGCGCCGATCGGCGTGCATGCGCTGCTGGCCTGCGTGGTCGCCTATTTGTTCTCGGGGCACATGGGCATCTATCGCGCGCAGCGGATCGGGACGGGCAAGCATCGGCCGTTGCCCGAGGACCAGCGCGCATCGGAACTCGCGACCGGGCGGCGCGCCGACGGCGCGTGACGGGTGGGGCCGGGCTTCAGGTCGCGCGCGCGGGCCGTTGCCGCGCGGCCGCGGGCAGGCCGCGCCATGCGATCAGCGCGAGCACGGCGAGCGCGGGGAATACCAGCACGCTGGCCTCGGGACCGACCGTGCCGCCGCTCAGCCAGACCGGCCCGGTCGCCTGGCTCGTCAGCAGGTTGCCCTGTGCGACGAGCCCGCTGTCGGCCGCGCCGAACAGGAACGACTCGCTCCAGTCCCAGGTCGCGTGCAGGCCGATCGCCCACCACAGCGAGCCGGTGCGCCAGATCGCGAGGCAGGCGACGAAGCCGTAGATCATGACCGGCACCACGCCGGCGAGATTCTCGCCGCGGTTCGCCGCGTGCGACAGGCCGAATGCGAACGAGGTGAGCGCCGTCGCGATGACGGGATGCGTGCCGCGCGCGAGGCGGAAGAACACATAGCCGCGAAACGCGATCTCCTCGGCCGCCGCGACGAGCACGAACGCGATCGCCCATTGCAATCCGGAGACGAGCGCGACCGGCGCGCGCGCGCCCGAGTGGTGGGTCGTTGCGCCGCCGAGCGCGATCAGCGTGAGCATCAGCACGCTGAAGATCGCCACGCTGCACAGCGCGCCGAGCGTGAACTGCACGGCTCCGCGCGGCGCGCGCAGGCCGAAGTCGAGCCACGGCGCGCGGTCGAGGTGGGCCATCGCGCGGGTCGCGGCCAGTGCGGCGATGCACAGCGCGAGTTCGAACTGGATCTGGGTCGGCGCGTTCATCACGCCGTGAAACTCGAACGGATGGCCGAGCCGCCGGCAGGCCCAAGCGAACCCCGCCATGATCGCGGCGATGAGTGCGCAATAGAGCAGCGCGGCCCAGCCGGCGCGCAAGCCGCGCGGTCCGAGCCACAGGGTTCTGAGACGAAAAGACGACGTGTTGAGCGAGCCGGTTCTCTTGACCGCTTTCATGTCTGTAATCCTTTCCATTCGTAAGCGTGTGAGCGCCTGATCTTTCGTGCGCCTTGCAGGCAGCGTGTCGCGTGTCGTGTGATGCACGGGGGCGAATGGTAACTCCGGGCGCGCGTTATGTGGCGGCGATCGTGTGCGGCGTGGTGGCGCGTGGCGGCGGGTGCGGTCGTCGCTTCGGTGGTGGTGAGGAGAGGGTGGGTGGTCGTAGGCGCGATCGGGAATGGCGATCGGCCGTCGCGGCTTGGTGGTGTGATGGTGCGATGGTGCGATGTCGATTGCGCGCGGATGCGGCGCGCAATCGGCGTGGTGCGAAGGCGAGCGTATCGGTGGGCGGCTTATTGCCCGAGGTCGCGCGCGGTGGCTTCGTTGTGCCCCTCGCGCCAGATCGCGGCGAAACGGCTGCCCGCGTGATAGGGGTTGGGGCGACGCGCGACGTAGTCGTCGATGCCCTGGCAGTACGCGCCGTACAACGTCAATGGCGGATTCTTCACGCTGGGCGCGCCGCGTGCGGGGGTGATGAGCCGTACGCCGTCGATGATCTCGAGCGCGTCGGCGGGCGCGGGTCCATGCGCGAATTCGACGATGTCCATGTTGGCCTCCCTGAGCCTGTTTTGTCTTGTATTCAGCAATAAGAGTGCCAAGGCGAAGCGCGGGAGAGGATCACGGTGGGATGCGGGTTCGCGCGCGTGCGCCGCGCGCGCGATGGCCGGTGTTACGGCGCGTGTAACGTGACATGGCGCGGCGCGTGCGTCGATGGACGGCGCTGAGTGGTTGGGAACGGTGTGTTCGTCGAACGTGAAGCGGCGCAAGGTTGGCGAAGAATGTCAACGCGGGGGCGGGGAGCGCAGTAGAGCGGCCCGGAGTGCGGGAGCGGTGAACGATGCGAGCGGCCGAGACGTATCGATGCGGCTCGCGCGTGAAGCTGCGAGGTGCCTCGTTGTGCGCGCAGCGTTTGAGTTCGCTGGATTGGAGATTCACGGGCTGGCGCGGATGGGCGGCGTGCGAGTGTGCGTCGATGGATGCGAGCGCGGGGTGGCGTGCGTGTCACTGAGTGAGGCGCTGGCGATTGCTGGATTGACGATTCACGGAATGGCGCGGACGAGTGGCGTGCGGTCATGCATCGAGAGGATGCGAGCGCGGGGTGGCGTGCGTGTCGCTGAGCGAGGCGCTGGCGATTGCTGGATTGACGATTCACGGAATGGCGCAGACGAGTGGCGTGCGGTCATGCATCGAGAGGATGCGAGCGCGGGGCGGCGTGCGTTTCATTGAGCGAGGCGCTGGCGGTTGCCGAGCTTGAAATGTGTGGATTGGCGCGGATGAGCGATGCGCATGCAGGTATCGATGCAGCTTGCACACGGCGACGCGTAGTTCATTGAACGCGATGCGCCGGGTTGCGAAGGATGAGAAATTCGCGGACAGGTTCAGGCCGAGCGCCGGGCACGCATCGATGCGAATCGCGCGCGAGGCGACGCGTGCGTCATTGAATGCGAAGCGCCGGCTGCGCCGGATCGTAAATTCGCGGGCTCGCGTGGATGAACCGCGCACAAGCGCGCATCGATGCGGCTCGTGCGTGAGCGGCGCGCCGTTTCCACGTGCGGGGCGGACGTGCTCGTCGCACTGGATTCCGATCCGCGTGGCGCTCCGCGCCGATGCGGCGCCCACCGAGTCGTCGTGCGCCGCGCCCTGCAAGCGGATGAAACGACGCGGCCGCGGCACGCACACGGATGCATGCGCAACGGGTATGCAAACGGCGCAGGCGGTCCGCCCACGGCGCGACGCGTCTACTCGGTCGGCGACAGCGGCGGCCCGAGGCTCTCGGCCGTTGCAGCAGCGGCTCGCGCGGCGGCGGGTTGCGAGAGCCGATCCTTGATGCGCAGGAACGGTGTTTCGATGCAGGCGTGGCTGAGCGCCGCCGCCGCGAGCGCGGCCGCGACGCCGAGCGGAAACGGCAGCGTCGCGGGCCCGCCCGGATGCATGAACAACTGTTGCCACAGATAGAGGCTGAACGAAATCGTGCCGACGAAGCCGAATGCACGCGTGCGCAGCAGCCGTGAGAACCAGAAATCCGGCCGCGCGATCAGCACCGCGATCAGCAGCCCGGCGAGCCCCGCTTCGAGGGTCACGCCGTAGGTCGCATACCAGAAGCCGCCGAGCCGTGCCTCGACGATCGGCATCGCCACCAGCAATACCAGCACGATGGCCGTGGGCGCGCGCGAACGGCGCGGCCAGGCGCGGATCCACGCATCGAGCCGCTCGGCGTTGAGCGCGATCCAGCAGCCGACGAGAATCGGATCGACGCCCGTGTGGAGCATCATGCCGAGCTGCCCGCGCAGCGCGGGCGCGGCGAAGTAGGTGGCGGCGCGCCCGAGCGGCACCGCGACGATCAGCACGATGAGCACGATGAGCACGCGCTGGCCGCGCCGCCGGTACAGCCCGGCGAGCAGCAGCGGCCACAGCCAGTAGAACTGCTCCTCCAGCGCGAGCGTCCAGAAATGACCGAGATACCACGCGCCGTCCGGGTGGCGGAGATTGTCGGCCGCGAGCCCGACGAGTCCGGCATAGTTCCAAAGATGCAGCGCGGCGTACGCGAGCTGGCGCGGCGTGACGTCGAGCCAGCCGGCATACGCGAGCGCGGCGATCGCCAGCAGATAGACATAGAAGGCCGGCCAGATCCGCAGCGCACGCTTCGCATAGAAGCGGCCGAGCCGCAGCCGGTGGCTGCGCGCCAGTTCGTCGTCCAGCTGGCGGGTGATCAGGAAGCCGCTCAACACGAAGAAGATCAGCACGCCCAGGCGGCCGTCGGCGATCAGCCGCAGCGGCGCGAGCCCGTGCGTGTAGCCGCCCGCGCGCGTGTGCTCCGCATGGCCGAGCACGACGAGCGTCACCGCGACGGCGCGCAATCCCGTCAGCGCCTGTACCCGATTGTTCATGGTCGATGCCCGTTCCGTCCCGCTCGATTCGGCTGCCGGCTGCACGGCGTCGCGGGATGCGACGCCCCGGTGCGTCGCCACGATTCCACGAAAAATCTCGAAATAAAATCGCCAAAAATGCGCGCTGGGCGCGCAGCGCCCGGATGCTCTGCTAATATACGATCCGTATATGAAACGTATAAGGATGAATGTGATGGGCATCGTCAAGATCTCCGAGCAGATGCATGAATCGCTGCGCCGTGCGAGCGGCGCGCTGAGCCGCTCGATCAATGCGCAGGCGGAGCATTGGCTGCGCGTGGGCATGGTGGCCGAACTGAATCCCACCCTCAGCTACGGCGAGATCTGCCGGGTGCTGCTCGACGCCGAGACGGGCGGCGCGGCGCTCGCGCGCGACGATTTCGCGAAGGTCGCGTGATGGCGGGGCGTCGCAAGGTGGCGATCCGCAATCAGGCGGAGATCGCGCAGGCCCGGCGCGCGGGCGCGCTGGCCGCCGACGTGCTGGCGATGATCGCGCCGCACGTGCAGGCGGGCGTGACGACCAACGAGCTGGATCGGCTCTGCCACAACTACATCGTCGACGTGCTCGACGCGATTCCGGCGAACGTCGGCTATCACGGGTTCCCGAAGACGATCTGCGCGTCGGTCAACCACGTGGTATGCCACGGGATTCCGTCGGATCGGCGGCTCGAAGACGGCGACATCGTCAATATCGACGTCGCGGTGATCAAGGACAGCTGGTATGGCGACACGAGCCGCATGTATTGCGTCGGCACGGCGTCCCCGGATGCGCAGCGGCTGATCCGCGCGACCCATGACGCGATGATGGCGGGCGTCGCGCAGGTGCGGCCGGGCGCGACGCTCGGCGATGTCGGCCACGCGATCCAGTCGGTCGCGCAGCGCGAGGGCTACAGCGTGGTGCGCGAGTACTGCGGGCACGGCATCGGCCAGATCTACCACGACGAGCCGCAGGTGCTGCATTACGGGCGCCCGGGGATCGGGCTCACGCTCGCGCCCGGGATGATCTTCACGATCGAACCGATGCTGAACGCGGGCCGTCCCGAGACCCGCGAGCTGGCCGACGGCTGGACCGTGGTGACGCGCGACCGATCGTTGTCCGCGCAATGGGAGCACATGGTCGTCGTGACCGACAGCGGCGCGGAAATCCTGACGCCGTGGCCGGACGCGGATCGCGCGGCGGCGTGAGCGCGGCGCGCTGCGGCTCGCCGAACGCTTCGGCTATCGGCGCGACGCGGAGGCCGTCTATCGGGGGCGTCCGACCGTGGTGCTGCGTCGCGCGGCCTGAGCGGCAGCGCGCGGCGAAGGCGCGGGCCGGTGAACCACATCGCATGTGCTCGCCAACGTACTATGTCGCGCGTATCAGACATCAGTGCCTATTGCGTCGCCTGGCGAACCGAAACCAATGCGCCGCCCATCGACCTCCGCCAAAAATTCCTCTTTGAATGCCGCGAGCAAGGCATCCGAATCATCGACAAAGCCCCCCAACTGCGTTGCGGCACGCGCCTTCGCGGTGGTCGCCGGCGAAGTGCGCAGCCTCGCGCAGCGCAGCTCCACGGCGGCGAAGGAGATCAAGAACCTGATCGAGACCACGACCGGGAACATATCGCATCGGGCGCGGGCGTCGCGCGCGATGCGGGCGCCTCGATGCAGGCGATGGTCGGCGAGATCGCGCGGGTGGCGGCGTTGATGCAGGCGATCTCCGCCGCGTCCGCGCATCAGGGCACGGGGATCGGCCAGGTCAGCCAGGCGGTCCGGCAGATGGATGCGGTCACGCAGCAGAACGCCGCGCTCGTCGAGCAGGCGGCCGCCGCGTCGCACAGCATGCGCGAGCAGGCCGCGCAGATGAAGGAAGGGGTGCGGGCGTTTCGCCTCGCGTGACGCGCGGCGGGCGCGCGGCTCAGTTGGCGGACGCGACGCCCGCGTCGCTGGCCGCGGGGGCCGACGCGGGGCGCTCGACCACCTTGCTGAATTCGCCGACGTGCTTCTGGATCTTCTCGGCGTAGGCGGTCGAGCCGCCGTACTTCTTCAGCGCCAGCGTCACGTCGCCGCGCGCCGATTTCAGGTAGCCGTACAGGATCGCGGAACCGGCGTCGATGTTCGCGGTGGGCTCGGTCAGATCCTTGGTGTTCTTCAGCAGGCCGCGATGCGCGGACGGCACCACCTGCATCAGGCCGGTCGCCCCGTTCGAGCCGCGCGCCTTCTCCTTGAAGCGCGATTCGATCGAGATGATCGCGAGCAGCATCGCGGGCGGCAGCGAATATTTCGAGGCCGCGACGTCGACGGCGTTGGCGATCTGCACGGCCTTGTCGCGCGCGACGCCGAACTTGTGCATCAGGTAGCCGGACAGGCGGACATTGTCGGGCGGCGGCTGCGTCGGCGGCGGCTGCTCGGCGGCCGACGCGGCCGCAACCGCGGCGGCCGTGGCCGCCGACGCCGGGTCAGCGGGCTGCGGCTGTTGCTGGGCCAGCGCGGGGTGCGCACAGCCCAGCGCAAAAACGATCGGACAAAGGAACCGCCTCATGGTCGATGGGATCGTGTGCACGGGAACAGCCGGAGTATAGCGGGTCGCGCGGCGCGGCTCCGGTGAACCTTTCATATGCATTTCAATGCCCGCTGCGCGGGTGACGCGGCGCGGCTTCGTCGATGTCGTCGTCGATGCGCGCGGGTCTCTTGGGCCCCGCGATTTGCCGGCGGGCATGAAGACGTTCCCGCCGGGGCGCGTCCGGCACCGTGCGTTGCCCCGCGTATTCCCTCGCCAGCGTGTGTCAGCGCACAATCGCGCAGGGCGGATTCGCCTAGCATCGATGCGCGCCGGTCCAACGATGTGAACCCAAACCCCGGCCGCGATCCCAGGAGGGCAGGATGTCCATTTCGAAGAACGCCGCGCTCGCGGCTTGCATCGTTGCATTCGGCTGGTCCGCTGCGTCCCGCGCGCAGACCATCACCCCCACCAACATCGAAGTCACGGCCAGCGGCCCGCTGCTCGTCAGCGGCGGGCCGGCGGGCCGCTGCACCTATCACTTCGCCGGCGCGGCCAAGGCCGGCCGGATCACGTTCGACCACATCACGCGCGACGGCGGTCCCGGCTGCGACAACCCGAACGACATGCGCATCGGCAAGCTCACGCTGGTGCCGCAGTCGTCCGGCGTGATGATGGCGATGGTCTACCTGACCTCGCTCGATCCGCTCAACGCGCAGGCGCTCAATTTCCAGGTGGGCTGGGACAACGCAAGCTCGGCGGCGACCTTCGGCGTGCCGGTCGATCCGCATGCGCACTACTGGGTGACGGGCGGCATCGTGACCGTGCGGCCGTCGATCTACGTGCAGTGAGGGCGCCGCCGCGCGGCGGCGAGTCGATGCGTCATGCGCCGGCGAGGCGCCGCAGGGCCGGATGCGCGGCCAGTGTCGCGATCGTCGCGACGAATTCGATGGCGCGCGCGTTCTCGCGCGTGATCCGGAAGCCGAGCTTCCGGTGGAAATTCATCGACAGGCGATTGGTCTTGTAGACATGGCTGCGCAGCGTCTCGACGCCGTGCCGCGCGGCCAATGCGGCGAGTTGCGCGAACAGGTCGGCGAGGATCGGGGCGGCGCGTCGCTCGGGATGCGTGCCGAGCCCCGTCACGAACCAGCCGTGCCCGTCGTCCGCGTCGGGGCGCAGCAGCGCATAGGCCGCGAGCCGGCCGTCGCGCCGCACCGCGCACAGCACGCCGTCGGCGAGCGAGCGGCGCAGCTTTTCGCGATGCGCGTCGGGATCGAGGTGGTCGCCCGCGCGTTCGGTGTGCGCGCGCAGCGTGAGCAGATCGAGTTCGAGGATTTCGTCCAGCGTGGCGGCGGGTGGGGTGTCGGGCGTCATGAGGCGGGGCGTGAGCTTGTCGTGCCGACGCGGTGAGCAGGCAGGGAGGGCGAGCAGCGTGCGCGTCCGTTCCGCGACAGGATGTGCCATTTTATCGTGAGACCGTGGACGCGCGGCGCGGCACGATCGGGGCTTCATTCATGCCCGGAGACTGTACGCCATGCCTGCTGCCGCATTCCTGTTCCCGTTCGTCGCGATCCTGCTGTGGGCGGGAAACGTGATGGTGTCGAAGCTGTCCGCCCATACGATCGATCCGATGGCGATCACGTTCTGGCGGCTCGTGCTGGCCGTCGCGCTGATGAGCGTGTTCGTGCTGAAGCCGGCCTGGCGCAATCGCGCGGCGATCGCGCCGCAACTGCCGAAGCTCGCCTGCCTCGGCCTGCTTGCGATGGCGCTGTTCCAGTGCCTGTCGTACGAGGCGGCGAAAACCACGAGCGCGACCAACCTCGCGATCCTGACCTCGCTCGTGCCGCTTCTGACGATGCTGCTGTCGGTGCCGCTGCTGCGCGAGCCGCCCACGCTCGGGATGCTGGGCGGCGGCATGCTGTCGTTCGCGGGGCTCGTCTACCTGATCACGGGCGGACGGCCGACCGTCCTCGCGGCGGGCGGCCCGCACGCGGGCGATCTGCTGATGCTCGGCGCGGCCTGCACGTACGCGCTGTACGGCGTGCTGCTGCGGCGCTGGCAGGTCGGCCTGCCGGCGTGGCAGTCGACCTATGTGCAGGCGCTCGCCGCGCTCGTGTTCATGCTCGCGATGATGACCCGGCTGCCGCCGGGCGCGGTGTGGCCGAATCGCGCGAGCCTGCCGTTGATCGCCTATGCGGGCAGCTTCGCGTCGGTCGTGCTGCCGTATTTGTGGATGCGGGGCGTGAAGTTGCTGGGCCCGAGCCGATGCAGCATGTTCATGAACCTGCTGCCGGTCGCGACCGCGGCGCTTGCGGTCGGCTGGTTCGGTGAAGCGTTGCACCTGTACCACCTGCTTGGCGGCGGCGCGGCGCTCGCGGGCGTGGTGGCCGCGCAGACGCTGCGCAAGCCGTTGTTTGCCGGCGCGCCCGTGGGCGCGGGCCGGCAGGCGGTGAAATCCTGACGTTTATGATGCGCGAGCGTTGACGTGCTGAAGCGCCCAAGTGCCGAAGTGCCGAAGCGCCGAAGCGCCGAAGCGCCGAAGCCCCGAAGCCCCGAAGCGCCGAAGCCCCGAAGCGCCGAAGCCCGGCCGCCGCACCCTGGCGGGCGCGGCGGCCGGCGGTGTTACTGCGCGACCACGACGTCGAGCGCGTCGGTGCCGCCTGCGCCGCCCAGCTTGACCTCGACGCCCTTCGCGCCGGTCTGCTCCATCAGCCCCTTCGCGAGTTCGAGCGCCTGGCGCTCGAACAGGCGGCGGTACAGGCCGCCCTCGATGCGGATCAGCGCGTCGTGCGTGCCTTCCTCGATGACCGTGCCGCGTTCGAGCACGAGCAGCCGGTCGAGCGCGCGCACCGTCGACAGCCGGTGCGCGACCACCAGCGTCGTGCGGCCCACCATCAGCCGCTCCATCGCCTGCTGGATCAGCACCTCGCTTTCGCTGTCGAGGCTCGAGGTGGCTTCGTCGAGGATCAGCACGGGCGCGTCGGCGAGGAACGCGCGCGCGATCGCCACGCGCTGACGCTCGCCGCCCGACAGCTTGATCCCGCGCTCGCCGACCAGCGTGTCGTAGCCGTCCGGCAGCGCCGCGATGAAGTCGTGCGCGCTCGCGAGCCGCGCGGCCCGCTCGATTTCCTCGCGGGTCGCGTTCGGCCGTGCATAGGCGATGTTCTCCGCCAGCGAGCGGTGGAACAGCACGGGCTCCTGCTGCACGATCGCGATCTGGCTGCGCAGCGAATCCTGGCGCACCCGCGCGATGTCCTGGCCGTCGATCAGGATGCGACCCTCGTTGACGTCGTGCAGACGCTGGATCAGCTTGATGAACGAGGTCTTGCCCGAGCCGGAGTGGCCGACGAGCCCCACGCGCTCGCCCGGCGCGATCCGGATCGAGAAATCCGCATAGAGCGGTTTCACGCGGCGGCCATAGGTGAAGGTCACGTGCTCGAAGCGGATCTCGCCGCCGCCGATCTTGATGGGCGGCGCGCCGGGCAGGTCGTCGATGCCGAGCGGCTGGCGTTCGAGCGACACGAGTTCCTCCATGTCGTTGACCGAGCGCTGCAGGTTGCGGATGTGCATCCCGATGTCGCGCAGGTAGCCTTGCAGCATGAAGAACATCGTCAGCGCGAAGGCGATGTCGCCGACGCTCGCGCGATCGTTCGCCCACAGCCACAGCGCCGAGCCGAGCATGGCCGCCTGCATCGCGACCAGCATCAGCCCCTGCAGACCGCCGTTGAGCGTGCCGCGCGCCCAGGTGCGGCGGGTGCGCTTGCGCCACTTGTCGATCACGCGCTTGAGCCGCGCTTCCTCGCGCGCTTCCGCGCCGAACGCCTTGACGACGGTGTTGCAGCTCACCGCGTCGGCGAGCGCGCCGCCCATGCGGGTGTCCCACGCGTTGCCGAGCCGCGCGGCGGGCGCGACGAAGCCGAGCGAGGTCGCGCTCGTCACCGCGATGAACAGCAGCGAGCCGAGCCCGACCACGGCGCCCATCACGGGCCAGTGCAGGCCGAGCAGCACGGTCGCGCCGCTCAGCATCACGATCGACGGCAGCAGCGCGACGAGCAGCGTGTCGTTCAGCAGGTCGATCGCCCACATGCCGCGCGTGATCTTGCGCACGGTCGAGCCCGCGAAGCTGTTGGCGTGCCAGTCGGTCGAGAAGCGCTGCACGCGATGGAAGGCCTGCTCGGCGACTTCGCTCATCATGCGCAGCGTGAGCCGGATGATGTTCCAGAACACGACCTGACGCAGCAGCGTGCTGCCGAGCCCGAGCGCGATGAGGGTGATGAACGCGTGCAATGCCGCCTGCCAGCCGGCCGCGCGCGCGGTGGCGCCGAGCGACAGGGCGTCGACCAGGCGACCCGCGAACAGCGGCGTCAGGATGTCGCCGAGCGCGACCAGCAGCGCGGCTGCCGCGATGACGCAGATCCGCAGGGGCTGGTGGCCCCAATGGCGGAAGGTGAACCCGAGGACGTCCTTGAACGCCTGTCCACCGAGGTTGGCTTTTTTGCGAGTCATATGTATTGCCTGACGGCCTTGCGCGCGCCAGGACTTGCTGAGCGAGAGAAGAAACAACGACCGCCGATGCGCACGGAGGCGCAGGCTTGCTGAATCGGCGAACTCTGGAAAGATGCAGGCTTATTGGGCAGCCCGCGAAGACGGCGACGTTAAGACTCGCGCCGTGGGACTGCGAACATGGAGGTGGCGGGCGTGTACGACATCATGCTGCACCTCCGTTATGTAGAGTGATGGAAGAAGCGGGATACGAGCGTCAAGCTCGTGGAGCGATTTTAGCGATATGGCGTGCGAACTGCAACGGTCTGAGCGCGGATGTTGCCGGATCGAGACGATGCGGCGCGCTGCGATCTCAGCGTGCGCGCCGTGCTGCGCGCACGCGCCGATCCGCGCCGAGCGCGACGCAAACCGGGGCCGCGCGGCGTCACTGCGCAGGCCTGTTTTGCAATCGGTGCGCGTGCGCGCGGCAGACGCCGCGCTCGACTACACTGCGTGCGTTCGACCGTCCCGCGTGCGTTTCGGTGCGCGGTGCCGGGCGTTCGTCGCGCGCAGCTTTCGCCGATCGGCTGCGGGGCGCGTTTGCGATCGGCGCCATGTTTGATCCATCGAAGGGAGTCAGGCCATGAGCAAGCAACCCGCGATTGTGCTGGTCCACGGTTTTTGGGGCGGGGCCGCGCACTGGAGCAAGGTGATCGTCGAACTGGCGCGGCGCGGGCATCGCAACCTGCACGCCGTGGAAATACCGCTCACGGCGCTCGCGGATGATGCCGAGCGCACCCGCAAGATGATCGCGCAGCGCGGCGGCCCGGTGCTGCTGGTCGGTCACTCGTATGGCGGCGCGGTGATCACCGAGGCGGGCACGCATCCGGACGTGGTCGGGCTCGTCTACATCGCGGCGTTCGCGCCGGACGCCGGGGAAAGCCCCGGCGGCATCACGCAGGCGCATCCGCCTGCGGCCGTCGCGAACATCGCGCCCGACAGCGATGGTTATCTGTGGGTTCGGCCCGATGCGTTCCATGACAGCTTCTGTCAGGACCTCGGCGCGGACGAGGCGCTCGTGATGGCGGTCACGCAAAAGGCGCCGCTCGCGCGCACCTTCGGCGACGCGATCAGCACGCCGGCGTGGCGCACGAAGCCGTCGTGGTACCAGGTGTCGAGCGAGGATCGGATGATCGCGCCCGACAACGAAGCGCGGATGGCCGCGCGGCTCGACGCGCGCAAGGTCGTCACGTTGCCGGCGAGCCATGCGTCGCTGGCGTCGCGGCCGGTCGAGGTGGCCGCGCTGATCGACGAGGCCGCCGCCGCGCTCGCTTGAGTGCCCGCGCCCGGTCCGCCCGCGCGCGGCGGCCCGGGCGCTTGTGGGACAATCGACGGTTTCAACGCAGTTTGGGGCAATGATGAGCGACTTTCAGCAAGGCATTCTGACGCCGATCTCGTCGGCGGGCCGCTACCTTTCCTTCACCCTGTCCGACGTGGATGCCGCGCCGCGCGTGCTGGCCGCGCTGCGCGATGCGGTGGACGGCCGCGGCACGGTGGTGGGCGTCGGGCCGTCGCTGGTGCAGGCGCTGGGCAAGCGGATCGATGGCTTGAAGGAATTTCCCGATCTGTCGGTGCCGGGCGCGCCGGTGCCGTCGACGCCCGCCGCGCTGTGGGTCTGGTTGCGCGGCGAGGATCACGGCGACGTGGTGCTGCGCTCGCGCGCGCTGGAGCGCCTGGTGGCGCCGGCCTTCGCGCTCGACAGCGCGGCCAACGCGTTCCGCTACGCCGACGACCGCGACCTGTCCGGCTACGAGGACGGCACCGAGAACCCCGAAGGCGACGAGGCGCTCGAAGCGGCGTTCGTCGCGGGCAAGGGCGCGGGGCTCGACGGTTCGAGCTTCGTCGCGGTGCAGCAGTGGGTGCACGACTTCGACAGGATGGCGGCGATCCCGGGTTCGGAGATGGACAACATCATCGGCCGCCGCCAGGACGACAACGAGGAACTGGAAGATGCGCCCGCCTATGCGCACGTGAAGCGCACCGAGCAGGAAAGCTTCAACCCGGAAGCGATCGTGCTGCGCCGTTCGGCGCCGTGGGCCGACGAGCGGCGCGCGGGGCTGTACTTCGTGGCGTTCGGCTTCTCGTTCCGCGCGTTCGAGGTGCAGATGCGCCGCATGGTCGGCGCGGTCGACGGGATTCACGACGGCCTGTTCCGCTTCACGCAGCCGATCACGGGCGCGTTCTTCTGGTGCCCGCCGATGAAGGACGGCAAGCTCGACTGGTCCGCGCTCGGCCTGTAAGGTCGCCGCGCGCGGCATGCCCGGCCGCCGCCCGGCGGCCGGCGGCAATCGATTCCGGAGCACGCTTCGTTCATGGCGACGCCCACTGAAGCCGCGCCGTTCACCTGCCGTCGCGCGACCGCCGCCGACGCGCTGCGCCTCGGCGCGCTCGCGATCCAGGTATTCCTCGACACCTATGCGCCCGACGGCATCCGCGACGACCTCGCGCGCGAAGCGCTGATGGTCTATGCGCCGGAGCGCTTCGCCGCCCTGTTCGACAGCCCGTCCGTCGAGCTGATCGTCGCGGAGCGCGGGCCCTGTCTGCTGGGCTTCGCGCAGTTCGCGCACGGATGCGACGTGCCGGGGCAGGGCAATGCCGTCGGTACGGAGCTGGAGCGCCTGTACGTGCAGCGTCCGTTCAAGGGTGCGGGCATCGGCAGCGCGCTGCTGGCGCGCGCCGAGGCGCGTGCGGCGGACAGCGGGGCATCCCTGTTGTGGCTGACCGCGTGGAGCGGCAATCTGCCGGCGCGGACGTTCTATGCGGCGCGCGGCTACGCCGAGATCGGCATCACGCACTACGTGTTCGGCGGCAACGCCTGCGAGAATCGCGTATTCGCCAAACCGCTCGCGGACGGCGGCCGCTGATCCGGCCGCCGTCCGCGCAGCGCTTACGCGCCCGCGCTTCCCCTTGGCACGACGTTCAAGGCCGAGCCTGCCTGGAACCAGCGGATCTGCGCCTCGCCGTAGCTGTGCCGCAGCCGGATCGTCTCCACTTCGCCGTCCGCATGATGGATCCGGCAGGCGACCGGCTTGCCCGGCGCGAGTTGCGCGAGGCCGATCAGATCGAGCCGGTCGTCGGCGCGGATGCGTTCGTAGTCGGCCGGATCGTCGAAGCGCAGCGCGAGCAGGCCCTGCTTCTTCAGGTTCGTCTCGTGGATCCGCGCGAAGCTGCGCGCGATCACGGCCACGCCGCCCAGGAGGCGCGGCGACAAGGCCGCATGCTCGCGGCTGCTGCCCTCCCCATAGTTGAAATCCCCGACGATCACCCACGACACGCCCGCCGCGCGGTAGGCGCGCGCGGCCTCGGCGGGCGTCACGTCGATCACGCCGCCCAGCACGTCGGTGCGCCCGGCCGCGCCGGTGTACGCGTTGATCGCACCCGACAGCAGGTTGTCGCTGAAACGTTCGAGATGGCCGCGAAAACGCAGCCACGGGCCGGCCGGCGAGATGTGGTCGGTGGTGGTCTTGCCGCGCGTCTTGATCAGCACCGGCAGCGCCTCGAAGTCGCGGCCGTGCCACGCGGGCCACGGCCGCAGCACCTGGATCCGCTCGCTGGCGGGGTCGACGGCGACCTCGATCGCGCGCCCGTCCGCCGGCGGCGCGACGTAGCGGTCGCGGCCGCGCTCGAACGCGCCGGGCGGTACTTCCGGCGCGGCGCGCGGCGGCGCGAGCCGGAACGGCTGGCCGTCCGCGCCCGTCAGGGTGTCGCGCTGCGGATCGAACGACAGGCGTCCCGCGAGCGCCCAGGCCGTGACGATCTCGGGGCTCGCGATCAGGTTGGCCGTGGTCGGCGCGCCGTCGTTGCGGCGCGGGAAATTGCGGTTGTACGAGGTGACGATCGTGTTCGGCTCGGCATTCGCGGACGCGTCGCGCCGCCACTGGCCGATGCACGGGCCGCATGCGTTGGCGAGCACGGTTGCGCCGATGCCGTCGAGCGCGTCGAGCTGGCCGTCGCGCGTGATCGTCGCGCGCACCTGTTCGGAGCCCGGCGTCACGAGGAACGGCACCGCGGCGCGCAACCCGTGCGCCGCGCCTTGCGCGGCGACGTCGGCCGCGCGGCTCATGTCCTCGTAGGATGAATTCGTGCAGCTGCCGATCAGCGCGGCCGACAGTTTCTCCGTGAGCGCCGCGGTTTCATCCGTCGGCGCCTGCTTCATCTGCGCGGCGAGCGTCGCGACCGTGCGCGCGCGGTCCGGCGAGTGCGGCCCGACGACATGCGGCTCCAGCGTCGACAGATCGATCCGCACGACCCGTTCGTAGAATGCTTCGGGATCCTGTTCGACTTCGGGGTCGGGCGCGAGCAGCGCGGCGTGCGCCTCGACGAGCGGCACCAGATCCGCGCGTCCCGTCGCGCGCAGGTAGGCGGCCATGCGCGCGTCGGCGGGGAACAGCGAGGTGGTTGCGCCCAGCTCCGCGCCCATGTTGGTGATGGTGGCCTTGCCGGTCGCGCTGATCGTGCGCGCGCCCGGGCCGATGTATTCGATGATGGCGTGGGTGCCGCCCGCGACCGTCAATTCGCCCGCGACGCGCAGGATCACGTCCTTCGGCGCGGTCCAGCCGCTCAGCGCGCCGCTGAGATACACCGCGATGCGGCGCGGATAGAGCACCTCCCACGGCAGTCCGGCGAGCGCTTCGACCGCGTCGGCGCCGCCGACCCCGATCGCGCAGGCGCCGAGCCCGCCCGCGTTCGGCGTGTGCGAATCGGTGCCGATCAGGAGCGCGCCGGGGAACGCGTAGTGTTCGAGCACGACCTGGTGGATGATGCCCGCGCCCGGCTCCCAGAAGCCGAGCCCGTATTTCGCGGCGGCGCTGCGCAGGAAGGTGTAGACCTCGCGGTTTTCCGCGAGCGACGCGCTGAGATCCGCGCGACCCTCGACGCGGGCCTGGATCAGGTGGTCGCAGTGGATGCTCGCCGGCACCGCGACGCGGTCGCGGCCCGTCTGCATGAATTGCAGCATGCCAGTCTGGCCGAGCACGTCCTGGAACATGACGCGGTCGACCCGCAGCGCGAGCTGGCTTTCGCCGGGCACGAGCGCCTGGGTTTCCGGGTCGTCGAGGTGGCCGAGCAGGATCTTGTCGGCGAGCGTGAGCGGGCGCGCGAGGCGCCGCCGCACGGTCGCGAGGCGACGTTCCATGTCGGCGTACAGGCGCGCAAGCGCCGCGGTGGGAATGAATTCGGACATCGATCACTCCTTGCTGATATCGGTTTGTGGGGTGGATGGATGCGATCGCAGGCGGAGTGTGCGCGTGACGAGGAAACACGTAAAATGAATTTATTGCGCGAATTAATCAATTTTTCTGATGAAAATCGATATCCTCGGCGTACAGGCTTTTGTCGCGATTGCCGATCGCGGCGGCTTCCAGAACGCGGCCGATGCGCTGTCGGTCACGCAGACGGCCATCACCCAGCGCTTGCGCAAGCTCGAGGACTATCTCGGCGTCGCGCTGTTCGAACGCACCACGCGCTCGGTCGCGCTGACCCACATCGGGCGCGCGTTCCTGCCGCAGGCGCGCCGCTTGCTCGGCGAGCTGTCCGATGCGCTGACGGAAATTCGCGAAAGCGGACAGGCCGCGCGCGGCGACGTGTCGATCGCGTGCGTGCCGACGGTCGGCGTGCAATTCCTGCCGAGCATCCTGCAGGCGTATTCGGCGCGTTATCCGGACAATCGCGTGAAGGTGCTCGACCATGCGTCGTCGGCGGTGACCGACGCGGTGCTGCATCGCGAAGCGGAATTCGGCATCCAGATCGCGAGCGCGCGGCATCCCGAGCTGGTCGGCGAGCCGCTCGTCGAGGATCAGTTCGTGCTGATCTGCCACGACAGCCATCCGCTCGGCGCGCGCCGGAAGGTGCCGTGGCGCGCGCTCGTGCCGTATCCGCTGATCGTCGCGGGCGAGGTGAGCGCGAACCGCGCGCTGCTCGACGCGGCGCTCGGCGATCTCGCGCCGCGCGCGCATTACGAGGTGCAGCGCAGCTCGACGGCGCTCGGGCTCGTCGCGGAGGGCGTCGCGGCCGCGGTGGTGCCGCGGCTCGCGGTGCAGAAGGGCGCGTATCCGCGCATCCGCATGATCGAGCTGGTCGAGCCGGTGATCTCGCGCGCGCTGGTGCTCGTGACCCGACGCAGCGCGCAGCTCTCGCCGGCCGCGCAGGCGCTGTACGACCTGATCGCCGAGCGGGCCCGCGCGCCGAGGCGGCGGAACTGAGCGGGCGGTGCGTCGGCGCGGCGTCGTGTCGATCCGCGTGCCGCGCTTGATGAACAGCATCACGGGCGTCTTCTCGCTGATGGCCGCGAGCCGCCCGCGTTGCGCATCGTCGATGCTGATCGTGCGCCGCACGTATTGCACGCCGTCGCGATCCGCGTGCAGCGCCGCGCGCACGCTCAGGTGAGCGTCGGGTCAGCGCCTTGCGCCGCATGGACATGCGCAGCGTCGCGGCCGCGCATTGCGCGAGGCCGGACAGGACGAATTCAGACGGCGCGGGGCCGCGATTCGCGCCGCCTTCGCGCGGATTCTCGTCGCCGTGCAGGCGATACGTACCGGCTTCGACGGCGACGCGATAGTCGGGGGCGTCGACGGGCAGGTCGTCGGCGGCGTGGATCAGGGACATGAGGATTCCCGGCGGGTTCGTCCGCAACGGACGCGAGGCGCACGGGCCCGGCCGTTTCCGGCGGGCGGCGCGCGTATGACGGGGAGCGGGCGGTGTCGATCGGCGATGGGCCGCGATGACGAGCAGGTTCGGGGCCGAGAGCATGACGTCGGGCGAATGGCCGTGCGGGAACACGGCGTCGATCGGCTTGCATGACGCGCGCGTGTTTCGGCCGCATCGACGCGCTGTCCCGCGGGCGCGCCCGGTGCGTGGGCGATGGCGCCTCGTGAGGCGTCGCACAGTACTGTATCTTGCGTCTGCGGCGGGCCGTCGTCAGGCGGACGCCGTGCCCCATGCCGACGGCCGGCGGCCGTCCGCGAGGGCCCGACCTCGGGCGCGGCGAACGATCGCCGCGCGTATCGACTTCTCAATCCGGGAGCGTTCATGACTCGAACTATCGCGCCTCGCCTCGCGGGCAAGTGCGCATTCATCACCGGCGCGGCGGGCGGCATCGGCCGCGCGATCGCGACGCGCATGGCCGAACACGGCGCGAAGGTGTTCCTGACCGACGTGGCGGACGCCGACGTGCTCGCCGCGCTGGTCGCCGAACTCAACGCGGCCGCCGGCGCGACCGTCGCGTTCGGCGCGCGCCAGGACGTGTGCGACGGGGCCGCCTGGCAGGCCGTGCTGGCCGAGGCGCGCGATGCGATGGGCGGCCTGTCGGTGCTGGTCAACAACGCGGGCGTTGGCTCGATGGGCACGGTCGAGCAGGTCGCGCTCGACGAATGGCGGCGCGTGATGGCGGTCAACGTCGAGAGCATCGTGCTCGGCATCCGGCATGCGCTGCCGCATTTGCGCGAGAGCCAGCCTGCCTCGATCCTCAACATCTCGTCGGTGGCCGCGTTCAAGCAGGACCCGGACTACCTCGCGTACAACGCCTCGAAGGCGGCCGTCGCGTCGCTGACCAAGTCGGTCGCGATCGATTGCGCGCGCCAGCGCATCGACGTCCGCTGCAATTCGCTGCATCCGTCCTTCATTCGCACCGGCATCGTCGAACCGTTGTTCGCGCAACTGGGCGAGCGCGACGCGAAACGCAGGCTGCTGCGCGGCGTGCCGATGAACCGGCTCGGCGAACCCGACGACGTCGCGCTCGCGGCGATCTACTTCGCCTCCGACGAGAGCCGCTACGTGACGGGCGCGGAACTCGTGATCGACGGCGGCATGTGCGCGGTCTGACGCGCGTTGCCGCGCGCTTCGCCGTCGACGGAATCCGGCGGGCGCGCCCGGATCGCCCGGCGCGTTCGCGTGTGACGCGGTAGCCGCCGTCGGCGGAATGCAAAGCACGGGGAGGGAACGCGTCAGCCACGTGTCGGCGCTTTGCGGTCTTTCGTGGAGGCGAGCGCGCATGGCGAGGCGCTTCATCGATCGAGGCGCGCGATCGTTTCCGCGCATTGCACTGTAAGCGGTGTAATTCAATGTAAACCGTGCGAATGCGTGCTTGGGCCGCGTGCTATTACTCGTCGACGCGCGGCGATGTGCCGAGGCCGCGTCATTCCCCGCCTGCACGCAAACAGGAGCCGTGATGTCGACGAATACGCCGCCCCCGACCCCGCACGACGGTCTATCTTTCCTGCCCGCGCTTGCGCGCCGCACCGCGTGCGCCGCGGCGCTCGCGTGGCTCGGCGCGTGCGCGGGCCCGGCGTCCCGGCCGCCCGTCGCGGGCGCGCCCGTCGGCCATGCGCAGGTGGCCGCGATCACCTTCATGTGGCCGGCGAACGGGACGGTGTTGAAACCTGCCGGCGCGGCGAGACATCCCGGCATCGATATCGGGGGGCGCGCCGGCCAGCCGGTCGTCGCGGCCGCCGGCGGGCGCGTCGTTTACGCGGGCAACGGCCTGCGCGGCTACGGCAACTTCGTGATCATCAAGCACGACGAAATCTATTTGAGCGCCTACGGGCACAACCGCGCGCTGATGGTCAAGGAAGGCGACGTGGTAAGGCAGGGCCAGCAGATCGCCGAAATGGGCGACAGCGATGCGCAGCGCGTGATGCTGCATTTCGAGATCCGCCGCAAGGGCGCGTCCGTCGATCCGCTCGTCTATCTTCCGCCGCGTTGATGTCGCTGCCGTTCACAGTGTGACGGCGAGCTGACGCGCAGCCGGAAAACAAAAACGCGCCACGGCAGAAGCCGTGGCGCGGCAATTAATCCAGTCAGGAGGGGGGGAACGAATGACTGGAGGGTCTGGTCGCTTCAAAACCACCGCAGCTGGGACCGCGAAACGATGGGCTCGAAGCAGGGTCCATTGTTGGTGGGCCGCCACGCCAAGTCAATTTCGGCAAATTAAGCTTCTTTACCGCGTATTGCAGATGTATCGGCGCGCGGTGTGTCGGCATGCGAAGCATGGGCACAGAAGGTCGCTTGGCGACACGGTTTACACGCCGGACGCGACGCGGAGCGCGTGCGTTGAATTATTACGAGGCGCGCATTATCGCGTTCGATCATTCCGCCGACGAATCGCTGCGCGAGCCACAACCGAGGACGCTCTGCATTCCGGAGCGATGACGCGGCAGCGCCTGTCGCCTACCGGGGACCGTTCTCGGCCAACGCGCCGCGCGTCGCATCCGGTGCGCTCCGCCGCCGCGCGGCGATGCCGGCGAGAATCACGAGCGCGCTCGCGAGCGTGAAGCCCGTGCACATCCAGGCGAGCGGTTTCATGCCGAGCGCGAGAAACGGCGCGACCGCCTGGGTCGCGAGCGCCGCGCCGCCGAGCCCGAAGAACATCAGGAGGCCCGCCGCGCGTCCGGCCGAAGCCGGGTCGGCGGCGAGCGCGCGCGCCATCGAGCCCGGCCCGCGCAGGCCGAGCGAACCACAGAACAGCATCCACGCGCCGATCACCTGCGCGGTGGAGCGCCAGTCTGCATAGGCGAGGACCATGAACCACGCGGCCGCGACGACCTGCAGCGCAGCGCCGAGCGCGATCACGCGGTCGAGCCCGTGGCGATCCGACCAGCGGCCGCTGCGCGACGACGTCACGATGAAGGCGCCGACGCCGCACGCTTGCAGCAGCGCGAAGGTCGAGGGTCCTTCATGCAGCCACAGCTCGACCAGTTGCGGCGCGCTCGCGACGAATGCGAGCAGGGCGGCGAAACACAGCGCATGACCGAGCGCATAGCCGAGGTAGGTCGGCGAGCGCAGCAGGCGGCCATAGCCGCCTCGCGGCGCATCGTGCGCGCGGGCGGGCGGATCGGCAGGCAGCACGCGCAGCGCGACCGGCATCACGAGCACGGAGAGCGCGACGATGACCCAGAACGTCGCGCGCCAGTCGGCGACCAGCAGCAGCGCGGCGCCGAGTACCGGCGCGAGCCCCGGCACGACGCTCTCGATGATGCCGAGCCACGCGAGCGCACGCACCGCGCGGTGGTCGGCGAAGCGCTGCCGGATCAGCGTCGGCACGACCACCATGGCCGCCCCGACGCCGAAGCCCTGCGCGACGCGCGCGGCGATCAGCGTCGTCATCGACGGCGCCGATGCGCACACGACCCCCGCCGCGATCTGCAGCAGCACGGCGAACACGAGCGTGCGGCGGCTGCCGAAGTGATCGGCGGCGGGGCCCCAGACGAGTTGCGACAGGGCGAGCGCGGCGGAGAACACCGCGAGCGTCGCCTGCGCGCCCGCGATCGATCCGCCCAGCTGGTCGGGCAGCGACGGCACGGCGGGCAGGTACAGGTCGGTGGCGAGCAGGCCGATGGCGGTCAACAGGGCCAGCGGCAGGATGGTCCAGAGGGATTTCATGCGTGAATCGGTCAGGCGGACGTCGGATTTCGAGGGCCAGACAGTATCACGCTCCCCGCCGCGCGCCGGCCGTCTTTGACAGGCGGCTCACAGGACGAGGATCGAACACGCACGTTCCGTAAGGGATTGGTGATGGATTTGAAATGATATAACATATCAAAGCCAAGACTCGCGCGCCGACGGATCGCTTTCAGCGGCCGGCCGGCGCGCGCATGAGGCAGGCAACAGGGCGGGCGTGCGCATTCGATATGATACGTTATATCGTTTCGGTGTCGAGAATGACACCGGGATATGTCGCGTCGGTCCTGTCCGATCCATTCATCCACAGCGACCACCGCGATGCGCGACCACCCTCGTCCCGACCTTGCTTCGTTACGCAAACTCCCTCCGTTTTCCCTGCTGCTGATCGCGAGTTTCGCGCACGCTCAGCAGACCGCTGCGGCCGAGGCGGCCGCGTTGCCGCGCGCGACGCTCGCGCCGGTGTTCGTGACCGCGAACCCGCTCGGCGACGCCGACCTGATCGCGCCCACCGCATCCGTGTCCGGCGATGCGCTCACGCTGCGTCGGGGCGACTCGCTCGGCGAGACGCTGAACGGCTTGCCGGGCGTCTCGACGACCACCTACGGCCCGCTGGTCGGCCGCCCGATCATCCGCGGCATGGACGGCGACCGGATCCGGCTGCTGCAGAACGGCGTGGCCGCCTACGATGCATCGTCGCTGTCGTACGACCACGCGGTGCCGCAGGATCCGCTGAGCATCGAGAAGGTCGAGATCGTGCGCGGGCCGGCCGCGCTGCTGTATGGCGGCAATGCGGTCGGCGGCGTCGTGAACACGATCGACAACCGGATTCCGCGCGAGGCGCTGCAAGGCGTGAGCGGCGCGCTCGACGCGAGCTACGGCGGCGCGAACAACGCGCGCGCGGGCGCGGCGATGGTCGAGGGCGGCAATGGCCGCTTCGCGTTCCACGCGGATGCGTATGACCGCGAGACCAGCAAGCTGCGGATTCCCGGCTTCGCGCACTCGGCGCGCCAGCGCGCGCTCGACGGCCCGGACGCGAACCAGCCCGAGGGCAGCATCCCGAACAGCGACGGCCGCTGGCATGGCGGTTCGGTCGGCGGCTCGTACACCTGGGCCGACGGTTATGCGGGCTTATCGTATAGCGGGTTCGAATCGAACTATGGCTCGGTCGCCGAGAGCGATGTCCGTTTGCGGATGCGCCAGGAGCGCGTCGCGTTCGCATCGGAGCTGCGCAACCTGAGCGGCCCGTTCTCGCGGCTGAAGTTCGATTTCGCGTACACCAACTACCAGCACAAGGAGATCGACGACGGCGTGACCGGCACGACCTTCCGCAACCACGGCTACGAGGCGCGCATCGAGGCGCGTCATCGTCCGCTCGGGCCGCTGGAAGGCGCGATCGGCGTGCAACTCTCGCAGAACACGTTTTCCGCGCTCGGCGAGGAGGCGCTCGTGCCGACCGCGCAGACCACCAACGTCGCGCTGTTCGGCCTCGAGGAGTGGCGGGCGACCGACGCGCTGAAGCTCAGCATGGGCGCGCGCCTCGAACACGTGAAGCTCGATCCGACGCCGGCCGGCAACGCGCGTTTCGCGGGGGCGCGTTCGCGCGACTTCAATGCGGGCAGCCTGTCGGCGGGGGCGCTGTACAAGCTCGCGCCGGCCTGGTCGGTGGCGGGCAATGTGTCGTACACGGAGCGCGCGCCGACGTTCTACGAGTTGTATGCGAACGGGCCGCACGGCGCGACCGGCCAGTACCTGATCGGCAACCCGGACGCGCGCAAGGAAAAGGCCGTGTCGACCGATCTGTCGCTGCGCTATGCGAGCGGTCCGAATCGCGGCAGCGTCGGGGTGTTCTACAACCGGTTCATCAACTACCTGACCGAGTACAACACAGGGCGTCTCGTCGACGACGATGGCGACGTCGTCACGCCCGGCACCGACGATGCGCTGCGCGAGGCCGTGTATCGCGGCGTGCGGGCGGAGTTCTACGGGGTGGAGCTGGACGGCAAGTGGCGGGTGTACGAGAAGGGCGCGCACCGCGTCGATGTCGGGCTCAGCGCCGACTACACGCATGCGCGCAACGCGGAAACCGGCGAGCCCTTGCCGCGCATCGCGCCGCTGCGTGCGTCGCTGAGTGCGGATTACGGCTACGGGCCGTTCGGCGCGCGCGCGCAGCTCACGCATGCGTGGGCGCAGCACCGGGTGCCGGAGAATGATCTGCCGACCGACGGCTATACGTCGCTGGGGCTCGTGCTGACCTACAAGTTCCGGATGGGCCCGACGCAGTGGCTCGCGTATGTGCGCGGCGATAACCTGACCAATCAGGAGATTCGCTATGCGAGTTCGGTGGTGCGGGATATCGCGCCGCAGGGCGGGCGCAGCGTGATGGTGGGGATGCGGACGACGTTCTGAGCGGCGGGCGGGGCGGCTCTTTTCCGGTGGGGAGGGGCCGTTTCCGGCCCGGGGCTGCTTTTCACGTCGCCTCGAAGCGCTTGTTTGCCCGCGAAGTCGATTGCCCTGCGCCGGCATGACGGTCGGCATTACCGCTGAAGCAAGTGCGCCTCTTGGCGTTCGCAGGCCGGCATCCGGCTCGTCACGCGCTGACGCCGCCCCCTTCTGTTTCGCCCCGTTCGTTTGTAAGATAGGCGCCGCGCCGCCGCCATCCCGTGCGGCCGTCGCCGGCGCGCGCGCCGCACATATTCCTACATTCCTGTTCGAGGGGGCGTCATGACTGTTCTTTCCTTCACCCGCGGCGTCGCGGGCGCCGCGCTGCTGGTCGGCGGCTCGTGGTGCGCGGCCGCGCCGCTGTGCCAGTCGCAGACGATCGGCGCGCATACGTCGAAAATCTGCATCGAGCAGACGCCGTTCCAGCACGACTACTACACGCTGTGGGTCGACAACGCGCCGCTGCTGATGCTGCCCGACGACTACATCGAGAAAGTGTCGCTCACGCACACGGTGCCCGAGGATGCGGGCGTCGAATTCCCGCTGTCGAAGCAGGGCACGCCCACCGTCACGATCGCGGGCGGCTGCACGCCGATCAGCGAGACCCAGACCAAGGGCGGCGAGACGGTCAGCCTCGAAACCGGCCGGGTCTGCTCGTTCACGTGGGGCAAGGAGACGATCGTCAAGGCCCTGCGCTTCACGTTCGAATGACGCGCGCGCGGCGCCGCGATGCGCGTTCAGCGCGCCTCGTCGGCCTCGCCGCGCGCGAACAGATCCCAGCTCGCCATGAACAGCGCGGCGACGAGCGGCCCGATCACGAAGCCGTTGATACCGAACAGCGCCATGCCGCCGAGCGTCGAGATCAGCACGACCCAGTCGGGCATCTTGGTGTCCTTGCCGACCAGGATCGGGCGCAGCAGGTTGTCGACGAGCCCGATCACGCCCACGCAGAACGCGACCAGGATCACGCACTTCCACACTTCGCCCGCCATCAGGAAGTACAGCGCGGCGGGCACCCACACGAGGCCCGCGCCGATCGCGGGCAGCAGCGACAGGAAGGCCATCAGCGAGCCCCACAGGATCACGCCCTGGATCCCGAGGATCCAGAAGATCAGCCCGCCGAGCGCGCCCTGCACGAGCGCGACCGCGATGTTGCCCTTCACGGTCGCGCGCACGACGGTCGTGAACTTGGCCAGCAGGTGCTGCTTGTGCTCTTCGTCGAGCGGCAGCGCGCGGCGCACGCGGCGGCCGATCTCGCCGCCGTCGCGCAGCAGGAAGAACACGAGGTACAGCATCACGCCGAAGCTCACGACGAACTGGAAGGTGTTCTGGCCGATGCTGAGCGCCTGCGTGGCGACGAACTGGCTGATCGCGGCCGCGCCGTCCGTCAGCTTCTTCTGGATGCTCGGGATGTCGGCCAGCCCGTAGTTGCCGAGGATGCGCTGCACCGAGTGCGGCAGCGCATGCATCGCTTCCTTGAAATATTGCGTGAGGTTCGGCTGGATGTCCTTGACCTGCTGGTACGCATAGGCGATTTCCTGCACCAGCGTGCCGACCACGAACACGAGCGGCAGGATCACGATCAGGATGATCAGCAGCAGGGTGGCCAGCGCGGCGAGATTGCGGCGCTTGCCGAAGCGCGCGGCGAGCCAGCGCTGGACCGGCTGGAACAGGATCGCCAGGATGGTGCCCCAGAAGATCGCGCCGAAGAACGGCAGCAGGATCCAGCACAGCCCGATCGTGGCGACGAACAGCAGAAGGTGAAAGAATTTTTGGTGTACGGTTCCGCTATCCATAGTGTGCTCTGCAGAAAGGGTGAGCGGCGCGGCCCCCGGCCGGGCGGGCGCCGCACAATGCCCGGAGTATGCCTGCAACGCCGCCCGCGTGATAGGGGCGGCGCCATCATGCGAAACGCCGCGGCGGGCGCCGCGGCGTTTCGGGTGGGGCGAGGGCGCGCCGCGCTTACAGCTTCAGGCGCGTGACCTTGGTGCCGTTCACGGACAGGTCGCCCATCAGGCCGGCATTGGTCAGCACGATCGCCTCGACCGGCGCGGTTGCCGTGGTGGTGTCGATCGCGCCGTTCGCGCCCATCTTCACGAGCGCCACCGAGGCGTCGCCGCCGGCCGACCAGCCTTGCGAGTTGCGGAATTTGTCGAGCGCGTCCTGCGTCATGAACAGGAAGATCACCGCCTTCGACTGCGCGCCCGCCTGCAGGCCGACCGACAGCGACGACGTGTTGTAGTAGCCGACGGTGCCGCCGCCCACGCGCAGCGCGCCGTTGCCCGATTGCGCGCCGACGATGAAGCCGGCCTGGAGCACGCTCGGGAACACCAGCACGCCGCGCGACTTGGCGACGAGTTCACGCGAACCCGGCACCGTCGAATACAGGCGCGACAGCGTCGCGTCGACGCTCGCGTTGATCGACTGGCGGGTCGAGGCATCGGCCGACGCGGTCGCGGGCTTGTCCGGCGTGGTGGTGCAGCCGGCGAGCGCGAGGCTGCCCAGTACCAGGGCCGTGGCGGCCTTCATCACAAGAGCTTGACGCATGTTTTTTCTCCTTCGTTTGTCGTGCGGGTTGGAATTCGGTAAGGCGCGCGACCGTGCGCGGCCGCGCCGCCGATCAGCGGCGCGCGAGCAGCAGGCCGGCGATGAAAGCAAGGCCGGCAACCGCGCCGGCGGTCTGCCACGGGTTCTCGCGCACCACCTGCGAGACCCGCTCGGCCGATTCGCGCAGCCGGTACGACGCGCCGTCGGCGGCGTCCTCGAGCGTGCCGCGCGCCTCGTCGAGGCGGCCCTGCAGGCGCTTGCGCAGCGCGGCGAGATCGCCGTCGTTGCCGTCCTTGAGCAGGCCGTCCAGTTCGTCGACGAGCGAGCGCATGTCGTCCTTCACGTCGGCGTGCAGGTCGCGGGCGGCGGAGCGGGTGCTGCGCGCGACCCGGCGGCCGGTGCGGCGGACCTCGGACAAGCCGCGGTCCAGCTTGTGTTCGACGCTGTCGGTAAGTGCCATGATGTTCGTGCTCCCTGGATAGTGAGTGAGATCAGGATGACTGGCGGACTCCGTACCTTGGGAGTCGCATTTCCGCGGCAAGTTTCGCAAGCGCCATGCCAAGCCTTCGCGCAATGCGCGGAAACCCTTGTACCGCAAGGCGCGCGGCCAGATGAAACAAAATGTCAGGAAATGTGGGGGGGCGTACGGGCTGGAAAATCTTGCCGGGGGCCGGGCGTTTCGTGCCGGTAACTCTGTCCGGGGGGCGGCGGCCTGGGCGGGCCGCATGGGAACGGCGCGCCGACGCGCACGCGAGCCCGGGCGGGTTCCATGCTACCTTCGGCGCACGGCGGAGAGCGGGGCTGGCATCCGTCGTGCTTCTGCCGATGTTTCCGCGCGGGCGACCGTCGCCCGCGCTCGACGAACCCGAGCCTGACTTTCACGCCCATGCCTCACGCCCTCATCATCGAAGACGATCCGAACAGCCTGCGCGCGCTCACGCGCATCGCGCAGAAAGACGGCTTCTCGACCGACGAAGCCGCCGACCTCGCCCAGGCGCGCGCATGCCTGAACAAGACCGTGCCCGACATCGTGCTGGTCGACGTGAACCTGCCCGACGGGCTGGGCCTCGACCTGTTGCCCGAATTGCCCGAGTTCGCGCCGGGGCGCAGCGTGCCGGTGGTCGTGATGACCGGCAATGCGACGCTCGAGACCGCGGTCGAGAGCCTGCGGCTCGGCGTGTGGGACTACCTCGACAAGCCGGTGGACGTCACGCGGCTGCGCAATCTGCTCGCGCGCGTACCGCGCACGGGCGACCTGCATGCCGAGGTCGAGACCCTGCGCCGCACATTGCGCGACATGGGGCGCTTCGGCGAGATGGTGGGCCGCTCGCCCGCGATGCAGAAGGTCTACGACCACCTGGGCCGGGTCGCGCCGACCGAGGCGAACGTGTTCATCTGCGGCGAGAGCGGCACCGGCAAGGAAGTGGCCGCGCGCACCGTGCATCAGCTGAGCCGCCGCGCGAAGGGGCCGTTCGTCGCGCTGAACTGCGGCGCGATCGCCGCGAACCTGATCGAGAGCGCGCTGTTCGGCCACGAGCGCGGCGCGTTCACCGGCGCGACCCACGCGCACGCCGGCCTGTTCGAGCAGGCGGCGGGCGGCACGCTGTTTCTTGATGAAATCACCGAGATGCCGGCCGACCAGCAGGTCAAGCTGCTGCGCATCCTCGAAACCCGCACGTTCCACCGGGTCGGCGGCAAGGAGACGCTGAACGCGGATTTCCGGCTGATCTCGGCGACCAACCGCGAGCCCGAGCGCGCGGTGCGCGACAACGTGCTGCGGCTCGACCTGTATCACCGCCTCAACACGTTTCCGGTGCTGCTGCCGCCGCTGCGCGCGCGTGGCGACGACCTCGCGCTGCTCGCGCAGCGTTTCCTCGACATGCTCAACGAGACCGAACGCACCACGAAGCATTTCTCGGCGACGGCGCTCGCGCGGCTCGCGACGCATGGCTGGCCCGGCAACGTGCGCGAGTTGCGCAACATCGTGCAGCGCGCGTACATCCTCGCCGACGAGGTGATCGAGGCGATCGAGTTCGATCCGACGAACCTCGCGCCCGAGACGACGGCCGCGCCGGCCGCGATGCCCGCGAACGCCGCGCTGATTCCGGCCGGCACGCCGCTCGCGGATGCCGAGCGGCAGCTGATCGAGGCGGCGATGGCGGCGTCCGACGGGGTGCGCACGCGCGCCGCGTCGATGCTCGGGATCAGCGTGAAGACCCTCTACAACAAGCTCAAGAGCTTCGACCTGGAATCACGGGAATGACCGGCAAGCCTGAATCCACCGCGCTGTGGCGCAACCCGAGCCGCTCGATCCGCGGCCGCTTCTCGGCGCTGAGCCAGGTGCTCAATGTCGGCGCGATGCTGCTCGACGAGCACGCGGAGGTCGAGTTCGCGAATCCCGCCGCGCTCGATCTGATCGGCGCGCGCGGCGAGGCGGATGCGGCCGACGCGTGGTCCGCCTGCCTGTCGGACGAGCTGCGCGGGCGGCTGGTCGCGATGGAGAGCGGCGGCGCGCCGTTGCGCGCGCAACTGGTGGGCCGGCACGACGACCAGCCGATCCCGCTGCGCGTGGAGGCGTACCGGCTCGACGAGGACGACGGCAACGGCTTCCTCGTGCTGCTGAAGGCCAAGCATGCGGGCGACATCCTCGAAGCGGACCTCGTGCAGGCGTCGCAGATGCGCAACCTGGTCAAGCGCTTCGCGTCGGCCACCCACGAGATCCGCGCGCCGCTCAATGCGCTGTCGCTGAACTGCCATCTGCTGCAGACGGCGCTTGACGAGAGCGGCGGCGACACCGGGCCGGCGCGCGAGCACGTCGACGTGATCGTCAGCGAGCTGAAGCGCCTGAACGGACTCCTGAACGAACTGATCGAGGAAACCCGGCCGCCCGTCAGCCAGCAGACCTCGTTCGATCTGGTGCTGCTGGTCGAGCAGGTGACGAAGCTGGTTCATCCGTATGCGGAGTCGCGCGGCGTGAAGCCCGTGAACCGGCTCGGCAGCGACGCGATCTGGGTCAACGGCTATCCGGACCGGCTGAAGCAGGCGGTGCTGAACATCCTCAACAACGCGATCGAGGCGATGCCGGAGGGCGGCACGCTGACCGTGACGACCGCGTCGACCGACGCCAGCGCGACGGTCGAGATCGCCGACACGGGCAAGGGCATGCCCGCCGAGATGCTCGACGACATCTTCCGCCTGCACTATTCGACCAAGAAGAGCGGCAGCGGGATCGGGCTGTATGTCGCGCGCCTCGTGGCCGAATCGCACGGCGGCGACCTGCTCGTCGAGAGTGCGGAAGACGCGGGCAGCACCTTCACGTTGATGCTGCCGCGCGCGTGACGAGCGTGACGCGCCGGGAGGGGCCGGGCGCGGACCGGTCAAACGGGCCCCAACTAAGCGCGGCCTGATCAAGCGTGACTTGATCAAGTGTGATCCGGCCAAACGCAGCCCGGCCAAACGCAGCCCGGCCAAACGCAGCCCAATCAAACGCAGCCCGGCCGCGCGTCAGCGCCGCCGCGCGCGGCGCGCGAACACGAGCGCCGCGCCCGTGCCCGCGAGCAGCAGGAACCACGGGTCCAGCGCGCCGCCGCCCGACTCGGCCGCGCCGCCGCCCGTGCCGGCGCGCACTTCCGCGGACGGCGGATCGGCGAGCGCGAGGTCGATCAGCACGGGGTCGTGGTCGGACGAGCGATACGCATCCGCCGCGTAGTAGGTGTCGCGCTGCTCCTTGCTTTTGTAGCTGAACGTGTACTGCAGCGCGATCGGCTCGTCGGCGTTGATGTGCCATTCGTTGACCGAGGCGACGCGCGCCGCGAGCGTCGGCGAGGCGAGCGCGTGATCGATGTAGCCGGCCTCGCCGTTGTACACGTAGCTGTAGGCCGAATCGCCCACGAACCGCGCGACGAGGTTCACGTAGCCGCGCCCTTCGAGCAGGCGGACCGGGTCTTCCTTCGCATAGCTGTTGAGATCGCCGATCAGCAGCACGCCGTCGGCGGATGCGCCCGTCGGGTTGCCGGCCAGCCAGTCGGCCAGCTTGCCTGCCGCCCGCACGCGAGTGGCGTTCCAGCAGCCCTGGCCGTCGCCCTGGTCGAGATCGTCGCCGGCCGCGTCCGGGCAGTTCTTCGACTTCAGGTGATTGACCGCGATCGTCACGCCGCGCGCGCCGCCGATGCGGCGGAAGGTCTGCGCGAGCGGCTGGCGGTTCTTGTTGTCGATGTCGAGCGTCGCGGGGCGGCCGACCGGCTCGACCGCGCGGCTGTTGTAGATCAGCGCGACCGCGATCGCGTCGCCGCCGAGCTTCGGCAGCCCCGGGTCGACCACGCGCCAGCCGTCGCCCAGTCTGGCCGCGAGCTGGCGCACCGCGCCCAGTTCGCCGTAGCCGTTGTTGGCGATCTCCATGAGGCCGATCACGTCCGCGTCGAGCCCGCGCAGCGCGGCGAGAATCTTGGTTTCCTGCCGCTCGAATTCTTCCGCCGACTGCGCGCCGCGATTGTTCGGATCCTTGAAGCCGCCGCCCTTGCCGTCGCCGTTGAAGTAGTTGAGCACGTTGAACGACGCGACCCGCAGGTCGGCGTTCGGCGCGCGCGCGGGCGCCGCGGCGCGCGGGTTCGAGGCTGCGTCGAAGCTCGGCGCGGGCGCGCCGGGCACCGGCTGCAGCCGCCACGCGCTGTAGCGCATTTCGAGCACGCCCTCGACGCCGCTGACCGTGTAGCCCGCGCGCAGCGTGTTGGGCGCGCTGAAGCCCGGCGCGGGATACGGCACGGATGCAGGGTTGGACTTGTTGGAGCCGTCGTCGAGCACCAGGCGGTTGAGCGCGTTCGCGTCGGCCTGCGCCTTTGTCTGCGCGGGCGGCGCGACGTTGGTCGGGTTGCGCAGCCGGCCGTTGCTGAGCAGCACGCTGCCGTAGCGGCCGAGTTCGTAGACCTCGCTCACGGTCAGCTTCTGCGGCAGCCGCACGAGCATGCCTTCGTATGCCGCGAAGGTCGACGGATCGGCGACCGGCAGCGTGAGCGTCGCGGGCGTGACGGTCTGGCCGCTCGCGCATACCGCGATGCCGCCCGACAGCGTGAGCTGGGTCTGCCCGAATTTTTCCTCGACCTTGCCGCTCACGCGGACGAGATCGCCCGCGTTCGCGCGCAGCTTCGGCGCGTAGACGAACAAGCCTTCCGAGACGCCGGGCCGATGCTGGCGCTGGGCGTCGGCCTGCTGGACGAAGAAGCCGCCGAAGCCGTCGGCGCCGCCGTAGTCGGCGGTCACCACGGCTTCGATCGACACGGTCTGGCCGGCGAGCGGCGAGGGCCCGGCGCCGGCCTGGATGTCGGCGAGCAGCGTCGCGCCGCCGCCACAGGCGGGAAGCGGGGCGGCGCCGGCCGGGCCGGCGGCGAGCAGCGACAGCACGATCAAGAGAGAGGGCAGCGGGCGCATGGGCGGGTCCGATGAGTGGGCATTCCGAAAGACTAGGAAAGCATGATGACAGGCGTATGTAAGATTCGGACATCAACCGGTCATTCGGCCATGTTTTCCTGCGCGCACATGAATCGTTCCTTGCTCCCGCCCGTCGATGCCGACGCCGTCGCCTCGACCTGGCTTGCGCCGCGCGCGGGCTGGGGCGTCGCGGCGCTGCTGCCGATCATGCTGCAGGCGCTGCCCGCGCGGGTGCGGGATGCGCTCGCCTATGACCGCGTCGCGATCGCGACGGGCGAGGTCTGGCGGCTCGTCACCGGGCATTTCGTGCATCTGGGCTGGGCGCACTGCCTGCTCAACGTCGCTTGCGTCGCGCTGTGCGCGAGCGTGCTCGCCGCGCGCGGCCGCGCGTTCGTGACGCTCGGCGGGCTGGCCGCGGGCTGCGGGACGCTGCTATGGCTCGGCGCGCCGGAGGTGGCGCGCTATGTCGGGCTGTCGGGCGTCGTGTACGGCCTCGCGATGCTCGCGCTGTGGCCGTATGCGCGTCGTGATCCCGTGCTGTGGTTGGCGCCGCTCGCGATCGTCGCGCGGGTCGGCTGGCAGCTCGTCGCCGGCACGCCGCGCGCGGAAGCGACGTGGCTCGGCGGGCCGGTGATCGCGCAGGGGCACGTCGCGGGGCTGCTGACAGGGGCGGCCTGGGCTGCGTGGCGCGCACGCCGCTCAGGTCGCCGCGCTTGAGCCGAACCCAGGCCGAACCCAGGCCGAACCCGCGCCGAACCCGCGCCGAACCCAACCAACCGGGGCGCACCCGGGTGGACCCGCGCCGCGTCCCGGCTCACAATGCGAGCGCGGTTGTGCCGGGCCGCGCGCGTGCGCGGCCGTATGCCATTTCACCGGAGCGCTCCATGTCCTACCTGTTGCTGATCGTCGAACCGACGGACCAACGCGCGACGCGCACCCGCGAGGAAGGCGAGGCGTTGTACGCGCGCATGGCCCGCTTCGCCGACGCGCTGCGCGCACGCGGGGTTCTGCGCGCGGTCGAGTCGCTGGTCTCGGCCGATCAGGCGACCCGCGTGCGGGTCCGCCAGGGCGAGACGCAACTGCTCGACGGTCCGTTCGCCGAGGCGAAGGAGATGATCGGCGGCTTCTTCCTGCTCGATGTCGACACCGAGGACGAGGCGCTCGCGATCGCGAAGGCCTGTCCGGCCGCCGAGTGGTGCACGGTCGAAGTGCGCGAGGTCGGCCCGTGCTTCCTCTGAGCCGCGCTGCCCCGGTCGCATGCTAGGGGTTTTCCCCGGGTTCGACGCGCGGGATGTCGAACCCGGGTGACATCGCGCGTCGTAGGAACAAGGCGCCGGTTCGCGGCGTCCGTTCACGTTCACTTTGGCAGACAAGGAGCCAGCAATGCGATTCATGATCATGGTCCATGCGACCGCCAGCAGCGAAGCCGGCGTGATGCCGGACGAATCCCTGATTGCCGCGATGGCGTCCTATCACGAGGAACTCGCGAAGGCGGGCGTGCTGCTCGACGCCACCGGCCTGCGGCCGTCGTCCGACGGCTGGCGCATTCACTACGAGGGTGGCAAGGGCACGGTCGTCGACGGCCCGTTCGCGGAGACGAAGGAACTGATCGCGGGCTATACGCTGATCGAGGTGCGCTCGCGCGAAGAGGCGCTCGAATGGACGCGCCGCTTCCCCGCGCCGTTCGGCGAGCACGCGGCAGGCACGATCGAGGTGCGCCAGCTGTTCACGCTGGACGACTTCGAGCCCAGTCCCGCGGTCGAGCGTTTCCGCGGCATCGAGGGCGACCTCGAGGGCAATCGTTGAGGCGCGCGCGTCCTTCGCGCGGCGCGGCTTGCCGTCACGAGATCGGTCGGGAAGCCGCGTGAGCGCCACGCTGACTCATCGTGCGATCGAAGCCGTCTGGCGGATCGAGTCCGCGCGCGTCATCGCGCACGTCACGCGCTTCGTGCGCGACGTGGGGGTGGCCGAGGAACTGGCGCAGGACGCGCTGGTGGCGGCGCTCGAGCACTGGCCGCGCGAGGGCGTGCCCGAGCGTCCGGGCGCGTGGCTCATGACGACCGCGAAACGACGCGCGCTCGACTGGCTGCGCCAGGAGGCCCTGCACGCGCGCAAGCGCGATGCGCACGGGCTGGAGCTGGACGCGCTCGGAACTCACGTCGTGCCCGACTTCGTCGCCGCGCTCGACGCCGCGCGCGAGGACGATATCGGCGACGACCTGCTGCGGCTGATCTTCATCGCCTGTCATCCGGTGCTGTCGACCGAGGCGCGGGTCGCGCTCACGTTGCGGCTCCTGGGCGGCCTGACGACGGGCGAGATCGCGCGCGCGTTCCTCACGCCCGAGCCCACGATCGCGCAGCGCATCGTGCGCGCGAAGCGCACGTTGAGCGCCGCGCGCGTGCCGTTCGAGGTCCCGCCCGCCGACGAGCGCGCGGCGCGGCTCGCATCGGTGCTCGCGGTCATCTACCTGATCTTCAACGAAGGCTACGCGGCGACGGCGGGCGACGACTGGACGCGTCCCGCGCTGTGCGACGAGGCGTTGCGGCTCGTCCGCGTGCTGGTCGGGCTCGCGCCGGACGAGAGCGAGGCGCACGGGCTGGCGGCGCTGCTGGAACTCCAGGCGTCGCGCCTGCCCGCGCGCGCGGATGCGCAAGGCCGGCCGGTGCTGCTCGCGGACCAGGATCGCGGCCGCTGGGACCCGCTGCTGATCCGCCGCGGGCTGGCGTCGCTCGCCCGCGCCGAGGCGCTCGGCGGCGCGCGCGGCCCGTATGCGCTGCAGGCGGCGCTGGCCGCCTGTCATGCGCGCGCATCCAGCATGGCGGAGACCGACTGGGCGCGCATCGTCGCGCTGTACGAGACGCTCGCGCAGGTCGCGCCGTCGCCGGTGGTCGAGCTCAACCGCGCGGTCGCGATCGGGATGCTCGCCGGACCGGCGGCCGCGCTCGCGCTCGTCGACGCCCTGGCCGACGATCCGGCGCTCGCGCGCTATCCGTGGCTACCGAGCGTGCGCGGCGACCTGCTGGCCCGGCTCGGCCGCCATGCCGAGGCGCGGCAGGCGTTTCTGCGCGCCGCCGAGCTGACCGGCAACGCCCGCGAGCGCGCGCTGCTGCTGGAGCGCGCCCAGGCCGACTGACGCCCGTCGCCGGCCGCCCGTTGGCAACTGCCCGTCGCCCCCTTTCCCTTCCCTTGCCGCGCGTCGCCGCCCGGCCCGGCATCCATTGCATCGATTTCCGAAAATCTCGCCGCTGCGCGCGCAGTTTTATCAATATCTATTATTTTTATCGATCGGAATCGGTTTGATTTTGCAAATCGTAGATCTTTGTCCTAGCCTTTTCGTCAGCTGCCTATAAACCAAAAGTTAATGCAGTCGGATTTGCTCTCATGAGGGGGTGTCCGGAATGCTTCTGTAAGGCCGTTCCCGCCGCTGTTCCATTGCGTCATCAGATTCTCCCGCCCGGCCTCATGCTGCTTTCGCCCGGCAGGGATAGTTGTTGCCCGAAACCGGAAACGTTTCATAAAAAGAATTTCGCCATCAATACGAATGGTGCTCTGCATCGAAAAAATGATTTGAATCAAAAAGCCGTTGCATTGTTGACCGTTTTAAATCCATGACGAGGTGAAAAATGGGCCGTATTCGCCGTGAAAAAAATCAAGAAATTCCGAAATTCGTGCCCGCCGTGGGCGTGTTCTGCGCATTGGCGGGCGCGGGAATCGTTCCCGCGTATGCGGTGTGCAGCAGCGCGGGTCCCACGGTGAACTGCTCCGGCGTGGCGAACCCGCTGGCGCCGAGCTACTCGAACGCCGGCAGCGGTCTGAACGTCACCGTCAACAATGGCGCGAGCCTCGGCGTGCTGCTCGGCGTCGGCGGCACCGCGCTGTCGCTCCAGGGCAGCAACAACACGCTGACCAACAACGGCACTATCGATCCGTCCGCGCTCGGCACCGGGCTCGGCGTGCTGTCGAGCGGCGCCTTGATCGGCAATGCGTCGGCGGGCACGACGACCGTCACCAACAACGGCACGATGAACGGCGCGACGGGTGTCGCGCTGTCGGGCGTCACCGGGATGGCGCTCGGCGTGCAGAACGGCACGGGCGGCACCACCAACATCACCAATACCGGCGTCATCGGTTCGAACCCGCTCATCGGCGCGACCCTGGTCGGCGCGGACGCGCCTGTCGTGGCTGCGTACGGCGGCGGGCAGGTCAACATCAACAACAGCGGCACGATCACGGGACGCGTCGGGATGCAGGCGTCCGGCACGCCGGGCACGGGCAACACCTTCACCAACTCCGGCACCATCAACGGCAGCGTGTCGATGGGGGCGAACAGCACCAACACATTTACCGCCACCACCGGGTCGTCCGTGAACACCGCCGGTGGCACCGGGGTGCAGCTGAACCTCGGGATCGGCGCGGTCACGATCGGCCTCGCGGCCACCGGCACCGTGGACGGCGGCGCGGGCGGCAACAACACGCTGGTGCTGCAGCAGAACGGCGGCGGTCCGGCGACGGGTGCGATCAACAACGGCAGCTACATCAACTTCCAGAACCTGCAGGTCGGCAGCGGCACCTGGACCTTGACCGGCGCGTCGAGCGCGACGAATGCAGCGCTGAACGGCGGCGTCGCGATCATCGACAACAACGCGGGGCTCGGCACCGGCACCATCACGGGCAACGGCGGCGCGATCCAGAGCGCGAACTCCGGCGTCAATCTCAACAACAACGTCACGCTCAACGGCGGCGGGCTGACGGTGCAGGGCGGCAACAATCTCGGGCTGTCGGGCGTGATCAGCGGCGGCGGCGGCCTCACGCAGAACGGCACGGGCACGCTCACGCTGTCGGGTCCGAACACCTATACGGGCGGCACGGCGCTGAACAGCGGCGGGATCGTGCTCGGCAACGCCAACGCGCTGGGCACCGGCGCGCTGACGGTGGGCGGGGCGGCCACGCTCGACACGACCGCCGGCATGACGGTCGCCAACAACATCGGGATCAACAACGGCGCGACGCTCACGCTCGGCGGCAGCAACAACCTCGGCTTGTCCGGCGTGGTGTCGGGGGCGGGCGGCGTCACCAAGAACGGCCCGGGCACGACCACCCTGACGGGCGCGAACACCTATACGGGCCCGACCACGATCAACAGTGGCACGCTGGCGATCGGCGGAGGCGGCAGCCTCGCGCCGGCGAGCGCGGTGAACCTGGCAGGCGCGGGCGCGACCTTCGACATCAGCGGGGCGGGCGTGAACCAGACGGTCGGCGCGCTGTCCGGGGTGGCCGGTTCGACGGTGGCGCTCGGCGGCAACGGCCTGACTTTCGGCGACGCCACGAACCAGACCTTCGGCGGCGCGATCGCGGGCTCGGGCGGGATCACGAAGCAGGGCAGCGGCAC
>NZ_JBXAPG010000051.1:48236-51144 GCF_058803765.1 Burkholderia sp. GW821-FHT14F03
ACGGGCTCGGGCGGGATCACGAAGCAGGGCAGCGGCACGGCAACCTTGACGGGCGCGAACACCTACACGGGCGGCACGACGATCAACGCCGGCACGCTGGCGCTCGGCCTGGGCGGCAGCCTCGCCGCGACGGGGACGGTGAATCTGAACGGCGCAGGCACGGCGCTCGATATCAGCGCAGGCGTCAACCAGGCGATCGGCACGCTGAACGGCACGTCCGGTTCGAGCGTCAACCTGGGCGGCAACACGCTGACCGCGGGCGGCAGCGCGAACGGCACGTTCGGCGGGGTGATTTCCGGCACGGGCGGCTTCACCAAGGCGGGCGCGGGTACGGAGACGCTGACGGGCGCGAACACCTATACGGGCGGCACGACGATCGCGCAGGGCACGTTGGCGCTCGGCGCGGGCGGCAGCCTCGCGACGGGCGGCACGGTAAGCCTGAGCGGCGCGGGCGCGACGCTCGACCTGAGCGGCGCGGGCGCGAACCAGACGATTGGTGCGCTGTCCGGCATAGCCAACACGACGGTGGCGCTCGGCAGCAACGGCCTGACCTTGGGCGACGCCACGAACCAGACCTTCGGCGGCGCGATCACGGGCACGGGCGGGATCACGAAGCAGGGCAGCGGCACGGAAACCTTGACGGGCGCGAACGCCTATACGGGCGGCACGACGATCAACGCCGGCACGCTGGCGATCGGCGGGGGCGGCAGCCTCGCGGCGACGGGCACGGTGAACCTCGCGAACGGGAGCGCGACGCTCGACCTGAGCGGCGCGACCGCGAGCCAGACGATCGGCACGCTGATCGGCGCGGGCGGCTCGACCGTCAACCTGGGCGGCAACGCGCTGACGATCGGCGGGGCCACGAGCGGCACGTTCAGCGGCGCGATCGTCGGCGCGGGCGGCCTCACGAAGGCCGGCCCGGGCACGGAAACCTTGACGGGCGCCAACACCTACACGGGCGGCACGACGATCGCGGCCGGCACGCTGGCGATCGGCGGGAACGGCAGCCTCGCGGCGACGGGCGCGGTGAACCTGAGCGCCCAGGGTGCGACGCTCGACCTGAGCGGCGCGAGCGGGATCCCGACGATCGGCGCGCTGTCCGGCGTGGGCGGGACGACGGTGGCGCTCGGCGCGAACGGGCTGGCGCTCGGCAACGGCGGCGGCAGCGCGACCTTCGGCGGCGCGCTGACGGGCACGGGCTCGCTGACGAAGATCGGCGCGGGCACCCAGACGCTGACGGGCACGAACACCTACACGGGCGGCACGACGATCAACGCCGGCAAGCTGGTGATCGGCGCGGGCGGCAGCCTCGCGGCGACGGGCGCGGTGAACCTGACGAGCGCCGGCGCGACGCTCGACATCGGCGCGTCGGGCGCGAACCAGACGATCGGCGCGCTGTCCGGCATCGGCGGCACCAACGTCACGCTCGGCGCCAACACGCTCACGTTCGGCGACGGCGGGATCGAGACCTTCGGCGGCGCCTTGAGCGGCACGGGCGGGATCACGAAGCAGGGCAGCGGCACGACCGTGCTCACGGGCGCGAACACCTACGGTGGCGCGACCACGATCAACGCGGGCAATCTGGTGATCGGCGCGGGCGGCAGCCTGTCGAACGCCACCACCGTCGACCTCAACGCGGCGGGCACGGGCTTCACGCTCGCGCCCGGCGCCGGCGCGCAGACCATCGGCGGGCTGTCCGGAGTCGCGGGCAGCACCGTGTCGCTCGGCGTGAACCCGCTGACGCTCGCGGGCGCGGGGAACACCGCGTTCGCCGGCTCGATCGGCGGTGGAGGCGGCCTCGTGAAGAGCGGCACGGGCACGCAGACGCTGTCGGGCAACAACACCTATGCGGGCGGCACCACGGTCACGGGCGGCGCGCTCGTGCTCGGCGGCAACGGCGCGCTCGGCACCGGCGCGCTGACGGTCAACGCGCCGAGCACGATCGACACCACGACCGCGGTGACGCTCGCGAACCCGGTGACGGTGAACGCCGGCACGACGATCGGCGGCACCGCGAACCTGACGCTGTCGGGCGTGGTGTCGGGGGTGGGCGGTCTCGTCAAGAACGGCCAGAGCACGCTGACGCTGAACAACAGCAACACGTTCCAGGGCGGCACGGTGCTCAACAGCGGTTCGCTCGTGCTCGGCAACAGCGGCGCGCTCGGCACGGGCGGGCTCACGCTGAACGGCGGCAGCATCGCGCTCGGCAGCACCCAGCTCACGCTGCCCGGGCTCAGCGGGGCGACGGGCGGCGTGCTCGACACCGGCACGGGCAGCCTCACGGTCACGGGCGGCGGCAACTATGGCGGCGCGCTGACGGGCGGCGGCACGCTGACCAAGAGCGGCGGCGACACGCTGATCCTGTCCGGCGCGAACACCTATGCGGGCGGCACGACCATCGGCGGCGGCGCGCTGCAGGTCGGCAACGGCGGCACCTCGGGCAGCCTCGCGGGCAACGTGGCGAACGCGGGCGCGCTGGTCTTCGACCGTTCGGACAGCACGTCGTTCGGCGGCGCGATCTCGGGCACGGGGTCGCTGACGCAGGCGGGCAGCGGGCAGCTGACGCTGACGGGCACGAGCACGCTGAGCGGTCCGACCACCGTCAGCGCGGGCACGCTCGCCGTGAGCGGCTCGCTCGCCAATTCGGTCGTCAACGTGCAGCGCGGCGCGACGGTGACGGGCACCGGCACGATCGGCGGGCTCGTGGTCGCGAACGGCGCGACGGCGGCCGTCTCGCAGCCGGGCGCGGCGCTGAACGTGGCCGGCACGGTGACGTTCCAGCCGGGCTCGACGCTGCAGGTCGCGGCGACGCCGCAGCAGAGCGGCAGCCTCGCGGCGACCGGCGCGGCGACGCTGAACGGCGGCACCGTGCAGGTGATCGCGAGCCAGGCCGCCTACCAGCCGAACA
>NZ_JBXAPG010000052.1:0-50655 GCF_058803765.1 Burkholderia sp. GW821-FHT14F03
TCCTAAATTAAGAAATCCAATTACCTGGCCCCTGCCGGGCGCCCTAGCTGGGCTGCCAGTGCCGCCCCTTCCGGATAAAGCTCCGCCATGACCTCCTCGAAGCCCGCGCCCAGCATGCGCCGGACCCGCGACAGGAAGATCGGCGCCGGATGGCTCGGTTCGTGAAGCAGGAAGTATTCGACGATGCGATCGAGTGCCGCCTCCACGTCCTTTCTCGTTGCCAGCTCGCCTCGAATTTCGTACACTTCGCCGCCTCGGCCCTGCTCGACGTCGCGGATCGGCAGTGCATCGTTTGCGGCGGGAGGTCCGTTCGCGCCTAATCGCGACAACGCCAGGTTCAGCAGATTCAGGACGCCCGTCACGTCGACCTGCTGCTCCGCAACACGCATTGATTCACTTATCCTCACAAAGGATTCCTGAATTTCATGCAAAAAATTCGATGCCGAGGTCCTGCTGGCAGGTTCATTGAGGATCGCACCGGCCTCTCCGTTCGCCAGTGCATTCAAAGAGATATCCGTCTCGCCGAAACAGGCACAGCCGAACTGATGCAGGAACTGATGACCCGAAATCCAGCCCAGGTGCAATGCGTGAATTTCTCCGGGCACCTCACCCGCCAACGCGCGCGGATGAATGGCATCGACCGGCAGGCTCATGATGTCGGCCAGCACCCTCACACTCTCGGCCAGCCCGGCAATCCCTCTTCTCGCCATGCACGCGCGGATGTACCAGATCGCCACGCGGATATCCTTCGCCCGCGCCAGCAGCCCCAGACAGGCTTTTTCGATCGACGTCCACTGAAACGCGCTCTCGCCTTTTCGCTGCGGTGCGTTTCCAATTGAGTCGTACTCGCAGACCGCAGCGTCGATCCGTATGAAGTCCTCGTCGAAGTCCAACCCATCGGCCGCCTGCATGGATTGCACTGGTGCACTATCGCTCATCACGATCCTCGAAATTATTCAATCCATCATGTAGGATTACTTATAACTGTACGGACAATTGCTGCAATGCATCGCCATCGGCGCGGCTGCGCCCAAAACGGCGTCAACACCTCGACGCTTGCCGCACGCGCGCCCGGCCGAATCGCGCACGACACATTCAATGCGCGAACGACGACGGCCCGCCTTGCGTATGCGAGTCCCCGTTTTAAATCAGGTCATTGTTTTTTAGGAGGTCCGCGCCCCTGGACTAATAAGCTCGCCAACCCCTGTCGCATCGCGATCAGAGGCGTCTTCCAAGCCCCGTCCATTCAAGTTATTTTGACGCGAATCAAACACCATCAAACAAAGTTTGACGGATGGCATAAACATGCCTATATTCCAATCCGTGAGCCCAAGAGACTCCGAATCGGGTTGCCTGGCGCAACGACGAAGCAATCACAAAGCTGCACAATGAGCATCGTCATATAAACCAGAGGCAATAAACCGATAGGAGACGCACGCATATCGCCACGAGCCGCTCGTATTCGAGTTGTTATTTGCTGCCAGACGCCCCCTGCAACGCCATCACCGCTTTATAAGCATGGGACATCGGCCTAATACAGACGCGATTAACCATCGCAGTCGACAAGACTGCGAGATCTTTCGCGTCAGCCAATGACTCTATTGCATATGCATCTCAGTCATGCGGCAGCATGATCGATCCATCCATGGACAACTGCATCTCCAACAAATCAAGCCAAGCCAAAGAATCATTCATTTCATGGTGTAAATATAAGCGCTCGCCACCCCCATGGCAAGCGCAAAAAATCAATGTCGATTCCCGTGTTTTGTTTCGAATAACTACTCCAATCGCACCTGCACCGGGCTCGCAACCGGTTCCAATTCTGAATAGAACCGGTTCCATAGGATACAATTGTCAAGATAGTTCAGTTTTCAAACATCAATATTTCTTATATTACCTACCAAATCGGCAGGTTTGATTTTTCATAAACAACCGAAGGCGAATAATAAACATCTGAACCGGAAAAATATTCACTCCCCGGTAGTTATAAGCAACATTTACCCCCTCAATCCCCCCATCACCTCTACGAATCAGCGATCGTCGATGCTGAATATACCGACCATCCGGTAATTTAATTTTCACGCACGCCATCACTCGAACCATCCTGCAAATCCGATCCCTCTTCGTTCATATGCTTTGCACTCCACATCAATTAACCAAGACAGGAACAAACACCCTACTCTTCTCACACTGATGGATAGACATGCATTGATCCATCGAAGCACTTCGCCTTTATATAAAGCAGACCTTATTACCTGCATCTTTGATCCGAGCGCGCGTATCAATACGTACTCGCTTTATCAATCAGACAATCAAGAATCCGTATCGATGCATCGCTGTCGTACGCGTACTAGTCAACATCGCATCTTACGACTTCGACAAGGAAGCGCGGCGCGGCGACTGATGGGCTTGCGAGATCGAACGCTGCCCATTCGCCTCCGGTAGCACGTGCGCCCATTCTCGTTTATTAAAAGGATACCGAAGCAATTTAATCCAATTCGCGTCATGCTGTCCGCCGCCTCGATCGCAACAAGAACGCCGCGAGCGTGCAAACGACCATCGCCGCGCCGGCGATCAGGAACGTATCGCTGTAGGCCATCAGCAAGGCCTCGCGCATCACGCGTTGATTGATGAGACCCAGCGCCGCCTCGCGCAACCCGTGCGTCGCCGCGCCGGGCAGCGCGTCCGCGCGCGGCAGGTGCCGGCCCGACAGCACACGCTCCAGCAGCGCCATGCGCTCCTGGAACGCACCCGCGTAAGACGACACCCATTCTCCGATCCGCATTGCGTGCAGCTTCTGGCGCTCCACCACGATCTGGCTCGCGATCGCGATGCCGATCGCTCCGCCGACATTGCGCACCATGTTGAACACGCCGGCCGCCGAGCCGATCTGGTTTTTCTCGATACCCTCGACCGCCATCACGCCCAGCGCGATCACGACGAAAGTCTGGCCGACTCCACGCACGATCAGCGACGGAACAATCACGTTCGCGGCGGCGTCCGCATCGAGATGGATGTTCATCAGGCAGCCGAGCGCGACGCACGCGAAGCCGAGGATGATCAGCACGCGCGGGCTCGTGCGCCGCATCAGCGGCGGCGTGGCAAACGACATCGCGAACTGCACGAGGCCATACGGAATCATCGTCATGCCGATGTCGCGCGCGCTGTAGCCGTGCAACTGGGCAAAGTAGTTGGGCACGAGGAACACCACGCCGAACACCACCGCGCCGAACAGAAACTGCATGAGGCTCGCGATCCCGAAGTTGTAACGACCCAGTAGACGCAGGTTGATGAACGGCTCCGCGCGCCGCAGCTCGATCGCGACGAACGCGGCGAGCCCGAGCGCCGCGACCACCGACAGGACGACGATCTGCTCCGACGCGAACCAGTCCTTGCGGCCGCCCTCTTCCAGCACGATCTGCAAGGTGCTCAAACCGAGCGCCATGGTCGCGATGCCGAACCAGTCGGCACGCCGCAAACGTCCCAGTTCGAGCGGCACCGGCCGGATCGCCCAGCCGATCGCCGCGATCAGCGCGAGCGCGGGCGGAATCTGCAAATAGAAGATCCAGCGCCACGAATACATGTCGGTGAGCCAGCCGCCGAGCGATGGCCCGGCCGCCTGCGCGACGTTGTTCGCGATCGAGAACAGCGCCATCCCGAACGGATGGCGCGACGGCGGCAGTTCGCTCACGATCAGCTGAAACGACAGCGGGATCAGCACCCCGCCGAACGCGCCCTGCAGCGCACGCGCGGCGATCATCGTCGAGATCGACGGCGCGACCGAGCATGCGAGCGAGAACACCAGGAACCCCGACGCCCCCACGAGCAGCACGCGCCGCGCCGAGAACACCGACACGAGCCAGCCGGTCAGCGGGATCACGATGATCTCCGCGACCAGATAGGCGGTCGTGATCCACGAGCCCTCCTCGAAACTCGCGCCGAGCGAGCCGCGGATATCCGGCAGCGACGCGTTCGTCACATGCACGTTCATGCCGGCCATGAAGCAGCCGAATACGCCGCCCAGCACGGCCACCCAGGCCCGGACCGAGACCGTCTCGGCGCGCGCGTCCGTCCCCGCCGCGCTCATGCGCCACCGCCCGACGCGACGCGCGTGTCGACGCGCGCAGTCACGGACATTCCCGCGCGCAGCCCAAGCTCACCCGCCGTCCGGTCGAGCCGGATCTTCACCGGGATCCGCTGCACGATCTTCGTGAAATTGCCGGTCGCATTGTCCGGCGGCAGCAGCGCGAACTCCGCGCCCGAGCCCGGCGACAGGCTCGCCACGGTTCCGCGCAGCGCGTGGCCCGCATAGGTGTCGACGTCCACTTCGACCGGCTGGCCGACCCGCATCGCGCCCAACTGCGTTTCCTTGAAGTTCGCGACGACATACACCTCGCGCAGCGGCACCAGCGCGAGCAGCGGCATGCCGGTTTCCACGTACTGCCCCGGTCGCACCGTGCGCTGCCCGATTACGCCGTCACGCACCGCGCGGATCACCGTGTGCTCCAGGTCCAGCTGCGCAAGGCTCAGCGCCGCGCGGGCGGAGACCAGTTGCGCCTCGGCCTGCGCGATCGCCGCCGCGCGCTGGTCGCGGCGCTTGCGCAGCACCGTCTGCTCGTCGCGCTGCACGCGCTGCCCGGCCTGCGTCCGCAACAAGTCCGCACGCGCCTTCAACGCATCGGCGCGCGCCTGTTCCCAGCGCTGGCTGCTCGCCGCGTCCTCGTCGTGCAGGGCCTGGTAGCGGCGCGCGTCGGCGTCGCGCCGTACGGCTTCCGCCTGCGCGGCGGCCGTCTCCGCACCCGCCTGTTCGATCAGGCCGCGCTGCTGGCCCAGTTGCGCGTCGAGCGTGTCGGCCGCCGCGCGCTCCGCCGCCAGCGTCGCGGCGGCCGCATCGACGGCCGCCTGCGCGCGGACCGCCTTCGCGCGATAGTCGCGATCGTCGAGCGTCGCCAGTACGTCGCCGCGTCGCACCGGCTGGTTGTCGTCCACCGCGACGCGCGCGACATAGCCCGCGACGCGCGGGCTGACCGTCACCACGTCGGCGCGCACGTAGGCGTCGTCGGTGTACTCGATGAAGCGGCCCACGCGCCACCAGTGCGTACCGTAGGCGACGGCAGCCAGCATCAGGCCGGCCGCGCCGGCGATGATCCAGTTTCGTTTGGACGCGCGCGCGGCGCGTTCGGGTGCGACAGTCGTACTCATGATCGATGACGGTATCGGAAGGAAATCGGACCGGCGCCCGTGCGCCGGCTGGAATGACGGTGACGACGGCCGTTACGGCTGCGCCTGCCAGCCGCCGCCGAGCGCGCGGAACAGCGCCACCTGATCGGCCGCCACCGTCTGGCTCGACGCGGCCAGCTCGGCGTCCAGCGCGACGAGGCTGCGCTCGGCGTCGAGCACGTCGAGGAAGTCGAGCGCGCCCGCGCGGTAGTTCAGCTCGGCGAGCCGGAACGCGCGGGCGCCGGCCTCGCGCGCCTCGGCCAGCGCGCCGCGCCGCGACCATGCCGCGCCGTACTGCGCGAGCGCCTGCTCGACCTCGCGCAGCGCGAGCAGCACGCGCGCGTCGAACGCCGCATCGGCGGCGACGCTGTCGGCGCGCGCCGCGCCGAGCTGGGCGCGGCTCGCGGCACGATTCGGAAAGCGCCAGCGGATCAACGGCCCGACGCCCCAGCTCAATGCATAGGGATCGCCGAGCGACGTGGGGCCGCCCGTGGTCGACAGCAGGTCGACCGACCCGCCGAGCACGATCGACGGATACTGCGCCGCGCGCGCGACGCCGACCCGCGCGCGGGCCGCCGCGAGCCGCTGTTCGGATTCGCGCAGATCGGGCCGGCGTCGCAGCAGCAGCGCGCCGTCGCCGACCGGGAACGGCCGGGCCAGCGTCGGCGTCGTCACGCAGCGGGCCGCATCGGGCGGAAACGCGGCGGGCGGCCGGCCGGTCAGCACCGCCAGCTCGTAGAGCGCCGCCTGCCGCTCGCCGCGCAGCGCCGGCAGCACCGCGCGGGTCTCGTCGGCGAAGCTCCGGGCGCGCGCCAGCGCCATCCCCGACACGAGCCCGCGCGCCCGCTGCCTGCCGGTCAGACCAGCGACCCGCTCGGCCACCGCGAGCGAGCGCTCGGCCACACCGATCCGTTCGCCGTATGCGCACACCCGCGTATAAGCCGCCGCCGTATCGGCCGCCACCGCGACCCGCATCGCATCCGACGCCGCGCGCGCGGCGTCGGCGTCGGCGCGCGCGGCGGCGCTCAGGTTCCGGACCCGCCCCCACAGATCGACCTCCCACGACAGCGCGAACGACGGCGCGTAGCCCCAGCGGGTGTCGGCGGCCGACTGTCCGCGCGCGGCGGCGACGATCTGGTCAGGCGCATGCTGGCCGTAGTCGACGCCGAACCCGAGCGTGGTGTCCGGCAGGCGCGCGGCATCCGCTTGCGCGAGCAGCGAGCGCGCCCGCGCGACATTCGCGGCCGCCACTTTCAGGTCGAGGTTCGCGGTCAGCGCGTCATGCACCAGCCGGTCGAGCACCGGATCGTCGTAGAGCCGCCACCATGCATCGGCGGGCGTATCGGCCGAAATGGGCGCGCCGGACATGGCGTCGAACGAAGCGGCAGCGGCCGATGCCGCCGTGAGCGAGCGCGGCCCGGGCGGCGCATCGACCGCGCAGCCGGCCAGCGCGGCCACGAGCGCGGCGGCGCTGGCGATGCGCGCCGCGCGGCGGCGGCGTGACGGATGGCGCAAGCCAAGCGAAGACACATCGCGAATCATCTGAACCTTCGGAATCGAACCCATGATGGCGTTCATGGTAAGGTTGCGCCCCCAGGTTGATCTCCCGCGCACTACGCATTCATCGTCGCGAAATGGACAGTTTCTTTCTCTCACTCGAGCAACAGGAAACGGACCGGCAGGTCGCCGTGGTCGCGTCCGACACGCCTGCGGGCACCTCGTATCCGCCGCATGCGCATCGTCACGGTCAGTTGATCCACGCGATCTCGGGCGTGATGGTGGTGCACGCGGACGGTGGCCGCTGGGTCGTGCCGACAGGCCGCGCGGTCTGGGTGCCGCCCGGCGTCTCGCATGCGATCGACGCCGCCGACGCGGTGCGGATGCGCACCGTGTTCGTCGGCCCGCGCGCGCGCGCCGGCCTGCCCGACGCCTGCCGGGTGATCGCGGTGAGCACGCTGCTGCGCGAACTGATCGTGACGGCCGGCGCGCTCGCGGCCGACTGCGACCCCACGCACCGCGCGGGCCGGATCCTCGCGCTGATCCTCGACGAGATCGAGATCGCCCCACCGCTGTCGCTGCACGTGCCGATGCCGCGCCACCCGGTGCTGGCCGCGCTGTGCACGCGCTTCATCGCCGCGCCGGCGGCGTCGACGGCGCTCGTGGAATGGGCCGACGCCGCGCACATGAACACGCGCACCTTCTCCCGCGCGTTCAAGCGCGAGACCGGCATGACGCACGGCGCATGGTGCCGCCATGCGCGGCTCCTGCTGAGCCTGCCGCGCCTCGCGGCCGGCGTGTCGATCCTCACGCTCGCGCTCGAGCATGGCTACGACAGCCCCAGCGCATTCGCGGCGATGTTCCGCCGCACGCTCGGGGTCGCGCCCAGCGAGTATTTCCGGTCCCGCTGAGCGGCAGGCTGTACCGCGTACCGCCCTCACCGCGTCATCACGCGAATGCATCGAGCGCCAAGGTGCGCGCAGGCCTGCGTAGCCCCACCCCAGGGCTCGTTGAGCAACGTGTCGCATAGCCTCGCCGATCCAGTGAGCGCCATACCTGTGCCGCCTTCGCTCAACGCGCCGCCCTCACCGCCTCACCACGCGAATGCATCCAACGCCAAGGTATGCGCAGGCCCACGCGCCGCCGCCCCAGGCTCGTTGAGCAACGCGGCGGTCAAGGCCTCGCCGATCCGGTGGAAGTCATGGCTGAGCCGCTCGCGCGGACGCGGCAGCGTCACCTCGACGATCTCCGCGATGCGTCCCGGCCCCGCCTGCATCACCACGATCCGATCGGCGAGAAACACGGCCTCGTCGACATCGTGCGTGACGAGCAGCGTCGTGATCCGCTCGCGCTCGCGGATCGCCAGCAATTCGCGCTGCAACTGCTGGCGGGTCAGCGCGTCGAGCGCGCCGAACGGCTCGTCGAGCATCAGGATGCGCGGGCTCGCGACCAGCCCGCGCGCGATCGCGACCCGCTGCGCCATGCCGCCCGACAACTGGTGCGGCAGCGCATCCTCGAAGCCTTGCAGGCCGACGAGCCGGACCGCCTCCGCGACACGCCGCGCCGCCTCGTCGCGCCGCAGTCCCTGCGCGGCGAGGCCGAGCCCGACGTTGCGCGCGACCGACAGCCACGGAAACAGCCGAGGCTCCTGGAACACGATGCCGCGTTCCGCCCCGATCCCGTCGATGCGCCGGCCATCGACGCGGATCTCGCCCGCGTAATCGGTATCGAGGCCCGCGAGCAGGCGCAGCAGCGTCGATTTCCCGCAGCCGCTCGCGCCGACGATCGCGACGAACTCGCCGTCGGCGATATCGAGCGAAAAGCCGCGAATCGCCTCGTGCGGCCGCCCGCCCACCTCGAAAGTCTTGCCGACGTCGCGCAGCGCGACGGCGGGATGTGCTTCATGCATGACGATCTCCTGGTTCATGATCGCGCCCGCTCAGCGCGCGCCGGCCGGTTCGGACACGAGCGCGATCCGGGCGTAGCCGGCCGCGTGGATTTCGCCCATCGCCTCGATCACGCGCCCATAAGGCAGGCCCTTGTCGCCGCGGATCTCGATGCGCCGCGATGCATCGCCGCCGGCTTCGCGCGCGAGCGTGGGCACGAGCTGCGCGGCGGACACTTCGGTCTTGCCGACGAACACCCGGCCGTCGCGGTCGAGGCTCACCGCGAGCGGCGGACGATCCTCGTTCAGCGCGGGCGCCTGCGCCTGCGGCAAGTCGACCTTCACGCCCTGCGCCATCAATGGCGCCGCCACCATGAACACGATCAGCAGCACCAGCATCACGTCGACGAACGGCGTGACGTTGATCTCGCTGACGGGCGCCGCGCCGCCGCGCGCATGCGATGTCGCGGGGAGCCGCGCGGCCATGTCACGCCCCTCCCGTCGCGGCCTGCACGCCGATCGGCAGGCCCGCCTCGCGACCGGCCGGGCGCGCCGGCGCAGACGCCGCCGGTGCCGCCGCGACGGCCGCACCGCCATCGCGCGCCGGCGCAGGTTCGAGCGGCTCGGCGTCGATCGCCGCGTCGCCCGCCTCCAGCTGGCGCGACAGCCGCACCTCGACGAGTCCGGTCAGCGTGTCGAGCCGGTTCGCATAGGCGTTCAGGTCGCCCGACGCGCGGTTGTACGCGACCACGGCGGGAATCGCCGCGACCAGCCCGAGCGCGGTGGCGAACAGCGCCTCCGCGATGCCGGGCACGACCACCGCGAGGCTCGTGTTGTTGGTCGCCGCGATCCCCTGGAATGCGTTGATGATCCCCCACACCGTGCCGAACAGCCCGACGAACGGCGCGACCGAGCCGACCGTCGCGAGCACCGGCAAGCCGCGTTGCAGGTGTTCGATTTCCACCCCGCGCGCAATCGCGCCGACGCGTGCGAGCCGCTCTTTCAGGCTGTCGCGGCCGGACGCGCCGTGTTCGAGCCCCTGCCGCCAGGTCTCGCGCCATTCGGCCGCGAGCGCGCGATAGACGCGCGCGAACGGATCGTCGGGACTCGCCTCCAGCAGGCGAGCGAGCGCGACCAGCGGTTCGCCCGCGTGCAGCGCGGCGAGCCAGCGCGCGGCGCGGCGCTGCAACGCGTGAAAGCGCCATAGCTTGTCAGCGATCACGCCCCAGCTGGCCACCGAGGCCAGCGCGAGCAGCACCATGATGGCTTTGACGAGCAGATCCGCCTGCGCGAACAGCTGCAGCGGCGACACATGAGCGGCAACTTGGATCGGTTGCATCGCGATTCTCCTGTTGAATGAACGGTTTCAGTCGGTCAGTTGGTAGACGATCACGCCGGCCAGCAAGTAGGCGCTCGCGCCGAGATCGGGCGGTTTCGGAAAGGGTGCGGCGGCCTTGATCGCCTCGCGCGCCGCGGCGTCGAGATCGTCGTTGCCGGACGGCGTGATATCGACGCGCTGCACGCGGCCGTCGGCGTCGAGCGCGAGGCGGTAGGCCACGCGCCCTTCCTCGCGGCGCAGCCGCGCGGCGCGGGGATAGCTGTCGGCTGCGTAGCGATTGACGCGCTCGAACACCTTCGTCACGTAATCGCTCGGGATGCCCGCCATCCCGAGCGTGTGGGGCACTGAACGCGTGGCGGGCGGTGCGGCGGGCGCTTCGGCCGGCGTCGCCGCGCTCGTGGCCGCGCCGACCGGCGCGGCTGACGACGGCGCGATGGATGCGGGCGACGAGGTTGCGGGCGCAACGGTCTTTGCTTGCGCTTGCGCTTGCGCTTGCGCTTGCGCTTGCGCTTGCGCTTGCGCTTGCGCTTGCGCTTGCGCTTGCGCTTGCGCCTGCGCAGCGCCAACGCGATGCGACGGCGCCGCGACAGGCGCGCGCCTGGCTTGCGGCTGCACAACCGGCGACGGCGCGGCCAGTGCGACCGGCGGCCTGGCCGGCTCCGGCGGCGCGAACGTCAGCGCGATGGTGCGCTCGCGCGGCGGCGGGCCCGGCTGCGCGGAGGCGAACCACAACGCTCCGAGCGCCGCGCCATGCAGCGCGATCGAGATTGCCGTGCCCGCACAGCTCCTCACCGGCCGGCCGACGGGCGAGACCTGCCTGTTCGCACGCGGCGCGCCGAACCCTGCGAATGTCGTCACGAGATCCTCCGTTGGAAGCGTCGAGTCCGCCCAAGGTCCGCCGTCACGCGTCCTGCGCGAACACGCGCTGCGCGCCGTCCTGGACGCCGTTGTCGATCACATAGCGCTCCCAGTGCGCGAGCAGCGCATCGAGACGCGCGGGCTCCGCGTCCGCGAGATCGCGGGTTTCGCCCGGATCGCGCCCGAGGTCGTACAGCTGCCACGCGCCGGGGCCGACCGGCTCCGGAATGAACACCGCCTTCCAGTCGCCCTGCCGCACCGCGCGCATGCCGAACAATTCCCAGCCCGTCACATGCTCGGCGTCGTGCACCTGCTGCGCCTCGCCGCGCAGATGCGCGACCAGCGACGCCCCCTTCGGCGCCTCGACCTCGCGCCCGCGATACGCGCGACCCGGATGCGCGACGCCCGCGAGTTCCAGCACGGTCGGCACCACGTCCATCACGGTCGAGAACGCATCGCTGATCGCGCGCCGCGCGAACGGCGGATAGTGCGCGAACGCGACCACGCGAATCCCGCCCTCGGTCGTGAACGCCTTGTAGAGGCGCGACGGCGCGGTGGCCGCCTGCGCCCAGCGCGGGCCGTACCACACGTAGGAATTGGCGCGCCCGACATTGTCGAGGCGGTTGTCGTAGTAGTCGCGCAGGAACTGTTGGAGATTCGGCCCGAACACCGGCAGCGCTTCGAGCAGCGCGCCTTCCGCGCCGTTGTCCGACAGAAACAGCACGAAGGTGTTGTCGAACTCGCCGTTCGCCTTCAGGTAGTCGATCACCCGCCCGACGTTCCAGTCGAGCCGCTCGACCATCCCCGCGTACACCTCCATGGTGCGCGCCGAAAACGCGCGCTCGTCGGGCGTGAGCGCCGCCCACTCGGGATTGCGCGCCACCACCGGGTGCGCGTCGACGTCCGCGTCGAGCAGCCCCAGCGCGCGCTGCCGTTCGAGCCGCGTTTCGCGCAGCGCGTCGGGGCCGTCCGCATAGCGGCCGCGATAGCGTTCGACCACCTCGGCGGGCGCCTGCAGCGGCCAGTGCGGCGCGGAGAACGGCAGGTACGCGAAGAACGGGCGGCCGTCGTCCGGGCGCTCGCCGAGGTACTGGAGCAGCTTGTCCGCGAAACTGTCGGACGAGTAGAAGTCGTCGGGCAGCGCGCCGACGAAGGCGTCGTCCTCGACATACAGCGAACGCGTGCTGCGCATCAGGCGCGGTTGCTCGGCGTCGGCCTCGACCGGCTCGAACCCATAGTGATTGGCCGCGCCCGGCAGCAGCGCGAACGAGCGCTCGAAGCCGCGCGCGGCCGGCGCGCGGTCGAGTGTCAGGCCCAGGTGCCACTTGCCCGCCATCGTCGTGAAATAGCCGGCGTCGCGCAGCAGTTCCGGCAGCGCGACCACGCGGTCGTTCAGGTAGCCCTCGTAGCCGGGCTTGCCTTGCAGCGCGGGCGACAGGGCCTCGGCCATCGTGCCGATCCCGGCCACGTGATGATCGGTGCCCGTGAGCAGCATCGAGCGGGTCGGCGAGCAGGCCGAGGCGGTGTGGAAATCGGTGAAGCGCACGCCCGCATAGGCGAGCGCGTCGAGGTTCGGCGTGGCGATCTCGCCGCCGAACGCGCCGAGATCGGAAAAGCCGAGATCGTCCGCGACGATCACGAGAAAGTTCGGTCGGGACGCCGGCGTGCGGCGCGAAACAGGCTCAGTCATGGCATTCCTGGTCAGTGAACGAAACAGAAAATGAAATACGATGCGACGACGGCGCGCTCAACGCGGCCCCCGCCAACGGGTCGCGGCGGCCTCCAGCCGGCCGCCAAGCCAGCCGAACGTCGCGCCCAGCGCGCCGACCACCACGGCCGCGCTGAGCAGCCGATCCATGCGGAACAGCTGTTGCGCGTCGAGCATGAAGCTGCCGATGCCGACGCCGGACGGCATGAAGTACTCCGCGCCGATCGCGCCGAGCCACGCATAGACGAGCGCGAGCCGCAGCCCGGCGAACAGGCCCGGCGCGATCTGCGGCCACACCAGCAGGCGCAGCCGCTGCCCGCCCGAGAGGCGCAGCGCGCGCGCCACCTCGGCCAGCTGAGGCGACTGGCCCTCGACCGCGCGCGTCGCGGCGACCAGCATCGGAAAGAACGCCGCCAGCGCGACGAAGATCACTTTCGACAGATCCTCGATGCCCGCCCAGGCGGTCAGCAGCGGAATCCACGCGAAGATCGCGACCTGCCGCAGCGCCGCGAGCGTCGGTCCCGCCAGACGGCGCAACGGTCCGCTCAGGCCCAGCGCGAGGCCGAGCAGCACGCCTGCCGCGACGCCGAGCGCGAGCCCCTCGGCTGCGCGCAGCAAGGTGTGCGTGAGCGGCACCGGCAGCGCGCCGCTCGCCAGATCGCGCCATGCGCTCAGGAGCACCGTGCGCGGCGCGGGCAGGAGCCGCGCGTCGACCCAGCCGGCCCGCGACGCGACCGCCCACGCCGCGAACAGCGCGAGCGGCAGCCATGCCCCCTGGAGCGCGGCGAACGCGCCCCGCCGCGCCGCGCGCGGATGCTCGGCGAGCGCGCCGCGCGGCCAGTAGACGAGGCGATGCTCGATCCGCCCGAGCGCGTGGTCCATCGCGAAGCCGGTCAGGCCGATCACGGCGATGCAGACGAACACGATGTCGAGCTGGAACATCTGCCGACCCCACACCATCAGGTAGCCGATCCCCTCGGACGACGCGAGCAGTTCGACCGCGATCAGCGTGAGCCAGCCCTGCGCGAGCGCGATGCGCAGCCCGGTCATGAACGGCGGCAGCGCGGCGGGCACGATCAGCCGGCGCAGCGTCGCGCCGCGCGACAGGCGCGCGACGGCCGCGATCTCGCGCAGACGCGGCGGCACCCCGCGCACGCCGAGCTGGGTATGGATCGCGACCGGCACCAGCACGGCCTTGAAGATCAGCGCGATCTTCAGCGCCTCGCCGATGCCGAGCACCACCATCAGCAGCGGCAGCCACGCGAGCGTCGGAATCTGCGCGAGCGCATAGAACAGCGGCGCGAGTGCGCGGTCGACGCGCCGCGACGCGCCCATCCACGCGCCGAGCAGCGCCCCGCCAAGCACGCCCGCCGCGAACCCGCTCGCGAGCCGCGCCAGGCTCGTCGCAAGCTGGGCGAACAGGTTGTCGGCCGCCAGCTCCAGCGCGGTGCGCCACACCAGCCCCGGCGCGGGCAGGATCTGCGGCGACATCCACTGGCGCTGCGTCGCGTACCACCAGAGCGCGCCGATCAGCACCGGCAGCGCCGCGCCGGACAGCGCGCGCCAGCGCCCGGCGCGGGCGCGGCGGCCCGCGGCGCGCTGCAGCGTGCGCGCGCTGAATGCCCCGGTGCGGCGCGACGCGGCCGGTGCGCCGGCCAGCGGCCATGCGGAGGAAACGGAACGGCTCGATCTCATGACGGGCTCTCCCGGGTCAGAAGTCGTAGCGCAGCGTCGCGCCGAACATCCGCTCGTCGCCGACCGACGCCGTGTAGGCGCCGTTGTAGCTCGCGAACGAGGCGAGGTAGTAGCGCTTGTCGAGCAGGTTGCGCACCCACAGCGACAGGTCCCATTGATGCCGCCCGGTCGCGAGGCGCCAGCCGGTCGTCAGGTTGAGCACGCCGTAGCCGGGCAGGCGGCCGTCGCGCGAATCGTCGAGCGTGCCGTATTGGTTCGAGCGCAACGAGTACTGCGCGGCGAGGTACTGGTCGATGTCGTGGTGCAGCCGGAACTGGTATTGCGCGTTCAGGTTGACGATCCAGCGCGGCGCGCCCGCCACCGGGCGGCCGGTCAGGCTGCAGGTCGCGCGAGGGTTCGGGATCGACACCTCGGCCGGGCACGGCGCGTTGTTGTACGACGAGTACGTGGCGTCCACGTAGGACGCGTTGAGCCCGAACACGAGGTTGCGCGCCGGCATCGCGCGCAGGTCCAGCTCCGCGCCGCGGCTGCGGACATTGGCCGCGTTCGACAGCACCGACACCACGCCCGTCGGCGTCGCGACGAGGCTGGTCGCCTGATAGCCGTTGACCTGGGTCCAGAACAGGTTCGCGTTCACCATCAGGCGGCGCTCGAAGAACTCGCTCTTGACGCCGATCTCTGCGTTGTTCGCGCGCTCCGGCCCGACCACGAGCGACTGCGCGCCCTGCGACGGCGCCGACGACACCGACAGGTTCACGCCGCCCGACTTCTCGCCGTGCGACAGCGTCGCGTAGCCGAGCACGTTCGGCGCGAGCTTGTAGGCAAAATTCAGCAGTGCGGACGGGCTCGCGTTGTACAGATTCAGGTCGCCCGACGCGTACTGGCCGATCACGCCGTTGCGGGTCGCGAGCGCGGCCGCCGACGGCGCGGCCGGCCCGACGGGCGCCTCGCGCGTGACGTTCGCCGCTTTCGTCTCGTAGGTGCCGCGGATCCCCGCCGTCAGGTCCGCGCGCGGGCTCAGGTGCCAGGTGCCCTGCGCGAACAGCGCGAAGCTGTCGGTCGTCATCGTCGCGGGCGCGTTCGACACCATGTTGTCGAGCGCGCCGAGGTTGCGGCCGAGGATCATCGCGTCCGCATACGGGCCGTACAGCGTGAAGGTGTTGTTGCTGACGCGCTGATGGAAGTAGTACGCGCCCAGCACGTAGTCGACGCGGCCGCCCGACGGCGACGCGAGCCGGAATTCCTGGCTCAGTTGATGATCGTTGACCGACACGCCGGTGTTGTAGATCACCGGCTTGTTCAGGTTGTCGTCGTTGGCCGGCTCGAAGTTCCAGAACCGCAGGGCGCTGATCGAGGTCAGCACATGGCCGCTCGGCAACGTGTAGTTGACCTCGGTCGATAGCCCGCCCTGGTGCACGCTCACGTGCTGGCGGCTGTCGAGGTTGACCTGGTACAGCGCCGGATTCGTGACGGGCGTCGCGCCGATCGACGCCGCGCGGCCCAGGAACTGGTTGTAGCCGTTGATGGTCGGCCCGAGTCCGTACAGCACGGTGGTGCCGTAGCTCGAATCCTCGCGGTGGTAGTCGGCGATCACGCGCACGCTCAGGTCGCCGGACGGCTTGAACAGCAACTCGCCGCGCCCGCCCTCGCGCGTGCCGCCGTTCAGCCGGCCGCCCGTGTAGAGGTTCCTCACGTCGCCGTCATCGTGCGTGCGGTACAGCACGAGCCGCCCCGCGAGCGTGTCGGACACCGGGCCGGACAGCACGGCCTTGTTCTGCACATAGCCGCGCTGACCGATCGACTGTTCGAGCGAGGCCTCGGTCCGGAAGGTCGGCTTGCGGGTCGTGATGTTGATGATGCCGGCCGTGCTGTTCTTGCCGAACAGCGTCCCCTGCGGGCCGCGCAGCAGTTCGAGCTGGTCGATGTCGAACGCATCGAACACCGCCATGCCCGGCCGACCGAGATAGACATTGTCGAGGTAGACGCCGACGCTGCCTTCCAGGCCGTCGCTCGCGGGATTGTTGCCGAGACCGCGGATCGAGATGCTCGACTGCCGCGCGTGGATAAACGCGACGTTGGTGCTCGGCAGCACGTTCTGCAGATCCTGCACGCGGTAATTGCGCTGCAGTTCGAGATCGTCGCCGCTCACCGTCGAGATCGGCGCGGGCACCTGCTGCGCGTTTTCCTTTCTGCGGCGCGCGGTCACCACCACTTCTTTCAGCGCCACCGGCGGCGGCTCGCTCGCCGCCGGTGGCGCGCCGGACGCCGCTTGCGCGGGCGCGGCCGGCGTCGTGGCCGCGTCCTGCGCCCACGCCCCCGTGATGGGCAGCCACGCGGCCGCCATCAGCGTCAGTTGGAATTGTCGTGTGTTGCGTTTCATCGAATGCCCGTCAAAGCGCCTTGTCGGCCTGTCCGTATGCCTGGTAGGCCTGCCAGCGGCCCGTCAGGTTCAGCTCGCGCAGCGCCGCGTCCAGGTAGCTGCGATCGATCCACTGATCGACGTCGAACGTGCGGCGGATCAACCCCTGCTCCTTCGCGGTGCGCACGTCGCGCTTGAACGCCTCGACGAAATAGCGATCCAGCAGCGGCGAGAACACCACCGCCGGGTCCGCGAGCGCCAGCTCGTTGCGCCACACGGTCGGCGGCAGGTTCGCCTGCTGCTGTTCCAGTGCGATGTAGGCGTCGAGATTGCGCTTGTCGGACAGCCACTGCGACGCCTCCAGCACGGTCTTCACGACCGTCCGCGCGAGGTCGGGATGGGCGCGCAGGAACGCGCCGGACGCGACGAGCCCCGCCTTCAGCGTGCCGACGCCCTTGCGCTCGCGGGTGCTGACGGGCACCTCGGCGAGCCCCTTGTCGCGCAGCACGAACACGCCCGCCGAGCCCCACACCGCATCGACGCGGCGCGCCGCGAGCGCGGCGGCGGCCGCGTTCGGATCGAGATTGACGACCCGGAAATCGCGCTCGCTCAGGCCCTCGGACTGCAACACGCTGTCGAACGACAGTTGCAGCGCGGTGCCGCGAAACACGCCGACCTGCCGCCCCTTCAGCGCGCGCAGATCGCTCACGCCGGAGCCGGGCGCGACCGCCAGGAAGCCGTTGACGTCGCGCGCGAGCGCGGCGATCAAGCGGGTGTCGAGGCCGTTCGCGCGGCCGATCACGCCGGCCAGATCGCCGAGGAACGCGAGATCGACCTGGCCGTTCGCGAAGGCCTCGTTGATCGCGGGGCCCGCGCCCTTGAAGTGCGTCCAGCGCACCTCGACGCCGCGGTTCGCGAAGGCCTTGTCGAGCAGCTTCTGGACGTAGATCACGTCGACGATGCCGCCGCCCGCGGGCTTCGGCCCCGCGCTGACGTCGGGCACCGCGATGCGGATGACTGTCTGCGCGGCGGCCGCGCCCGGGACGGTGAGCGTCCAGGCGAGCGCCAGCAGCGCGAGCGGCCTGAGCCATCTGGAAAAGAGCTTCATGGTGTCGTGCGCTCCGATGGGGTGGAAAAACGCCGCTCAGGCGGCTTTCGTCGCGACGGCGGCCGGGTTCGGCTCGCGCAAGCGGGTCACGCTGCGGCGGCCGTCGACGCTGACCGGCACATCGCCCGCGAGCGTCACGCGGCGCACCACGCGATGCGCATCGCCGTAGTCATTGACCGCGTAGTGCTGGGTCGCGCGGTTGTCCCAGATCGCGACGTCGCCCGCCTGCCAACGCCAGCGCACGATGTTTTCGAGGCGCGTCACGTAGCCTTGCAGCAGTTCGAACAGATGCGCGGAGCCGCTCGGCGTCACGCCGACGAAATGCTTGAGGAAGTGGCCGAGGATCAGCGTCTTCTCGCCGGTTTCCGGATGCACGCGCACGACCGGATGCTCGGTCTCGTAGCGGGTCGACACGAACACCTCGCGGTAGCGCTTGAGCGCCTCGGCATCGCGCCCGGCCTCGCCCACGCGCGCATGGGTCGCATAGTCGTATTCGTTGCTGTGCACCGCCCACAAGGTGTCGGCGAGCGCCTTCAGCGGCGGCGGCAGATCGTCGTAGGCGCTCGCCGTATTGGCCCACACGGTGTCGCCGCCGACCTCGGGAATCGTCACGCCGCGCAGGATCGACGCCTGCGGATAGGCGTCGACGAAGGTCACATCGGTGTGCCACGAATTCGCGCGGCCGCCGCGATGCGAATCGAGTTCCAGCAGATACGCGGTGCCGTCGACGACCGGCACGGTCGGATGCGCGATGGGATCTCCCAGGCGCTTCGCGAAGGCTTCCTGCCCGACGTCGTCGAGATGCGTCTGGGCGCGGAAAAAAATCACCTTGTGCTTGAGCAGCGCGGCGCGGATCGCGTCGAGCGTCGTCTGTTCGAGATCGCCGGACAAGCGGACGCCGCGGATCTCGGCGCCGATGCGGCCGGTGACCGGATGGATGTCGAGCGAATTCGAGGCGGCAAGGCTGAGCGTGGTCATGATGCGGATTCCTCTATGAGTGAAGGACGGCACAAGGCCGGCGCGCCGCGATGGCGCGCAGGACGAACATGGAACGGAACGGATCGAGAGAGACCGGCGCGGCGGCGCCGGACGGCGAGCGCGAAGGCTCAGCGACAGCGGCGACCGTGTCGCGGCGTGTGCGGCGCGCGGATCGGGGCAGGCAACGGGATGAAGGCGTTCGGCACGTCGGGAGTCCGGTCTGGATCAGGTGTTGGAATGCATTATTGGCGGACCGGACGCGCCGAATCTATCGCGCGTTGGACATTTGACAGAAGATGTTGGCATACCGTTATGGCGGACGGCGTGCAAACCTCAGCGGGATTCGTGCGCTGGGGCGGAACGGGCCGCGCCGCTGAAATCGTGAGTGCGCGGGTCGCCGGACGGCGGCCGCGTTCAACCTGCGCTTTCGCCCATCGTCGCGGCATCATGGAGAAAGATCCGGGAGACCGCCTGCGCGCCCGCGCACCGTTCAAGGCTGGAGAAGCAGGCGCAAGCCGACCAGGAGGCCGGCTGCCGTGCGTTCCTTGCTCGCGCGCCCCGCCCGCGCGACGACATCGATCGCCGTCAAGCCGTCAAGCGGGGCATGTATCGGATGGCGGCGCTCATGCGCAGGCGGACCCGTGCGGCGGCCTCGCCAATCGCCACGCATGCGGGCAGGAACGGGATCAGAACGATACGCCGGGACGACGCGGGTTTCAGCGCGCTCGACACGGGACGACGACCGTCCCAGGCCGCGCCGTCGAACGCGAGCGCCGCCTTCGACGCAGGATTCCCGAGCGGATCGAACGGTGGCGGAGCGGGCAACGCGCGCGACATGAGCCGTCCCATCGGCATCGCCGAGTCGCGCCGGACGCAGCGGACACAATAGAAGGATGGCGTGCGGAAATGGCCTGCGAAACGCCCCTCCCCGGCCGGCCTGCTACTCGTCCCGCTCGCTGATCGCCCGCAACGCCTCCAGATCGAGAATCGTGATCCGGCTGTACTGCGCGTCGATCACGCGCTGCTGCACGAGCCGGCGCACTTCCTTGTTCACGCTCTGCCGCGACGCCACCAGCAGCGACGCGAGATCCTCCTGCGACAGCCGGATCGTCAGCTCGATGCCGCGCGGCGTCGCCTGCCCATGCCACTCCGCGAGCACGAGCAGCTGATCGGCGAGCCGCGCGCGGAACCCCGACAGCGCGCGCTTGCCGATGCGCCGGTGCAGCGCGCGGCTGCGCATGCAGATCAGGTCGAGCACGCCGCGCATCAGGCGCGGCTCGCGCGCGAACTGCTCGAACAGCGCGGCGCGGGAGATATGGAACAGCGTGGTCGGACCATGCGCGCGCTGGTCGTGCATCGAACCGCCGCCGTCGATCACGGGGATGAAATTGATGACCTCGTTCGCCCACATGTACACGGCGACCGCGCGCGCGCCGGACGCGCTCGTCCAGCTCATCTCGATCGCGCCCGACAGCACCACCTGGATATCGTCGCAGGGCGCGTCGCGCGCGAAGATCAGCTCGCCCGGCATCCAGGTGCGCAGCCGCCCGGTATCGCACAGCGCATCGATCGAGTGCGCGGGCCAGTCGCGCAGGCAGGGATTGGCCGTGAAGGCCGCATGGATCGCGCGGCGCGTGCCCGGGTCGAGCGAACGGCCGTCGCGGTACGGCGTGAACGGCAGGGCCGCGCGCGCGGGCGCGCCGCTGCGAGCGGGCAGGACTGCTTCGGTGAATACGCTCATGGAGACGCCGGCACGTTGCGCGTAGGGACAATCCGTCCGATCTAACCAGCGTTCCGCGCCCGCGTAAAAGACTTCTTTTTTATGTGCTTATCACCCGCGCCCGGTCACTCGTCGATCAGGAAGCGCTCCCGCTCCTGCCCGACGATCCAGGCGGGCGCGCGGCCCCGGCCCGTCCAGGTGGCGCCCGTCTTCGGATCGCGGTAGCGCGGCTTCGGGCGCTGCTCGTCCTTCTTCGGCCGCCCCAGGCGGGGCGGAAACAGATCACGCTGCGTCAGCCCGTAGTCGGCGATTTTTTGCCGAATTTCGGTGACCACGGCTTGCAGCTCCGCATCCCTCGCTACTCTCGCCTGCCGCGTCAAATCATTCAGTCTGGCGAGCAATTCCTTGTATGTTGCCATTACCCATTCCCCGTATGAATCCGACAACCCCGGCCCGCGAGCATCAAAACCATGCCTGTTGTTTGAATGATTTTTATTCCGCGGTCAGGATTCAGTTATCATATCCGAAATAGGCCAATGTGGCCTATTTTGATTCAGCAGGGAGCATTCGCCCATGCTCCCGTCCATTCACCATCCTCGCTATGTCATCCTCCGCACCCACCTGCGGGCGCTGAGGAGAGCAGCCGGCCTGACCCAGACGCAGCTCGCGGAGCGCCTGCGGATCGACCAATCCTATCTATCCAAGATCGAACGTGGCGAACGCTACGTCGACATCCTGTTCTATCTGGACTGGTGCCGCCATTGCGGCGTGGCACCCGGCGACGCCGTCCTCGAGTTAATGGATGCAGGCGGTTGAGCTCACATGAAATGAAACAATACTCAACCGAATTTCAATATGAATTTCGTTGCGGATCAGCCAAAGGATCATTACCGACTTCAGGTTTATTTTTTGGCATACCTGATACCAATTACTTTTGAAATGCCGTTGAATGCGCGGCGCCCGCCCGGGACGCCGCGCGCGATCGCCGGATCAGGCGACGCGGAACTGGCCCACCGTCGTGGCCAGCGCATTGGCCTGGGTCTGGAGCGCGGCCGCCGCCGCGGTCGACTGTTCGACGAGCGCCGCATTCTGCTGGACCATCTCGTCGAGCTGCGTGACCGCGCGGTTGACTTCCTGGATGCCGCGCGTCTGCTCGTTCGCCGCGTGCGTGATCTCCGAGATGATGGTCGTCACGTTCGAGACGTTGGTCACGATCTCGTTCATCGTCTGCCCGGCCTGGCGCACCTGGCTCGATCCCGCCCCCACGCTCTCGACCGTCGATTCGACCAGCACCTTCACCTCGCGGGCCGCCTGCGCGCTGCGCTGCGCGAGGCTGCGCACCTCCGCCGCGACCACCGCGAAACCGCGGCCCTGCTCGCCCGCGCGCGCCGCTTCGACGGCCGCGTTCAGCGCGAGGATGTTGGTCTGGAATGCGATGCCGTCGATCACGCCGATGATGTCGCCGATGCGGCTCGACGCCCCTTCGATCTTCTCCATCGTCGCGATCACGTCCGCCACCACCACGCCGCCGTGCGACGCGATCTTCGACGCCGCCGCCGCGCGCTCATCGGCCTGCCCCGCCGCGCTCGCCGACTGGCCGACCGTCGCGGTGATCTCCTCCATCGAGGCAGCCGTCTGCTCCAGGCTTGCCGCCGCCGACTCAGTGCGCGACGACAGGTCGAGGTTGCCGGCCGCGATCTCGTTCGCGGCGGTCCGCACCGATTCGCTCGCGTCGCGGATCTGCACCATCACGTCGTGCAGCTTGTCGACGAAGGCGTTGAACGAGCGCGCGATGTCGCTGACTTCGTCGCGGCCGTCGGCCGGCAGACGCTGGGTCAGGTCGCCCGAGCCCGAACCGATCGCGGCCATCGCCTGACGCACCATCGACAGCCGGCGGAACGCGGTGGCCGTGATCGCGCCGACGATCAGCGACGCCAGCACCGCGATCACGATCATCGACACAATCTCGGTCGTCAGCATCAGCTTCGTGCCGGCCGTCGCCTCCGCGCGATCGAGCGCGACGATCGCATACCAGTCGGTGCCCGTGATCGGCAGCGCGCGAACCAGCTTGGTCTCGTCGCCGACCTTCACTTCAAGCGGCGCATCGGCGCTCGCCAGCGAGGCGAGATTGACGTTCTTCAGGTCCGGCGCGAAATCGGCCAACGGCTTCAAGGTCAGCTTCGAATCCGGATGCGCGACGATATGGCCGCTGCTGTCGATCAGCATCCCGAAGCTCGCGGGCGTCGGATGGATCGCCTTCACGTTCGCAATCACGCTGTCCATCGCGACGTCGCCCGACACCACCGCCTTCACCGCGCCGTCGCGCACCACCGGCACGGCGAACGCGACCACCAGCTTGCCGGTGCCGACATCGACATAGGGCGGCGTGACGATCGGCTTGCCGGCGTCGGCCGCTTGCCGATACCACGGGCGGCCGGTCGGGTCGTAATCGGGCGGGATGCCGGATGCATCGGAGAACTTGGCGGTTTTGTCCGCGTAGCCGACGTAAACGTTGGTGAAGCCGCCCGCCGCCGCGACCTGCTTCAGCGCGGGCAGCGGATCCGGCGACAGCACCGCGTCCTGCAGCGACGCGACCATCTGGCTCTTCGATGCGACCCAGTCGCGAATCCCGACCGCGTGGCCGTTCGCGACGGCAATCAGGCTTTGGTTGATCGACTCGTCGTTGTAGGACTTGCTGACGAGATAGTTGAGCAGGGTGCTGATGACCAGTGCGAATACGACGATGCCGACACTGGCGGCGATGATACGGGCGCGGATAGACGAAAACATGTGGCAGCGACTCTTGGTAGGGAGCGGGACGCCCGATTGACAGGTGTCTCTGTATACGGCCCGCCCCCGCTTTTCTTGAGGACAATGTCCGGATCCCGAGCCGTCGCGCACCCGTCGCTTTCGTCTGATTTAAGCGTCCACCGGACTTTTCACGCCGTGTCCTTGCGCGCCGCGCTTCGCCGTGCGCGCTTCGCGCCGCGTTATTCGCTATTCGTTATTCGCTATTCGCCCCCGCATGCGCCGCGTGCCGATACACGACCTGTTGATCGACCGCATAGAGTTCGCAGGCGGCCTGCGTATGCGTCGCGCAATGCGCGAGCGCGAGACGCGCGGCGTCGTCGCCGACCGCGTAGCCGCAATGGCCGTCGGGCGATACCGCGAACGCACGATGCGCGCGCGGATCGGCGTCGAGGAACGCCGCATAGAGCCCTTTTCCCGCGCCCGTCACGGGCACCGCGTCGAGATCCTCGACGTCCGGTCCCGCGCCGGCAGGCCCGGCGCCATCCGCCCCCGCGCCCTCGCCGCGCAGGCTATGCGCCTCGAACGGCAGCCCCAGCGCGGCGAAGAAACGCGCATAGGCGGGCAGCCACAACGGCATGCCGCTGCGCGACGCGAAGGTCTGGTGCGAATCGCTGCCGAATACGCCGTAATCGACCCACTCCGCCCGCCCGCCCGCCGCGACATAGGCGTCGTGCATCGCCTTCGGCAGCGTCTGGCCCCAGTAGGAATCGTTGTCGCCGTACATCCACAGCGACGGCGCCTCCGATTTCGCGCCATATTGCGCGTAGGCGTCGACATCCGCGCGCTCCCAGTCGATGCAGCGCTCGCGCCGCATCCCGCCCGCCATGTTGATGAGCCCCACCACGCCCGGCAGGTTGCGCTCGCCGAGCGCCATCGTCGCGAGTCCGCCCTGCGACTGGCCGATCACGACGATGTGCGCCGCGTCGACATAGGGCAGCGATTTCGCATAGCCGATCGCCGCCTCGATGTCGTCGGCCTGCAGGCGGCCGGTCTCGGCGATATTGCAGCCGCCGTCCGCGTAGAGGCCGCCGGAGGAGCCGAAGCCCTGCCGGGTCGGCACGATCACGGCATAGCCGCGCTGCACGAACGCACGCGCCTGGAAGTAGTAGCCGCGATCCTTCTGGAATGCGGGATTGCCGTTCGCCTTGCCGTGATTGATCACGATCAGCGGAAACGACCCGTCGCCGGGCGGCGTGTAGATCCGCGCGGTCAGCTTCACGCCGAACAGGCCGTGCGATTTCGTGACCTTGACGATCTCATCGCGCATGCCGGCCGCCTCGGCGGGCCGCCCCCACGCGCACATCACCACGCACGACAGCACGCAGGCCGCCGCGCGCCATCCCGCTCGCGCCCGTTCCATGATCCGCCTTACAGTCAACCGACAGAAAACCGGGCGGCGCAGCACGGCCGCCCGGGCCAACGCCGCATCATGCTACGTCGCGCGCGCGGCGCGCAAGGTGCGACTGGCGGCCCGCCAGGTCGCAACTCCAATGCGACGTCGCGCGCGGCACGCAAGCGCCCGACGCCTGGCGCCTGTCATGAACCCATATGAATGAAGTCGATGATTTTGGGCCGCATCAGACAAGCGAAGGCGAGGACATGGAATCCGGCCAGCGTGTGAGGCAACCGTTCATCGCCGCGCGCGAGGCGTCAAAGGCGCGCGGCCCGTGCGAAGCGGCGCTCGGCCACCCGGGCGTCCGGGCAGCAACACGAAACCACGTATGGCCTCGGTGTGCTTGCCCCCTCCATTCGATGCAGCGGCTTTGTGCAGCCTGACGAGTCGCTTCGCTGGTATCGCCCTGATCCAGATACGCAAGCGTCAACCTCCGGCCGGTCGATTCCTGTCCCGCATGGGCCAATTGCTCGACCTGCGCGCGATCCTGCTCATGGGCCGGTGCCACTTGCCGCGCCGGCAACCGACCCGGAGTATCAACCGCCAGATGCACTTTCGAACCCTTGCGGCGTGCGAGCCGGATTCCGGTGTCGATTGCAATGTGCGGCTGTCCCGGATCATGGCGCCGGGTTGCGCTTTGCCCTCATCGCACGCGCTCGACAGTTCTCGCAGGCCATGCACGATCGCCTCGAAACAACCCGCTCGCCTCCAGCGCTGCGTCGGTTGACAGAGTGCTTCCCACGAGAGCAGGTCAATAGGCGACATGCGCCGCGGCGCGCCGCTTCGGAACTACCAGCGCGGCGCATTGAATACCTCGTGAAGCGCGTGGCGGCATTGTTCACCGCCTTCTCGCACCAGCGCCAGATACGCCACGACGAACGACCGTTGTTCGTCGCTTGCATCGCTCCGATAAGGCTTGCGGGTTTGCATCCCGACGTCTCGTCCGACCAGCGGCCAAGTTCATCACACCCCCTAAACGCGGGCAGCAGGCCAAGACCGCCGAAATGCGCCAAGGTTGGCATCTTTGCCTCAGAAATGGCGACGGATTTATTTTTATTTTAATTCTGTATTCAATTTCACTTTTTATACAAAAATCCATCGGCGCGCCCTCTCCTTTCGCCGATATTTTCCGGGATTGAGTATTCCTCTGGATCAATTCAGATTGATATGAAATTTTGCGAGATACCCGTCGTTAACATTGCTAAGGTGTATCGGAGAGGTTACGTACATGGGATGGCAAGCCTCGCGAAGCTGACGTTGTCCGAACCTCTCGATGCGCTAATGACGATGCCGCATCGGCAAGTCAATCTGTTGATGCGGCATCCCTTACGCGGTGCGCCGACGGTGCGATGAGCGACTCATATTGCTAAGTTGTCCTTTTGTTTAAGTTGAGAGAAAAACAGCCTCGCATCACCCTCTCGGGATGCAGGCAACGGTGTCCGGGTATTGCGTTGATGGACATCCCCCACTGCCCTGGAGACGTGGCAGGCACCCGAAAGACGGTCTCGTCGGAGGGGCCAGTGCGTCCTCTGCTGCGGACCGGTGCGCTGGACGGCGTGCTGTGGTCGGGTGATGCGGCGAGGGGAAGTTCTTTCACGCAGCGCTGCCCAACTTCGTTGCGATTCACCATGCCTTCCCGGTGTCATTTGTCGATTTGTCGTGATGAGCCAGACACGTTATGACGCGTTACCGGACGAGTGGCGAGTTCAGTCCGATAAGACGGCACTATCCATTCAGGTTTTAAGTCCTATGGGAAGAGTGTGATGAGCAACCCCATCAAGAATATCGTCATCGTGGGCGGCGGCACCGCGGGCTGGATGGCCGCCTCGTACCTCGTCCGGGCGCTCCAGCAGCAGGCGAACATCACGCTCATCGAATCCGCGGCGATTCCCCGGATCGGCGTGGGCGAGGCGACCATCCCGAATCTGCAGAAGGTGTTCTTCGACTTCCTCGGGATACCGGAGCGGGAGTGGATGCCCCAGGTGAACGGCGCGTTCAAGGCCGCCATCAAGTTCGTGAACTGGAGGAAATCGCCCGACCGCTCGCGCGACGATTACTTCTACCATTTGTTCGGCACCGTGCCGAACTGCGACGGCGTGCCGCTTACCCACTACTGGCTTCGCAAGCGCGAACAGGGCTTCCGGCAGCCGATGGAGTACGCCTGCTACCCGCAGCCCGAGGCGCTCGACGACAAGCTCGCGCCGTGCCTGCCCGACGGCACCCGCCAGATGTCCCACGCGTGGCACTTCGATGCGCACCTGGTGGCCGACTTCCTGAAGCGCTGGGCCGTCGAACGCGGCGTGAGCCGCGTGGTCGACGAGGTCGAGGGGGTTCACCTGAACGACCGCGGCTACATCTCCAGCCTGTCCACCAAGGAGGGACGGACGCTGGAAGCGGACCTGTTCATCGACTGCTCCGGCATGCGGGGGCTCTTGATCAACCAGGCCCTGAAGGAACCCTTCATCGACATGTCCGACTACCTGCTGTGCGACAGCGCGGTCGCCAGCGCCGTGCCCAACGCAGACGCGCGCGTGGGGATCGAGCCGTACACTTCCTCGATCGCCATGAACGCGGGGTGGACCTGGAAGATACCGATGCTGGGCCGGTTCGGCAGCGGCTACGTCTTCTCGAGCAAGTTCACCTCGCGCGACCAGGCCACCGCCGACTTCCTCGACCTCTGGGGCCTCTCGGACAAGCAGCCGCTCAACCAGATCAAGTTCCGGGTCGGGCGCAACGGACGGGCGTGGGTCAACAACTGCGTCGCGATCGGGCTGTCGTCGTGCTTTCTGGAGCCCCTGGAATCGACGGGAATCTACTTCATCTACGCGGCGCTTTATCAGCTCGTGAAGCACTTCCCCGATACCGCGTTCGATCCGCGCCTGGCCGACGCGTTCAACGCCGAGATCGTCCACATGTTCGACGACTGCCGGGATTTCGTCCAGGCGCACTACTTCACCACGTCGCGCGAAGACACGCCTTTCTGGCTCGCGAACCGGCACGACCTGCGGCTCTCGGACGCGATCAAAGAGAAGGTTGAGCGCTACAAGGCCGGGCTGCCGCTGACCACCACGTCGTTCGACGATTCCACGTACTACGAGACCTTCGACTACGAATTCAAGAACTTCTGGTTGAACGGAAACTACTACTGCGTCTTTGCCGGCTTGGGCATGCTGCCCGACCGGTCGCTGCCGCTCTTGCAGCACCGACCGGAGTCGATCGAGAAGGCCGAGGCGATGTTCGCCCGCATCCGGCGCGAGGCCGAGCGTCTGCGGACGAGCCTGCCGACCAACTACGACTACCTGCGGTCGCTGCGCGGGGGCGACGCGGGGCCGTCTCGCAGTCAGCCCGGGCCGACGCTCGCGGCGCCGGAAACCCTGTCATGATGCGCGCCCTGGACCGGGTATGCGCATTCGCGGCCACGCACGCCGCGGTGGCGGCCTGCGATCCGCTGCAGGCGCGGGCGCTCGTTCTGCAGCTGCCGGGCCTGAACCGTAAAAAGGACGTGCCCGGCATCGTTGGCCTATTGCACGAGTTCCTCCCGGCGCGCGGCGTGCCCTCCGGCTGGGGCTTCGTCGAAGCCGCCGCCGCGATGCGGGACATCGGGTTCTTCCTGGGGTCGCTCAAGCGGCACGGACACGAACCCACGGACGTGGTGCCCGGGCTCGAACCAGTGCTGCTCGACCTGGCGCGTGTGACCGGCCTGCCACCGCGCGAGACGCTCCTGCATGTGACGGTCTGGAATCCCGCGACGGCCGACGCGCAGCGGAGTTACACCGGGCTCAGCGACGAAGCGCACCTGCTCGCGAGCGTGCGCATCTCGATGGCAAACCTCGAGGCGGCCATCGCGTTGACCGTCGAGCTGTCCGACGTGCCCCTGCGATCGCCCGCGTTCGCGCAAGGATGCGACGAGCTGGCGGCCTATCTTCATAAAATGGTCGAATCGATCGTTTACGCGTTCCGCTTCATCTCGGTGCAGGTCTTCTACGACGAACTGCGCCCCTTCTACGAACCGATTCGAGTCGGGGGCCAGAGCTACCTCGGCCCCGGTGCCGTGGAAATGCCCCTCTTCGTGCTGGAGCACGTCCTATGGGGCTCACAATCGGACCACCCCACTTACCGAGAATTCAAGGAGACCTACCTGCCCTACGTGCTTCCCGCGTTCAGGGCGGTCTACGCGCGGTTCGCCGGGGAGCCGGCGCTGGTCGACCGCGCGCTCGGCGAGGCGCACGCGTTCGGCGCGCGGGACGAGTCCGTCAGGGCCGGGCTGGCGGCCCTCGACCGGGTCTTCGAGATCCTGCTGCGCTTCCGCGCACCCCACCTCAAATTGGCGGAGCGGACGTACGAAGTCGGCCGCAGCGGCCCCGCAATCGGCAGCGGGGGATACGCGCCCAGCATGCTCGGCGATCTGCTCACGCTCACGCGCGCCGTGCGGGCCCGCCTCCGCGCCGCGCTCGACGAGTCCTGACGCCTGACGCGTGCGGCCCTGTGTTCCATCCCACCAGGAGAGTTGCCCCATGACTCAGCTGAACCCCGCGAACGGGCGCGATAGCAACCACTACGACGTGATCATCCTCGGCTCGGGCATGTCCGGCACCCAGATGGGCGCCATCCTGGCCAAACAACAGTTTCGCGTGCTGATCATCGAGGAGTCGTCGCACCCGCGGTTCACGATCGGCGAATCGTCGATCCCCGAGACGTCGCTGATGAACCGCATCATCGCCGATCGCTACGGCATTCCGGAGCTCGACCGCATCACGTCGTTCTACGCGACGCAGCGTTACGTCGCGTCGAGCACGGGCATCAAGCGCAACTTCGGCTTCGTGTTCCACAAGCCCGGCCAGGAGCACGACCCGAAGGAGTTCACGCAGTGCGTCATTCCCGAGCTGCCGTGGGGCCCGGAGAGCCACTATTACCGGCAAGACGTGGACGCCTACCTGTTGCAGGCCGCCATTCAATACGGCTGCACGGTCCGCCAGAAGACGAACGCGACCGAATACCACGCCGACAAGGACGGCGTCGCGGTGACCACCGCCCAGGGCGAACGGTTCACCGGCCGGTACATGATCGACTGCGGAGGCCCTCGCGCGCCGCTCGCGACCAAGTTCAAGCTCCGCGAGGAGCCGTGTCGCTTCAAGACGCACTCGCGCAGCCTCTACACGCACATGCTCGGGGTCAAGCCGTTCGACGACATCTTCAAGGTCAAGGGGCAGCGCTGGCGCTGGCACGAGGGGACCCTGCACCACATGTTCGCGGGCGGCTGGCTCTGGGTGATTCCGTTCAACAACCACCCGCGGTCGACCAACAACCTGGTGAGCGTCGGCCTGCAGCTCGACCCGCGCGTCCACCCGAAAACGGACATCTCCGCGCAGCAGGAATTCGATGAATTCCTCGCGCGCTTCCCGAGCATCGGAGCGCAATTCCGGGACGCCGTGCCGGTGCGCGACTGGGTCAGGACCGACCGCCTGCAATTCTCGTCGAGCGCCTGCGTCGGCGACCGCTACTGTCTGATGCTGCACGCGAACGGCTTCATCGACCCGCTCTTCTCCCGGGGGCTCGAGAACACCGCGGTGACCATCCACGCGCTCGCGGCGCGCCTCATCAAGGCGCTGCGCGACGACGACTTCTCCCCCGAGCGCTTCGAGTACATCGAGCGCCTGCAGCAGAAGCTCCTGGACCACAACGACGATTTCGTCAGCTGCTGCTACACGGCGTTCTCGGATTTCCGCCTGTGGGATGCGTTCCACCGGCTGTGGGCGGTCGGCACGATCCTCGGGCAGTTCCGGCTCGTGCAGGCCCACGCGAGGTTCCGCGCGTCGCGTGACGAGGGCGACCTCGATCACCTCGACAACGACCCACCGTACCTCGGGTACCTGTGCGCGGACATGGAGGGCTACTACCAGTTGTTCAACGACGCCAAAGCCGAGGTCGAGGCCGTGAGCGCCGGGCTCAAGCCGGCCGAGGAAGCCGCGGCGCGGATCCACGCCCTCATCGACGAACGCGACTTCGCCAGGCCGATGTTCGGCTTCGGGTACTGCATCACCGGGGCCAAGCCGCAGCTCAACAACTCGAAGTACAGCCTGCTGCCGGCGATGAAGCTGATGCACTGGACGCAAACCAGCGCGCCGGCAGAGGTGAAAAAGTACTTCGACTACAACCCGATGTTCGCGCTGCTCAAGGCGTACGTCACGACCCGCATCGGCTTGGCGCTGAAGTAGTCGGCCGACGCCGGAACGAAAACGATGAACGACGTTCAATTGGATCAAGCGGGCACCCGGGAGCATTCCCCGGGGGCGTACGACGCGACCACGCGCCTGGCCGCGAGCTGGTACGTCGCGATGCGCTCGGACGACCTCAAGGACAAGCCGACGGAGTTGACGCTCTTCGGCCGTCCGTGCGTGGCGTGGCGCGGCGCGACGGGGCGGGCCGTGGTGATGGACCGCCACTGCTCGCACCTCGGCGCGAACCTGGCCGACGGGCGGGTCATGGACGGGTGCATCCAGTGCCCGTTCCACCACTGGCGGTACGACGAGCACGGCCAATGCGTTCACATCCCCGGCCACAGCCTTGCGGTGCGCCGGCTGGAGCCGGTCCCGCGCGGGGCGCGCCAGCCGACCTTGGCCACCACCGAGCGATACGGCTACGTGTGGGTCTGGTACGGCTCCCCGCAGCCGCTGCACCCGCTGCCCGAAATCGCCGCGGCCGACGTCGACAACGGCGACTACATGCACCTGCACTTCGCGTTCGAGACGACGACTGCGGTCCTGCGGATCGTCGAGAACTTCTACGACGCGCAGCACGCGACGCCCGTGCACGCGCTCCCGGTCACGGCCTTCGAGCTCAAGCTCTTCGACGATTGGCGCCGGTGGCCGGAGGTCGAGTCGCTGGCGCGGGCGGGCGCGTGGTTCGGCGCCGGGATCGACTTCACCGTGGACCGCTACTTCGGCCCCCTCGGCATGCTGTCGCGCGCGCTCGGCCTCAACATGTCGCAGATGAACCTGCACTTCGACGGCTACCCCGGCGGGTGCGTCATGACCGTCGCCCTGGACGGGGACGCCAAATACAAGCTGCTCCAGTGCGTGACGCCCGTGAGCGACGGCAAGAACGTCATGCACATGCTCATCTCGATCAGGAAGGCGGGCGGCGCCCTGCGCCGCGCGACCGACTTCGTGCTGTTCGGATTGCAGACCAGACAGGCCGCGGGGTACGACGTCAAGATCTGGAACGGGATGAAGCCGGACGGCGGCGGCGCGTACAGCAAGTACGACAAGCTCGTGCTCAAGTACCGCGCGTTCTACCGGGACTGGGTCGACCGCGTCGTCGAGACGACCGCTCGACCGCGCGGCCGCGAATGAGCGGCGATGCGCGAGTCGGCGGCCCGCGAGATGGCCATGCGCTTTGCCGCTTATCGGGATCGGTTCACGACAGGCGCTAGGCGTCGGGCGACGCGACCGGCGCGCGCCGGCCCGCGTGGTACACGAAATAGAACACGGTGAGGCCGACGATCCACAGCGGGCCGACGACCAGCGCGACGCGCGTGTCCGGCGACAGCGTCATCAGGCCCACCACGAACGCGAGGAACGCGAGCGCGACGAACGACGACAGCGGATAGAACGGCACCCGCAGCGGCAGGCGCGCGAACTGCGCCGGCGACAGATGGCGGCGGAACCGCAGCTGCGCGACGAGGATCACGCACCAGGTCCAGATCGCGCCGAAGGTCGACACCGACGTGAGCCACACGAACACCTTCTGCGGCGCGAAATAGTTGAGCACGACGCCGATCAGCAGCAGCGCGACCGAGATCAACACGCCGTACACCGGCACGCCGCGCCGGTTCACCGAGGCGAGGCCGGCCGGGGCCTGGCGCTGCTGCGCGAGGTTGTACAGCATGCGCGCGGTGCTGAAGATGCCGCTGTTGCACGACGACAAGGCCGCCGTCAGCACCACGAAATTGATGATGCCCGCCGCCGCCGGGATGCCGAGCCGCGAGAACGTCATCACGAACGGGCTGCCCTGCGTGCCGATCTGATCCCACGGGTAGATCGACATGATCACGAACAGCGCGCCGACGTAGAAGATCACGACGCGCCAGAACACCGAGTTCACCGCCTTCGCGAGCGACTTCTCCGGATTGCGCGCCTCGCCCGCCGTCAGGCCGAGCATCTCGACGCCGAGATACGCGAACATCACGATCGGCAGCGCATCGATCACGCCCGTGAAGCCGTTCGGCATGAAGCCGCCGTGGGTCCACAGGTTCGAGATGCCGGTGGCGACGCCGCCGTTGCCGAAGCCGAACACGATCATCAGCGCGCCGCTCGCGATCATCAGCACGATCGTCACGATCTTGATCAGCGCGAACCAGAATTCGAACTCGCCGTACAGCTTGACCGCGATGAAGTTCACCGCGCCCATCAGCACCAGCGCGGCGAAGGTCCAGATCCAGTTCGGCACGTCGGGGAACCACATGTGCATGTAGACCCCGACCGCGGTGATTTCCGCCATGCAGGTGACGATCCACATGAACCAGTAGGTCCAGCCCGTGAGATAGCCCGCGAGCGGCCCGAGATAGTCCTGCGCGTAGCGGCTGAACGCGCCCGCGACCGGGTTGTGGATCGCCATCTCGCCGAGCGCGCGCATGATCAGGAAGATCGTGACGCCGCCGAGGATGTAGGTGAGCAGAATGGCCGGGCCGGCCGTGCGGATCGCGGCGGCGGAGCCGAGAAACAGGCCCACGCCGATGGTGGCGCCGAGCGCCATCAGGTTGATGTGCCGCTCTTCCAGGCCGCGATGCAGTTGTTCGTCTTGCGCTTTCACTGGGATCTGCCTCCTGGCGGCGTGCCGTCGCGCGCTGCCGTTGTCGTGTCGGATCAAACGACCGGCGCGAGCGAAGTCCCGCATGCCATTCACGGAATGCGCATTGGGATTGGCATCGAAAATGATTCGAAATCGATCGGATTCAACGCCGTATTCGCAATAATGCGAATGCGTTAATTCGCTGCGATCGGGCCGGACGCCGGCTATATCCAGGATCGGCTTTCGCCGCCGGCGACAGAAGCGCGCTCACGCCCGCGGGACGGGCGCTGGCGCGCGCCGCGCAAAGGCGCGGCGCTCCAGCAATGCGATGCTCGACAGGCGAACCTCGGACGGTGTATTGGCGTCTTAAATCAATCTCGCGCGGTCGGTCAAAATGCAGGAACGATTATAGAGATAATTCATGCCCGCCCGCCACCGATTTTTACGCGCGACTGACACCGGCCTTAATGCCGCCTTAAACGGATCGCCCGGTGAGCGTCGCGCGTCCGGCCCACCATCGCACACGCGCGGCGATGCTCGACGAGCCTGACCCGGCCACTGCGTCGTCGGCGCAACGTGCGCTCGCGCCAGGATCCCCGCCTCATCCGCGCGCGCGACTCACTTCGCGACCAGGCGCAACGCCTGCTGCGCCCGGGGCCACACCGCGATCGACGCGCGCGGCGCCGCATCCCAGCTGCGGATCGGCACGGTCGCCACGCCGGCGAGGTTCGCCGTCAGTGCGCTGCCGGGCACGTTCAGCGCGAGCCCGCTGTCGCGATTGACCAGCCGATAGCCGCCGGCCGCGCCATCGCCGATCTTCTGGAAATACCATTGCTGCCGCGCGCCCGCGGCGCTCGACGTCCAGATCGGCGCCGCGCCCCAGGCGCGTCCGGCAGCGCCGCCGCCCACGCCGAGATAGCGCTTGCCGAGCCGCAGCGTGAAAAAGCCGTCGCCGACGGCGTCCAGCGTCCATGCGCCGTCAGCGGCGGCAGGCAGATTCGTCGCCGCGCTGCCCGGATGCACGATGTACACCCGCCTCGACCCGGACGCGACCGGCACCGTGACGCCGCCCGCATCGGCGTACGCCGCCGGCGCGTGGCCCTTCGCCGGCTCGAGCGCGACCGTCACGTCGATGTATTCCGCATCGTACTTCGAGCAGGAACCGAATACGCAATACGTGCGGAACGTGCTGCCGAGCGTCGCGGCCGACGTCTTCGACACGCTGTCGGTAAACCAGCGATACCAGGAGGTCGACGAATACGGCACGCTGCCGGCGAAGGCCCAGCGTTGCGTCGCCAGATCGTCGGACACATAGAACTTCAGCGTCGTGGCCGGCGCGCCGTAGTCGAACTCGCGGGTGCCGGGATTCGAAATCGTGCGGTCCTCGGCAATCGCAAGGTACTTCTGCAGGTACACGTTCCATGCGACGCTCATCACGCGCATCGTGCCGTTCGTATAGCCGGCCGACAGCAGGTCGCCCGCGCCCTGCGCCGGCGGCGCGAACGTCTCGCCGCCCGTCTGGTCGGCGGCCGGCCCGCCTTGCGCGCTCAGGTCGGTCGCCGGCCCCGCGAGGTTCGATTCGAGCGCGCTGGACACAGGCGCGGCCGCGCACGGCGTCGCGGCGGCCGTCGCCGCGTCGCAGGTCCAGTTCGTGCCGCCCGCCTGCTCCCACTTGCCGTCGTGGAACTTCCGCCACGACGACGGCTTCATCTTGTCGCTGATCGGCGCGCGCGCGGCGTGCGCCCACATGTAGTTGTCGAAGCCGCTCGGGTTGCCGTTCTGCCCCAGGATGCGGCTCGTGTAGAAGAGGTAGAAGTAACCGGACACGTTGTCGACGTACAGGCGCGGATCGCCGTCGCCGTAGTAGTAATACGGCGTCTTCGGATCGCCGCGGCCGTAGGGCGACGTGAGGATCGGCGCCTGCAGCGTCCAGTTCGCGCCCTGGTCGGTGGAAATCGCATACGAGATCGCGTCGACGCGCGGGTCGTTGCCGAACAGCTCGTTGTGAACGATCCCGTACCAGTCGCCCGAATCCGGATCCACCCACACGCCGATCAGGTCGCAGTAGTCCGCTTGCGTGTAACCGGTGTGCGACTTCACCGGCTGACCGAACAGCGCGATCGCGACCGGGTTCCTGGCGTTGCACAGCACGCGGGTGTCGTACTGGGAATGCGCGGCGGACTCCGTCAGCGAATCCACGTTCGGCCCCGTGTAGAACTTCCAGTAATGATTGGCGGGCACGTCGTCGTATTGCGCGAACGCGTTCTGCACGTAGAACGCGCCGTTGCGATCGATGAACAGCGAGTTCGGACTGTCGGACACAGGGCTCGCCTGCACCGCCGATGCCGCGCTGAACGTCGCCGCGTGCGCGCCCCCCATGCCGAGCGCGCTGCTCGCGCACATCACGGCAAGCCATCGTAGCGTCGATTTCATGGTATCTCCCGGAATCTGAAACGGATCGAAGGCAGCCGGCCGCCGCCGGCCGAATGAAAACGGCCGCTCAGGCGAGCGTGCGGGCGAACGCGATCGGCCGGCTGTCGACCTGATGCAGATCGAACACCAGGACTTCGTTGAGTCCCGGCCGCAGCCACGGTGCGGGACAATAGAGCCGATGCTGCGGCCCGATCTTCCAGTAGCGGCCGAGGTGGCGGCCGTTCACCCAGACGAAGCCCTTCGTCCACGCGCTCATGTCGAGATAGGTGTCGGCGGCCGCATTCAGGTTGAACGTCGCCTTGAAGAACAGGCCGCTCCTGCGCGGATTCGTCACGACGGGCCGCAGGCCGGCCACGTACGCGGCGTCGAACGGCAGCAGATGCACGCCCCAATCGAGCAGTTCCGCGTCGGCCCCGCCGTTCGGCTGCAGCGCGATCGACTGCAGGATGCCCTTGCGATCGACGATCGCATGGCCGTAGTTCACGCGCCCCATCCCCTCGACCAGGATGTCGAGCGTCGGCGCGGGGGACGTCGCGAGCGCGGGAGACAGCGTCAGCGGCGCATGATGGGTCAGGTTGAATGCCTGCGCGTAATCGGCCGGCAGCGCGGCGCGCGAGATGCCGCCCGCATAGTGCTCGTCGACGTACACCGTCGCATAGTCGTGGACGTCGGTTGCGGTCAGCACGCCCCCGGCATACCCCCGCAGCGCCCGCCGATACAGCACGAGGCCGAATGCCTGGCCGTACGCCTCGAACGGCTGCGGACGCTCCGCCGGCAAGGCCGCCGGCAGGTTGTCCCACAGCGACGCGAACGGCGCGGGCGTGATCGCGGCGACGCCCGAGAGCGTCGGAACCGGCGCGGGAACCGGCGGCAGCGGCATCGGCAGGTAGCCGGCGATCAGCTTGCGATAGCGCAGGTAGTGCGCGGTGGCGACGCCCTGCTCGCTGATCGGCGCGGCATAGTCGTAGCTCGTGATGTCCGGTTGATACTCGCCGCTGGTCCCGTCGGTGTTCGCGCCGGAAAAGAAGCCGAAACTCGTGCCGCCGTGGATCACGTACAGGTTGAACGACAACTTGCCGCGCATCAGGGCGTCGAGCGTCGTCGTGATGTCGGTCGCGGTTCCTTGCAGCACCGCGTCGCCCCAATGCGTGAGCCAGCCCGGATACACCTCGCCCGCCATCGCCGGCACGTCCGGATAACGGGTGCGCGCCGTCGCGATGTCGGCAGCCGTCCCGCCGCTCAATGCAATCGCGCCGCCCGTCACGTTCGACTGGTTCTGTTCGAGCTGCGTCAGGCCGTCCTCCGTGTAGAACGGGCCGTTGATCCCGCCGTTCACCCACAGCTGGCGAATCTCCTCCATGTACGCCGGATCGCGCGCATAGGAGCCGAACTCGTTCTCGATCTGGATCATCAGGATCGGGCCGCCGTTCCCGACCAGCAGCGGCGCGACCATCGGCACCAGCCGAGCGATGTAGCGCGACACCGCGGCCATGTAACGCGGGTCGGTGGTCGAATTGACGCGCAGCTGGATGTCGGGATAGCGCAGCAGGTAGGACGGCATGCCCCCCAGGTCCCACTCGCCGCACACGTACGGGCCGGGGCGCAGCAGCACCCACATGTTCTCGTCCTGGCAGAGCCGGATGAACGCGGCGATGTCGCGGTTGTCCGTGTGGAAATCGAATACGCCCGGCGCCGACTCGTGGTAATTCCACATGATGTAGAGCGCGATGGTGTTCATCCCCATCGCCTTCGCCATCCGGATCCGATGACGCCAGTACTCGACGGGAATCCGCGCGGGGTGCATCTCGCCGCTGCGGATCTGGAATACGCGACCGTCAAGCAGGAATGCCGAGCCGTTCCGGGCGAACGCGAACGTATGGCGCCCGCAGCTGCTCGGTTGCGGCGCCTGCGCCGCCTCGACGGACGAGTCGACGCCGGCCGCAGCCGACGTCGACAGCGGCCCGCCACCGCCCGTGCCGTCGTCGCCGCCGCCGCCACACGCGGCCATGACCGGCGCCAGCGTCGTGAACGCAAGGAAGTTTCTTCTGTTCGTCATCATGCCCGCCCTCGTTGTGATCGCGCAGCGGGTTTTCTCCGTTGCGCAAGCCTGTCTCTCATTAGGATTCCATAGCGAGCGGCGCGGACCTGATCAATCCGCGCGATCCGCACGTGAACGACCCGTGCCTATCGCAGCAGCCGGGCCGTCGCAACGGCCCGGCCTTCCGCTCGTCTTGTTTTCTTGAAAAAATCCTACATGGCAAATCTCGATTTGTCAGCAAGATCGTGTTGAATCCCAAAAACGCTCGGCTTCATCGCCTGTTTGCTGCATCCCAGCATGTCCTCGGCATCGAGGATTCGTATCGGCTGTTTCATGGCGTCGAATCCGGCTCAAGGGAAATGCGGGGCGACGGCCATCCTGATGACGGATGCAACGCCGTGCCGGACCCCGTCCTTTCGGCAGCAGCGCGACGATCGCCGCCATGCCCGCATGACGGGGCTCGGCATCGCCGCTCCCGTTCGACCGACCGACGTGTTGCCAATCGACCCGACACACGAGGCGCTCGCTTCGAGATCATCGCCTTGTAAAAATCCTACATATTGGATCGATTCACGCTCCAGTATGGATCGCCCCATCATTAACGTGCTATCAAGCCTTTTAAACGAAACAATCCGGCACCGATCGGAAAGTGCGAACGGCCTTTCTTTTCATGTTTGAAATTTTCATACATTGATCTACACTACCGCGGCACAGGAGCGGGGCCTCAGCATCCGCCGGGCACCAGGGAGGGGACGGACAGATGAACCAGTTCGGGTTAGTCCAGAACGCGGGCGGCGGCAGCGGCTGCGCATCGCGTCGTCGTCTCGCGGCGCTTGGCGATCCGGGGCTCGTCCGCGCCGGCACCACGGATTCGCCGCCGACCGGCCCGACAGAACGGCTCGCCGACGTGCGAACCCTGTACGCAGCGCACGCCACGCGACGCCGCCCCGGGCCAGGCCCGCGCATGCCCGGCGACGCTGCCCGATGCGAGATGACGTGTCGCCAGGCGGGCCGGGCACCCGCGTCAGACCTTAGAATGACCGCTTCGCCACACCGGTGCGGCCGACGCGAACAGCGGCAGATGCCTGAATCGACGCCACGGGCCTCGCATCTGCCGCCGCCGCGCGCCGCACGCGCACCCAGGGAGTACCGTGTCAGCGCCCAATTTGATTCCGCACATCCGCAAGCTGTTCGGCGAACTGCGTCCGGCCGAACAGAAAGTCGCGGATCTGGTGCTCGACGACGTCGATTTCGCCCTGCACGCGAGCATTACCGAACTCGCCCGCCGCGCGGCGGTGTCGGAACCGTCCGTCACGCGTTTCTGTCGAGCGGTCGGCACCGACGGGCTGCGCGATTTCAAGGTGAAGCTCGCGCAAAGCCTCGCGGGCGGCCTGTCCTATTCGCAGGCGTCGATCGAGCGCGACGACACCACCGCCACGCTCGTCGACAAGGTCTTCCGCACGACGGCCGCCGGCATCCAGCACGCCTGCGAGACGATCCATACGGCGGAACTCGATGCGGCGATCCGCGCGATCTCGAGCGCCCGGCGCGTGATCTTCATCGGCGTCGGCTCGGGCTCCGGGCTGGTGATCCAGGATGCGCTGCTGCGCTTCCTGCGGCTCGACATTCCGGCGAGCGCCTTTTCCGACGCGCACTTGCAGCGCCTGCACGCGGGCCTCGTCGAACCGGGCGACGTCGTTTTCGCGATCTCGCACGCGGGCCGCAGCGAAGAGATCAACGACAGCATCAGGATCGCCCGCAAGCGCGGCGCGACCACCATCGCGCTGACGAATGCGGGCGCGCCGCTCGTCGCGCTCGTCGATGTTCCGATCATCCTGCATCTCCCCACCGCGATCGACCCCAACATGCCGGGCGTTTCGCGCATCGTGCAGCTCTGCGCGATCGACACGATCGCGCTCGGCGTCACGCTCAATCAGGATGGCGAGGTCCTGGAAAAAATCCGCCGCGCGAAAGCCGCGCTGCATTCGAGTCCGTCGCGCAAGCCACGCGGCGCCTCCTGACCGCCGCGCGGCGCGACACCCTGCGCCGCCTATTGCCCGCTCCGTCTTCATTTCACCCATTAATTTAGGAATCCAAATGTAGATCGCCTCCCGAAACGACCGAGCATTGCCTGTCCTTTGACCGCCGATCCAGCAGAGTCCGGCGCGAACGGCGCGACGGCGCCCGCGCGGCCTTCTGCCCGCCCATCTGGAGAATCGAATGCGCATTCCGTTCGTCCGACTCGCCTCAGGCGCGCTCGCCTGCGTGCCGCTCTGGCTCAGTCATGCGGCCTACGCCGACCCCGTCGCCGCCAACACCAACACGCCGCTGTCGCTGACGCCGCCGATGGGTTTCAACGACTGGGCGCGTTTCCAATGCGTCCCGCAAGCACCGCTCGACGGCAGCGCGCGCGCCGGCTATTCGTTTCAGCGCTTCATGCTCGATCAGGCCGAGGCGATGCGCGGCACCGGGCTCGTGTCGGCCGGCTACACGATGCTGATGGTCGACGACTGCTGGATGATGCGCAACGGCGCCGGCCAGATCCAGGGCTCCACGCGCTGGGGCGGCTCGCAACAGCCCGGCTTCGATCCCGACCTGGGCGCCTACGCGACCTCGGTGCACGGCGCCGGCATGCTCGTCGGCCTCTACAACACGTCCGGCGCGAAAACCTGCCAAGGCGTCGCTGCCGGCGAGCAAGGCTACCAGCAACAGGATGCGCAAACCTATGCCGCATGGGGCGTCGACGCGCTGAAACTCGACAATTGCGGCGCGACCGGCAACGCGACGCCGCAGCAACTCTTCAAGCAGATGGCCGACGCGCTTGGCCAGGCAACGGCCGGCTCGCCGCGCAAGATCCTGTTCGACGAATCCGCGCCGGCGGGCTACGGCCCCGGCGGGCCGTCGAAGTACGCGACGCTCGCCTGGGTGCGCCCGCTCGGCCAGATGTGGCGAACCGGCCCGGACATCAAGACCACCTCGGTGGACGCGAACGGCCGGCCGGTCGGCGATCCCTGGGATTACTACAACGCGGACGCGTATCAGGAAGGCGTCTACCAGAGCTACAACGACACGATCGCGCTGTCCCGCTACGTCTCGCCCGGCAACTGGAATGACCCGGACCAGCTGCTGATCGGCGACAACGGCTTGACGCCCGCCGAGGAGCGCAGCCAGATGGCGCTGTGGTCCGCGCTGGCCGCGCCGCTGATCATCAGCGCCGATACGCGCAAGATCGCCGCGAATCCGCAGGACGCCCACCTGAAGCAATCGCTCGCGACGCTGACCAACGCCGAGGTGATCGCGGTCGACCAGGATGCGCTCGGCATCGGCGGTTATCGGGTGTCGCGCGACGATCCGTCGACGAGCGCCGGCATCGACGTGGTCGCCAAGCCGCTCGCCGACGGCGGGCTCGCGGTCGTCGTGCTGAACAAGGGGAGCACGTCCGTCGACTATACGCTGCCGTTCGCGAATCTCGGCTACAAGACCGGCGTCGGCGGCTCGCCTTGCACGCTGGCCGTGCGCGATCTGTGGGCGCACAGCACGTCGAGCGCGACCAGCCGGCTGCAGGTGTCGATCGGCGCGCACGACAATGCGATGGTGAAGCTGAGCGGCACCTGCGGCGGCTGGACGCCGACGGGAGAGATCGAAGCGACCCAGACCGACTGGGGCGCGACGCCGCTTTGCATGAACGCCAACCAGGCCACGGCCGGCGCGGCCGTGACGCTGGCCGCCTGCAGCGCGGCGCCGGCACAGCGGTGGAGCCGCAACACCGACGGCACCGTGCAGCTCGCGGGCACCGGCCTGTGCCTGAGCTCGACCGCTCCGGACAGCACCGGCGCCGTCAACGGCGCATCCGGGCAATGGGCGACGCTCGCCGCCTGCAGCGCGCAGGACAAGAAGCAGCGCTTCGCCTACAAGCTCGCCGGACAACTCGTCGCCGCCGCGGATGGACGCTGCGTCGACGTGTATCAGGGCGCCGTGGGGGCGGTCGGCACGCCGGTCGATCTGTATTCGTGCGGAGTGAACCAGTCGAACCAGCTTTGGGCCGCACCGCACCTCGCCGCGCCGGCAAGCTGATTGCCGGAGAACGCATCGGGTCCGGCGCGCAGCACTCGAGGCCGGACGTGAGTTGCAGCGCCGGGGCAGTCCAACTCGCAAACAGGGATGGGCTGCCCCGGGCCATGCCGCGCCGGCTTGACGCTCCTGGCCGAATCCCATGTCATCGCAGGGTTTCCGACTCCCTGCCTGCTTCGCGATTCGGCGCGCGTCGATCCATGTCGGCGGCCGGAGCCGGGCGGCAGGCCATGTTCGCCGGCACGAAGCGGGTTGCGGCCCGATACATCTCGCCCGCTTCGAAAACCCTGTGGATGACGCGGGCATGGCGCGCCCGGTAAGCGTCGATCGCCCTGCCGGACACCAGATCGCCACGCCCCGCCACGCCCGCCGTCGCCGAACAACCAAACAGCCGAGCAACATGATCGATGGCGGCAATACAGGCGCGGCCGACGCCGCGCGTTGTGCCGCGCCGCGCGAATCGCCCGGCGAACGTCACGCGCCCGGCGGCCAGAACACCAGTGCGCGCACCTCGATGCTGCGTCGCGCGGGCGCCGTCTCGGGCGTGGTCGGATCGTCGAATGCCGTGTGCGCGGTCAGGCGCGCTCGGCCGTCGTCGAGCGAATCGTAGATCTTCAGGAGCGCCACCTCGTCCGGACGCTGGCGCCGGAAGTAGTACCAGCGATGCGCGGGATTGGCCGTGATCGAATAGGTTTCGCCGACCTTGTCGCGGTAGACGAGATCGCTCGGCACGAGATCCCCGCGCGCGATCGAGCGGGCATCGCACAGCGCGAGCGGAAGGCGCTCGACGACATCGAGCGGCCGCCACACGTTGACGATCGCGAAGCGTTGCCGCAAGCGCGCCTCGGCCTCCTCCGCCGGGAGATGGTCGCGCACGCGGCGCGGCGCCGACACGAAGGTCTGGTCGTTGTGCACGCGCCGCACCGGCTCGCGCAGCGAAGCGGTCGCCCGCGAGCCTTGCGCGCTGTCGCGCAGCGTGTGATCGAAGATCACGATCTTTTCCGCCCCGGTCGCGGCGCGCAGCAGCGCGTCGACTTCCGCGTAGTACACCGAACGGATCACGGCGTCATCGGAGAAATCCGTCAATGCGGTGCGATGCGCGCGCAGCTCGAAACCGCTGACGTCGAGCCCGAATTCACCCGCGGCCGCGAGCGGCCGCGCGTCGCGGATCGTCACGCGGTGCGGCGCGAGCGCGCCCGTCACCCACGGCGTGCCCGGCGGCGGCTCGAACGTATAGGCCACCGGCCGGTCAACGCCCGGCGCCAGGTAATTCACTTCCGCCTCCACTTCGCCGCCGCATACCGGCGGATGCTGTTCCAGTACCGTGCTCATCGCGATTCCTCGTCAGTCAGAACGATTCCTTGTAGGGGCGCAGGTCAAGCTCGTGCGTCCACGCGCTGCGATGCTGCCGATGCAACTGCCAGTAGCTGTCGGCGATCGCGTCGGGCGACAACAGCCCATCCTCGCCCGCCAGCGCGGCGAGTTGCGGCGCGCCCTGCCGCAGCCGCTCGCCGTCGATCCCGCCGTCGATCACCGCGTGCGCGACATGCACGCCGCGCGGCCCGAACTCTCGCGCGAGCGTCTGCGCGAGGGAACGCAGGCCCGCCTTCGCCGACGCGAACGCGGCAAACGGCGCCCGACCCCGCAGCGACGCGGTCGCGCCCGTGAACAGCAGACTGCGCGGCTCGTTCGTCGCCGCCGCGTCGAGCAACTGCGGCAGCACCGCCTGCGCGAACAGCAGGCCGCCGATCACGTTGGTGCGCCACGCGCCTTCGAAATCGGCCACGCGCAGTTCGAGCGTCGGGCCGCGCACCGCATTGCCCGCGTTGAATATGCCCGCGCGCAACGCACCCAGCTCGCGCACCCGCCCCGCGATGCGGCGCACGTCGTCCTCGTTCGCGATGTCGCCGACGAGCGCGTGCGCGACGCCGCCGTGCGCCCGGATCTCCTCCGCGACGGCTTCCACGCGCGCCGCGGTGCGGCCGCTCAGCGCCACGGCATAGCCTTCCCGTGCGAAGCGCCGCCCCACCGCCGCACCAAGCCCCGCGCTCGCGCCGACGCCCGCGACCCACGCGAGCGGACGAGAAGCGGACTGCGATTGATCTGTCATGTCATTCACCCTATCTCGCCGGACCCGGCGATGAAAAGAACAAAACGGACTAAGCTTATCGACGCCGCTGCAAACCCCTCTTTGCATGGCCCGATGAGCATAGTCCGTTTCGAAAACCCTGCGGATGACGCTGGTATGCGCGTCAGCGTCGTTGCGCGAGCACCCGTGTCAGGCGATCGCCCGACATCTGCACCGCCTGCACGAGCACGACCAGCACCACCACGGTCGCGAGCATCACGCGCTGGTTGAAGCGCTGATAGCCATAGCGGATCGCGAGATCGCCGAGCCCGCCGCCGCCCACCACGCCCGCCATCGAAGAGAAGCCGATCAGCATCACGACGGTCAGCGTCAGCCCCGCCAGCAGCGACGGAAACGCCTCGGGAAGCAGCACGTCGCGCACCACGTGACGCGCGGTGCCGCCCATCGCGACGATCGCCTCGATGCGACCGCGATCCACCTCGTCGAGCGAGGCCTCGACCACGCGCGCGAAGAACGGGATCGCGCCGATCGCGAGCGGCACCACGGCGGCCGTGCTGCCGAGGCTCGTACCGACCACGAGACGGGTCAGCGGAATCAGCGCGATCAGCAGCACGACGAACGGCACCGAGCGTCCGATGTTGATCGCGAATCCGAGCACGGCCGCCGCGCGCGGCGCATCGAACACGCCGGGCTTGCGCGCGACGCACAGCAGCACGCCGAGCGGCAGGCCGCCCGCGATCGTGGCCAGCGTGGCGAGCGCGACCATGTAGAGCGTCTGCAGCGTGCCGGTCGCGACCAGCGCGGCCACCTCGCTCCAATCCTGCGGATTCATCGCGCCTCCCTGCCCGTCATGCCGACGACGCGCCTCACGACCCCGCTCCCGGCGCATGCACCGGGATCACCGAGCCCTGGTAGCGATCGCGGATGAACCGCGCGACGGCCGGCGAACCGAGCGCGTCGGCCAGCTTGCGAATGCGCGGATCGCCGGCCAGCTGCGGCGTCGTCACCACCACGTTCGCATACGGGTTGCCCGCGACCGGCTCGAGCCCGAGCGCATCCTTCGCGGGCGACAGCCCGGCTTCGAGCGCGTAGTTGCCGTTGATCACCGCGAGCGCGACGTCGTCGAGCGCGCGCGGCAGCTGCGGCGACTCGATCTCCAGCACCTTCAGGTGCTTCGGGTTCGCGACGATGTCGCGCGGCGTCGCGAGGCTGCGATCCACGCCGGTGAGGCCAGGCTTGAGCGTCACGAGGCCCTGCGCCTGCAGCAGGAACAGGGCGCGGCTCAGGTTGGTCGCGTTGTTCGGCACCGCGACCGTCGCGCCCTCCGGCACCTGATCGAAACGGCGGTACCTGCGCGAGTAAACGCCGAGTGGCTCGATGTGCACGCTTGCCGCGACCACGAACTTGCGGCCCAGCGCCGCCTCCTGCGAATGCAGATAAGGCACGTGCTGGAAATAGTTCGCGTCGACGTCGCCGTGCGCGAGCAGCTCGTTCGGGTTCACGCCGTTCGGAATCTCGATCACATCGAGCTTGAGTCCCGGCGTGATCTTCTGCGCATACGCGAGGATTTCCGCGTGCGGAATCGCGTCGGCGGCGATCCGCAGCGGCGGCGCATCGGCCGCGCCGGCGGGCGCGACGACCGCGAACGACACCGCCCAGGCGGTCAACAGACGGACGCAGCGTCCGGAAACGAAATCGAACATGGCACACCCACGGGAAAAGGAAACAGGAAGCGCCGCGCGAGCGCGCGGCCGCGATGCGATAAGCGTCAGGCCGCCTGAGCGGCGAGCACGTCGGCGTAGTGACGGCGGGCGACGTCCGGATGCGAGCGCAGCCGCCCCTTCAGGTAGTTCGGCCCGACCTCGTGGAACAGCGGGTTGTCCGGGTCGCTCGCCGGCCCGCGCGCCTGCGCTGCCAGCCCGGGCGGCAGCGTGAGCAGCGGCACCGTGGCGTCGAGACGCGCGCCGAGGAAAAAAGCGATCGACAGCCGGTCGCGGCCGGCGGGCGGCGTCACCACCCGGTGCACGGTCGCGCGCAGATAGCCGTTGGTCGCCAGTTCCAGCAGTTCGCCGATATTGACGACGAAGGTGCCCGGCAACGGCGTCGCATCGATCCATCCGCCGTCGTCCGCCGCCACCTGCAGCCCGCCCTGCTCGTCCTGCAACAGGAAGCTCAGGAATCCCGAATCCTTGTGCGGCCCGACGCCCTGATCGTCGCCCGTCGCCTCGCGGCCCGGATAGCGGATCAGCTTGATATGTTCATTCGGCGTCGCGCCGTAGATCGCCTCGAACGCATCGGCCGGCTGCGCGAGCGCGACCGCGAACGCCTGCAGCACGCGGATCGCGACGCCCGTCAGCTCGCGCTGCCAGCGCAGCAGCGCCGGCTTCAGGTCCGGCAGCGCGTCCGGCCACTGGTTGGGCCCTTGCAGGCGGGTCCAGGCCGGCAAGCCGGCCTGCTGCGCGATCACCGGCCGTTCCGCGCCGATGTCGAACTGCTCGCGCCAGTCGCGCCGGCCGCGCGTCAGCTCGTCGCCGGCGCGCGTATAGCCGCGAAAATGCGCCGAATTCGCCATTTCAAGCGCGAGCTTGTCCGCCTCCGGCAGCGCGAAGAAACGCCGCGCGGCCGATTGGATCGACTGGCCCAGCGCGAGATCGATGCCGTGACCGCGCAGATAGAAGAAACCGACATCGCGCGCGGCATGGCGCAGCGCGGCGAGAAAACCGTCGCGCGCGGCGGCGTCGGCGGAATCGAAGTCGGACAGATCGAGGATGGGCAGTGCGCGGGCCTGTTCGTCTTGTTGCAGCGTCATGGTGCGTGATTCCGGCAGAAAGTCTGGAAAGCGTAGGCATCGCGGGAAATTGATGCTAACAAAGCGGGAAATCGCGGCAAAACAACAAAATCCGCTATGGATATGCCGGAATCGGTGGCGCGAGCGCGCGCGAAATACGCAGCCGCGCCGGACGCGCGGCGCGGTGAAAGCGCGGGCCGAACGGCCCGGCGGAGGATGAACGGCTTACTTCGACAGGCTGGCGCGCACCGTGTATTCGCCGGCCGAGGTCTCTTCCTGATGCACCGTGTAGCGTGTCCCGTCGAAATCGGACGGCAGCGGTTCGACCGGGTAGCCGTGCTTTTCCCAGGCGTCGAGGCCGCCCTTCAACGCGCGGACATCGCGGATGTTCTTGCGATGCAGCTGCGCGACGATGCGCTTCGCGGTGGCCTCGTTCGGGCACACGCAGTACACGACGATCGCGCGCTTGAGCAGCACCGGATCCAGCTGCTCGGGGGTATCGAGATCGAGCGGATAGGCGCCTGCGATCCGGTAGGCCTCCTTCTCGCGCACCGCGCGCGGCCGCGCATCGAAAATCAGCGGCGGCTCGTTCGACTTCATCATCTCGTCGAGCTGCTGCGGCGTGATGCGCACCTTCCCGAGCCAGCGCCGGAACTGCACGCGCCGCACCCATCGGTACAGCAGGAAGGTGACGAAGATCGCGGCGAACGCGTCGAAGATGGTGCCACCGCTGTGGCGCACCCACAGCACGAGCTGCACGATCTCCTCATGCAGCAGCGCGCCGCCGAACAGCCAGACACTCGCCCACAGCGACGCACCGGCCAGGTCCCACAGCAGGAACACGCGCACGCCGACCGCGGTCGTGCCGAGCAGCGGCGCGGACACGAGCCCGAGGCCCGGCAGGAATTTCGCGAGCACGAGGAGCGGCGCGCCATAGCGTTCGAATACGTTGCGCGCGATACGCACGGTGGTGTCGAGCGACAACGAGAAGCGCACGAGCCCGTTGAGCAGTCGCCGGCCGCGCAGGCGCCCGGCGAAGAACCACAGGGAATCCGCCAGCATCGTCGCGCCGATCGCCGCGCACAGCATGCCCGCGTAGGAAGCCTGCCCCATCGCCGCCATCGTGCCGCCGAGGATCAGCATCGGCACGGCCGGCACCGGCATCCCAAGCTGCGTGATGAGGACGCTCAGGAAGACGGCCCAGGGGCCGAGCGACGACGGAATTGCGACTGGAAAATGCCACACGGGGCGCTCCTCGAAGGCGGGGCGGCCGCCGGGCCGCCCCGACCGGCAGCATGCCTCGGCGCTCCCGTGGCGTAAACCGGTATCTTCCGCATTCTAGACGCGTTTGATTACACCTGTTTTGCGCCCCCGGGCGCGGCCTGGGCGCCGCATGCCGGGCAAAAGCGGCTGAATGCGTTCTTGCGCGCGCGGCACTGCCCGCACGCGTCGAATACGCCGATGCCGCAGTGCGGACAGAAATTCCGCTGCGAGTCGGCCGTATCGAGCGGGCGTTCGCACCCGGGACAGATCTTCTTGTCGATCTGCGCATAGGCACTGACGAAATCGATCGCGCCGCGCCGGGCCGCATCGGGTTGCTGCTCCTCGCTACGCTGCCGCTCGAGATAGCGCGCAAGTGCGCGGATTGCGTACTGGCCCGCCGCGACCGTCACGGCCAGCCCGACCAGATAGCGCACATAACCGCCGTAGCTCGGCAGATACGGCACCAGCTCGACGAAAAATCCATACAGCGCGAACAGGATGAAACCCCAGACGAACGGCCAGTAGCGGCTCTTGCGCTGCGTCGCGAACAGCCAGCCGGCGATCAGCACCGGCGGCAGCGTGAACAGCAGCCGCACACCGAACACGCGCAGTTCCTGGCGACGGCGCGCCGCGTCGAGACGCGTCTGCGCGGCCGCATCGAGCGCGGCGCGCGCCGCGGTCAGGCCGTCGCGCTCGCGTTCGAGCGCCGCCCCCTGCTGCTTGAGATCGGCCAGCTTCGCCTCGGCGGCGCGCTCGCGCTGCGTCGCGCCCTCGAATGCGCGCGCATGGCCGAGTACCGACGGATCCTCGTCCGCACGGTCCGTCACGTGCCGGGCCGATGCCGTCGCCTGGAATGCCTCGCGCGCCTGACGCGTGTCCTGCCGCGCGGCATCGAGCAGCACGCCGGCCTGATCGAGCGCATCACGATTCGCGGTGATCCGGGTGGACAGCGCCGCCAGTTGCGCATCGAGCGGACGGGCCGCGGCCAGGTCGACGAACGTATCGCGCTGCAGGTCGGCCGCCACGCGCGGCAGGTCACCGACGATCAAGCCGCCCAGCCCGGCCAGAAACACGGCAAACACCACCGCAATGATCCACAACGCCCGCTGATACCAGACCTCAGCCACGCGCAAGCCCTTCGACATCGTATCGCCCTCCTGAAGAAACGGATGCCGGGCGCGCCGGCGTCATCCGCCACCGGCTCCGCGCCCGCCGCCATGATCGCGCCATCGCACGCGGCAATCAATCTTCATATCAATTGCCTGTTCAAATCATTTTTGATTCCAATGATTATTTCCGGGCAATTTTCGATTATCCGACCCTCTCGATATTCAAGCATTAAAAGAGCATCTTTAAAAAGGCGCGTGAACTGCGACAGCTTGTCGCAGTTCACGCGCCTTTTTATCTTTCAGCGAGCCTTCCGCGCGCCTTCAATCGACCTTCCAACCGCTTGCATACCTTTTTCTGCTGACCCTCTCGAATTAACGGAACTTGACAAGAAACGGGAAAATTTACATCTCGCCAGATTGTCAGATGACGTCATTTTTCAATATTTAACGTCAAATTTACAGAATTTATCGGTTGACGTGTTTTTATCTGACCTTTGTCTCAATAAAATTCACTTTCAAATTCATTACGCCATATTTCATGCCGATTAAATCTGACCTCTTCTGACTGATTGATCGGTGAACTCATCACGTCATTCAGAGGGGTTGGACACCATGAATCGCACTTATCGCAGCATTTGGAACGAAGCACTCGGCGCGTGGATCGCGACGTCGGAACTGACATCGTCGCGCGGCAAGCCGAACAAGTCCGCGGTAAGCGCCTTGGTGCTGGCCCTGGGCATCGCCTGCTCGACGGGCGCGCAGGCAACCTATCTCGCGGGCGGTGGCACGGACGGCGACGGCACGGGCGACGTGATCGCGATCGGCGCCCAGAACGCGGCGGGCGGCAAGGGTTCCATCGCGTACTCGATCCGCGGCATCGCGATCGGCTCGGGCGCGGAAGCCGACAGTTCGCCGGGCGGCACGCGCGGCCTCACCCCCATCAACGCGGACACCATCGCGATCGGCACCAATGCGCGCACGCTCAACGCGAGCGGCGGCGGCAGCATCGCGTTCGGCGCCAACAGCATGGTCGGCCAGACCGACGGCATGGCGCTGGGCGCGGCCTCGACCTCGACGCAAATCGGCGCGGTCGCGCTGGGCGCAGGCTCGGTCGCAAACCGCGCGGGCGGCGCGGTCGTCGAGAGCTTCTCGGGTACCAACGTGACGACCACGGGCGCGCTGTCGGTCGGCAACGGCACGACGCTGCGGCAGATCACCAACGTCGCGGGCGGTACGCAGGACACCGATGCAGTCAATGTGCGCCAGCTGACCACCGTGTCGACCTCGGCATCGACCGCGATCAGCTCGTTGTCGACGTCGGCGTCGACGGGGATCGGCTCGTTGTCGACGGGCCTCAGCTCGACCAACAGCAGCGTGACTTCGCTCTCGTCGTCCGCTTCGACCGGCCTTTCCACTGCTAACAGCGGTATCAGCTCGCTTTCGACCGGCCTCAGCTCGACCAACAGCAGTGTGACTTCGCTCTCGTCGTCCGCCTCGACCGGC
>NZ_JBXAPG010000053.1:0-48336 GCF_058803765.1 Burkholderia sp. GW821-FHT14F03
AAACCCGCCTGGAAACGCGACGACCGCGCCGGCGATGCCAAGCCGCGCGCACCGCGCGGCGAAGGCCGCCCGTTCCGTTCCGCCGATGACCGGACCGGCCCGCGCGACAGCGCACGTCCGGACCGTCGAGTCGATTCGAAACCCGTCTGGAAACGCGACGACCGCCCCGGCGACGACAAGCCGCGCGCACCGCGCGGCGAAGGCCGCCCGTTCCGCTCCGCCGATGACCGGACCGGCCCGCGCGACAGCGCCCGGCCCGAGCGCCGCACCGATGCGAAACCCACCTGGTGGCGCGACGACGGCCCCGCCAGCGCCAAGCCGCGCGGCGCACGCGGCGAGGCCGGCGGCCTGAAGGTCGCGAAGCCGGTCAAGGCGTATGCCGAGCCCGTCGATCACGGCGACGAAACCGGCCTCGTGCGCCTGTCGAAGCGCATGTCCGAACTGGGTCTGTGCTCGCGCCGCGAAGCCGACGAATGGATCGAGAAAGGCTGGGTGCTCGTCGACGGCGAGCGCATCGACACGCTCGGCACCAAGGTGCGGCCGGACCAGCGCATCGAGATCGACGCGAACGCCCGCGCCGCCCAGGACGCGCAGGTGACGATCCTGCTGCACAAGCCGGTCGGCTATGTGTCCGGGCAGGCCGAGGACGGCTACGCGCCCGCCGCGACGCTGATCACGCGCGACAATCACTGGGACGCCGACCGTTCGGGGCTGCGCTTCTCGCCGCAGCACCTGCGCACGCTCGCGCCGGCCGGCCGCCTCGACATCGATTCGACCGGCCTGCTCGTGCTGACCCAGAACGGCCGCATCGCGAAGCAGCTGATCGGCGAGCAGTCCGACATCGACAAGGAATACCTGGTGCGCGTGCGCTTCGGCGAGCGCCTGACCGACATCGACCAGCATTTCCCGGCCGAGTCGCTCGCGCAGCTGCGCCACGGCCTCGAACTCGACGGCGCGCCGCTCAAGCCCGCGATGGTCAGCTGGCAGAACGGCGAACAGCTGCGCTTCGTGCTGCGCGAAGGCAAGAAGCGGCAGATCCGCCGGATGTGCGAGCTGGTCGGCCTCGACGTGATCGGCCTGAAGCGCGTGCGGATGGGCCGCGTGATGCTCGGTGCGCTGCCGCAGGGCCAGTGGCGCTACCTGTCGCCCGACGAATCGTTCTGAACCGTCCGCCCTCATGCAAAACGCCCGCATCCGCGGGCGTTTTGCTTTTCCGGCGGCGCGTCGCCGCGCGGCTCAATCGTCCGCTTGCGCGTCGAGCCCGGGGAACAGCACCTCGGTGAAGCCGAACTTCGAGAAATCGGTGATCCGCATCGGGTACAGCTTGCCGATCAGGTGGTCGTACTCGTGCTGGACGACGCGCGCGTGGAAATCCTCCGCCACCCGCTCGATCCGCTCGCCGTACTGGTCGAAGCCGCTGTAGCGCACCTTCACGTAGCGGCTCACCACGCCGCGCATCCCCGGCACCGACAGACAGCCTTCCCAGCCCTCCTCCATGTCGGGCGGCAGGTACTCGATGGTCGGATTGACGAGCACGGTCTCCGGCACGGCCGGCGCCTCCGGGTAGCGGGCGTTGCTGCCGAAGCCGAAGATGATCACCTGCAGGCCGACGCCGATCTGCGGCGCGGCCAGCCCCGCGCCGTTCGCGTGGTGCATCGTCTCGAACATGTCCGCGACCAGCTGGTGCAATTCCGGCGTGTCGAAGGTCTCGACCGGCCGGGCGATTTCCAGCAGGCGTGGATCGCCCATCTTCAAAATCTCGCGAATCATGACGCAGAACCCTCCTCCAGCAGTTTGTGTAATCCGTCCTCGTCCAGCACCGGGATGCCGAGCGACTCGGCCTTCGCGAGCTTGCTGCCCGCCTCTTCTCCCGCCACCACGTAGTCGGTCTTCTTCGACACCGAACCCGCCACCTTCGCGCCCGCCGCCTCCAGCATCTCCTTCGCGGACTCGCGCGTGAGGGTCGGCAGCGTGCCCGTCAGCACCACGGTCTTGCCCGCCAGGAGGCCCTGCGGCGCCTTCGGCGCGGGCGGCCCCTCGGGCCAGCTGACCTTGCCCGGCGCGCGCAGCTGCTCGATCACCGTGCGGTTGTGCGCCTCCGCGAAGAACTGGTGGAGCGACTCGGCGACCACCGGCCCCACGTCGTTGACTTCGAGCAGCGCCTCGAGCGAGGCGTCCATGATCGGATCGAGCGAGCCGAAATGCTTCGCGAGATCCTTCGCGGTCGATTCGCCCACATGGCGGATGCCGAGGGCGTAGATGAAGCGCGCGAGCGTCGTGTGCTTGGCCTTCTCGAGCGAGTCGATCAGGTTCTGCGCGGATTTCTCGGCGAAGCGGTCGAGTTCGGCGAGCGTCGAGAAACCGAGGTTGAACAGATCGGCCGGCGTGCGCACGAGATTCATGTCGACCAGCTGATCGATGATCTTCTCGCCGAGCCCGTCGATGTCGAGCGCGCGGCGCTGCGCGAAGTGCCACAGCGCCTGCTTGCGCTGCGCCGGGCAGAACAGTCCGCCCGTGCAGCGCGCGATCGCCTCGTCCGGCAGGCGCTCGATGCGCGAGCCGCACACCGGGCAGGCGGTCGGCATCACGAACTCGGCCGCGTCGGCGGGCCGCCGTTCGGGCAGCGCCGACACCACTTCGGGAATCACGTCGCCCGCGCGCCGCACGATCACCGTGTCGCCAATCCGGATGTCCTTGCGCCGCACCTCGTCCTCGTTGTGCAGCGTCGCGTTCGTGACGGTCGCGCCGCCGACGAACACGGGTTCGAGCCGCGCGACCGGCGTGATCGCCCCGGTGCGGCCCACCTGCACATCGATCGCGACGAGCCGCGTGAGCGCCTCCTGGGCCGGGAACTTGTGGGCGAGCGCGAAGCGCGGCGCGCGCGACACGAAGCCGAGCCGCTCCTGCTCGTCGCGCCGGTTGACCTTGTAGACGACGCCGTCGATGTCGTACGGCAAGCCCTCGCGCTTCGCGCCGACCGCGCGGAAGAAGCCGAGCAGGCCGTCCGCGCCGTGCACCACCGCGCGTTCGCGGTTCACCGGCAGGCCGAGGATCTCGTACCAGTCGAGCAGCCCGCCGTGGGTGGCCGGCATCTCGGCCCCTTCGAGGACGCCGATCCCGTAGGCGAAAAACGACAGCGGCCGCTGCGCGGTGATCTTCGGATCGAGCTGGCGCAGGCTGCCGGCCGCCGCATTGCGCGGATTCGCGAATTCGCGCTGCTCCGCGGCCCGCTGCCGTTCGTTCAGGCGCGCGAAATCGCGCTTGAACATCAGCACCTCGCCGCGCACGTCGAGCACGGCCGGCCACTGGCCGCCCTTGAGCTGCAGCGGAATCGAGCGGATCGTCCGGATGTTCTCGGTGACGTCCTCGCCGGTGGTGCCGTCGCCGCGCGTCGCCGCCTGCACGAAGCGGCCGTCTTCATAGCGCAGCGAGATCGCGAGCCCGTCGAACTTCAGCTCGCACGCGTATTCGACCGGCTCCGTCGCGGTGCCCGCGAGATCGGGCGGCGCCTTGCCGAGCGCATCGGACACGCGCTTGTCGAACGCGGCGATGTCCTCGTCGGCGAAACCGTTGTTCAGCGACAGCATCGGCGCGGCGTGCACGACCGGCGTGAAACCGTTCGCGACTTCGCCGCCGACCCGCTGGGTGGGCGACTCGGGGACGATCAGGTCCGGGTGGTCCGCCTCGATCTGCTGCAATTCGCGGAACAGGCGATCGTATTCGGCGTCCGGCAGGTCCGGCTCGTCGAGCACGTAGTACGCGTAATTCGCGCGTTCGAGTTCGGCGCGCAGCCACGCGGCCCGGGCGGGCGGCTGGCTGGCTGGCGGTTCAACGGGGGATCGGGCCATGCTGGCGGCACTTTCTCATCAAGACAATCAAGCCAAGATTATCTCAGGTCGGCGCCCGCTTGAGCATTGTCCGAACGAGGGTTCGCGGACGGCGGACGCCGCCCGCCGCGTTACTGACTGAACAGGCGTCGCGTGACCGGCGAGCCGGCCGGAATGCCCGCTTCCTCCAGCTTCGCGTACAGCTTCATCAGCTGCTGCTCGATCGCGAGCAGGGTCGATTCCGGCAGCGGCCGGCGCTGGTCGTCGACCACCCGCGCGCCGATCCGCTCGGACAGCGATTTCGCGTAGTCGCACATGAGCCGGAACGGCAGGATGTCCTCCTCGGCGACCGGCACGTCGAGCACCAGCGTGATCATGTTGCCGCCCTTGTACGTCAGGTCGTCGCGCAGGAAATTGGTGTCGCCGAACTGCAGCATGAACACCGGGTTCTGCTTGGCGTCGAGCTTGACGAAGCGGGTGCCGTCGCGCGACAGCAGCAAGCCGTCCTGCGACGCGACCGCCTGCACATAGTTCGCGGACCACGGCGCGCCGTCCGACATCACGTTGATCGACAGCTGCGCGTCGCACTGCGCGGCGAAGCCGTCCAGCTCGCGCGCCATCGACACCGTCTCCAGCATGTCCGGGAACTCCGGCGCGCCGTCGAGCGCGTCGGCGAACTGCTGGGTGCCCGTCACGAATTCGGAAAACTCCAGTTCGTTGAGCGGGCCGCTGCGGTTCGCGAGCTGGGCCGCCGCGCGCAATTCCTCGTAGCGCACGCCGTTCTGCAGCAACTCCCAGGCCGCGCCGCCTTCCGGCTTGCCCTCGATGTGCACCGGCTTGCTGCCCGCGCGCCGCAGCCGCTGCGCGGCGGGCAGGATCTTCTCGCCCGCGAGCGGGCCCGCGAGCCGGATCGGCACGATGCAGTCGATGCGGCGGTCGACCACCGCCGGCGGCGCGGCCGAGATCGTGGTCGCGGCCGGCAGCACCGGCTCGACCGGTTCGCTCGCGACGGCCGCCTCGGTCGTGCCCGCCGGCGCGGCCGCCTCGGCCTCCGCGTGCGGCGCGGCGTCGGGCGCGGTCCCTTCCGCGCCGGCGGCGCCGAACGTCGGCTCGACGCGCGCGCTCTCGTCGGCCGAGGCCGAGGCCGCGGGCGCCGGCTCGGCGGCCTCGGCGCGCCGGGTCGGCTGGCGCACCGGCTCGATGAACGGCGCCTCGTCGTCGCGCTCCTGGCGCGCCAGACCCTCCGCGGCCTCGGCCGGCATCGGGCGCGGCATCTTGCGGCGCACCTTGGCGCCCTGCCACGCGTTATAGACCACCACGCCCCCGACCACGACGGCGCCCGCGCCGATCAACCCGAGTGTCAACTCGTCCATGCATGCTCCATCAGCAATTCTTGTCATCCGGCGGACCAGCGGGCGCCATGCGCCGCGCGCTCGTCCGCCTCCCGTCAAACGATATTCTGGGCAAACCCGGCAGCCGTTTCCATGTCGACCGCCACGATCCGCGACACACCCTGCTCCTGCATCGTCACGCCGATCAGCTGCTGCGCCATCTCCATCGCGATCTTGTTGTGCGAGATGAAGAGGAACTGCGTCTTGTCCGACATCGCGCGAACCAGGTTGGCGAAGCGTTCGGTGTTCGCATCGTCGAGCGGCGCGTCGACCTCGTCCAGCAGACAGAACGGCGCCGGATTCAGCTGGAACATCGCGAACACGAGCGCGGTCGCGGTCAGCGCCTTCTCGCCGCCCGACAGCAGGTGGATCGTCGCGTTCTTCTTGCCGGGCGGCTGCGCCATCACCTGCACGCCGGCATCGAGGATCTCGTCGCCGGTCATGATGAGCTTCGCCTGGCCGCCGCCGAACAGGCGCGGGAACAGGTCGCTGAAGTGCCGGTTCACCTCGTCGAAGGTGCCCTGCAGCAGCGTGCGGGTTTCCTGGTCGATCTTCTGGATCGCGTCCTCGAGGGTCTCGATCGCATTGTTCAGGTCGGCCGACTGCGCGTCGAGGAACACCTTGCGCTCGCTCGCCGCCGCCAGTTCCTCGAGCGCCGCCATGTTGACGGGCCCGAGCGCCGCGACCGCGTTGTTGATGCGCGTCACCTCGCCCTGCAGGTAGGACGGCTTCAGGTCCGGCGTCAGCTTCGTCTGCAGCGCGGCCTCGTCGACCTCGGCCGCCGCGAGCTGCTCGGTGAACTGCTCGCCGGACAGGCGCGCCGCCTGCTCCTTCAACTGCAATTCGGTGATCCGGTCGCGCAACGGCTGCAGCGAGCGCTCGGCCGCGAGCCGCGTCTCGTCCGACGCGCGCAGTTTCGCGGTCAGGTCGTCCAGCTCGATGCGCGCGGCCGACAGCGCCTGCTCCTTCGCGGCGCGCACCTCGAGCGCATCCTGCAGCCCGGTATGCGCGGTCTGCTCGTTGATCGCCTCGAGTTCCACGCGCGCGTCCTCGAGCGACGCGAGCACGCGTTCGCGCTGCTCGTGCGCGATCTGGATGCTGCGCTTCAGCTCGTCGATCCGGTTCGCGGAATTGCGCGCGGCGAAACGCGCGTCGTTGGCCGCGCGTTCGAGGTCGCGCGCCTGCTGGCGGGCGGCCGTCAGGGTTTCGTCGCGCGCTTCGAACGCCAGCTGGTTGTCCTCGAAGCGCGCCTGCAGCTCGGCCAGCTCGCCGTCGTGGCGCTCGAAGTTCGCCTCCGATTCGGCGCGCAGCGCACGCTGCTCGTCGATCTGCGCGCCGATTTCCTCCAACTCCTCACGGATCTGCGTGCTGCGCTGCGTGTAGCGCTCGTGCGCCTGCGCGAGCTTCAGCACGTCGAGTTGCAGCGCGTGCACGCGCTGCGTCGCGCGTTCGGCCTGCGCGCGCAATTCGGTCTGCGCCTGCGCGGCCTGCGTGTGCGCCGCCTCCGCGCGGATCGCGGCCGCCTTCGCCTCGTCGGCGAGCAGCGCCTGCGCGCGCACCTGGCGGCCCAGGTTTTCGATTTCCTGCTGGCGCGCGAGCATGCCCGCCTGCTCGGAATCCGCCGCGTACAGCTGGACCCCCGCGCGCGTGACCAGATGCCCCGCCTTCACCACGAACGCGCCGCCCTGCGGCAGCTGCGCGCGCGCGGCCAGCGCCTGCGCGAGATCGTCGGCGATGAACACCGCGCCCAGCCAGTCGTTGAGCACCGCGCGCAGGCCCGCGTCGTCGATCCGCACGAGCGACAGCACCGGGCGCAGCGCGGCCGGCGCGGCGAGCGGCTCGCCCGCGGGCGGCGGTGCGTAGAACGCGAGCTTGGCGGGCGGCGCATCGGTCGCGAACGCCTTCACCCAGTCGAGATTCGACACCTCGAGCGCCGCGAGGCGCTCGCGCAGCACCGCCTCGAGCGCGGTTTCCCAGCCCGGCTCGACGTGCAGCTTCTTCCAGAGGCGCGGCAGCGAGCCCAGCTCGTGCTTGTCGAGCCACGGCTGGATCTTGCCTTCCGTCTGCACGTTCTCCTGCAGCTGGCGCAGCGCGCCGAGGCGCGCTTCGAGCTGGTGGATCTGCGCGCTCTCGGCCTGCACCCGCTCCTGCGCGGCGCGGCGCTCCGCGTCGAGGCGCGGCTGCGCATCCTGGGCGTCGCCGACGCGCGCCTGCGCGTCGGCGAGGATTTCCTCGTGCTCGGCCAGCTGCATCCGCAGCTCCTCGAGCTGCGCCTCGTCCGGCGCGTCGAGCCCGCCCGCCTCCGACTTCAGGCGTTCGTGGCGCTGCTGCAGCTGCTGCAGTTGCTGGTCGGCATTGCGCTGGTGCGCGGCCTCGAGCTTCAGCGCCTGCTCGGTCTGCGCGATCCGGCCGCGCTCGTCGTTGAGCTGCGCCTGCGCGTCGCGCCAGCCGGCTTCGAGCGCGGGCAGCGCGTCGTGCTTCGCGGCCGCGTCGTCTTCCGCGAGCGCGGCCTTTTCATCCGCGACCGCGCGCGCTTCCTCGGCTTCCTCGAGGTCGCCCTGCGCCTTCTCCGCCTGCGCGTGCCATTGCTCGCGCTGCGCGGTCAGCGCCGCGATCTGGGCCTGCACACGATTGCGCGATTCGACGATGAACTTGATCTCGGCCTCGAGCCGGCTCACCTCGGCGTTGGCCTCGTACAGCGAGCCCTGCGCGCCCTGCATCGCATCGCTCGCCGCGTAGTGCGCGACGCGCAGCGTCTCGAGCTGGGCTTCCACCTCGCGCAGCTTCGCGGTCTGCGCCTCGAGGTCGATCTGCGCCTGCTCGATCGCGCGCTGCTGCTTCGCCTGCTCGGCGGCCGCCTCGTTCTTGCGCAGCAGCCACAGGAGCCGCTGCTTCTCCTCGCCGTCGGCGACGAGTTCCTTGTAGCGGGTCGCGACCACCGCCTGCCCTTCGAGCTTCTCGAGGTTCGCGCCCAGCTCGCGGACGATGTCCTCGACCCGGGTCAGGTTCTCGCGGGTGTCGTGCAGGCGGTTCTCGGTCTCGCGGCGGCGTTCCTTGTACTTCGACACGCCCGCGGCTTCCTCGAGGAACACCCGCAGTTCCTCGGGCTTCGCCTCGATGATGCGCGCGATCATGCCCTGCCCGATGATCGCGTACGCGCGCGGGCCCAGGCCGGTGCCGAGGAAGATGTCCTGGATGTCGCGGCGCCGCGCGGGCAGGTTGTTGATGTAGTAGCTGGAGGTGCCGTCGCGCGTCAGCACGCGCTTCACGGCGATCTCGCCGTACTGGCCCCACTGGCCGGCCGCGCGGCCGTCGGAGTTGTCGAAGATCAGCTCGACGCTCGCCCGGCTGCCGGGCTTGCGGGCGGTCGAGCCGTTGAAGATCACGTCCTGCATCGATTCGCCGCGCAGCTCCGAGGCGCGCGACTCGCCGAGCACCCAGCGCACGGCGTCGATGATGTTGGATTTGCCGCACCCGTTCGGGCCGACCACGCCGACGAGCTGGCCCGGAACCTGGAAGTGCGTGGGATCGACGAATGATTTGAAGCCAGCCAGTTTGATCGAGCTCAGACGCACGGCGGTATCGGTAGTAATAGAGTCAAACGAAGGGTGGCGCCCGGCCTCGCGGACCCGCCGGCGAGCCGGCCGGCGCGCGGCGCACGCCCCCAGGATTCGAAAAACGGGGCCGTGCTGTCAAGCATGCGGCCCCGCGTACTGGGGGCAATCATACCATCGCGCGCGCGCCGTCCCGCGCCTCGCCGTTAGTTGCCGGCGGGCGATGGACGCGGCTCGACAGCAGGGTCGCCGCCACGATGCACGCGCCGCCCGCCCATTCGCGCGCGCCGGGCACCTCGCCCGCGAACAGCCACGCGGACAAAGCCGTGATCACGATCTCGAACAGCATGAGGATCGAGGCCCGGCTCGCCGGCACCCGCGTGAGGCCGTACTGGACCAGCATGTTGGTCGACGCGACGACCACTCCGATGCCCGCCACGAGGAGCGCGGCGAAGCCCAGCTGGGGGGCCGCCGGCACGGGCGGCAGGCCTTCGGCGAAGGCCGCCGCGAGGCCCAGCACGGCCGCGCCGCCGAACAGCGTCGCGGTGCGCATTTCCGCCTTCATCTGCGGCAGCTCGCGGCTGATCCTGACGATCAGCACGTTGCTCATCGCGAAGCCCATGCCGGCCGCGAGCCCGGCCCACTCGGCCGGACTGGCCGGCAACGGCAGGCCGAGGCGCGGCGACCACAGCATCAGCGCCGCGCCGCCGATCGACAGCAGCGCGAGCCCCGCGCCCGCCCAGCTGAGCCGCTCGCCGAGCAGGAAGTGCGCGTACAGCGCGGTCCAGGCGGGCGTCAGGTAGAACAGCAGCATGACCCGCAGCACCTCGCCGTGGATCGTGCCCCAGACGAAGCCGAGGTTGGTGATCCCCGCGGCGACGCCGAGCGCCGGCAGCAGCCAGTGCCAGCGCAGCGTCGCGATCGACCGGCGGCGCACCACCAGCACGAAGCCGCACGCGACCATGCAGGTCAGCGCGCTCGCCGCCGTGCCCGTCACGCCGAGCGACGCCAGGATGCGCAGCGGATACCAGGTCAGGCCCCATACCGACGCGCCGATCAGGATCGCCAGCGTCGGCCAGCCGGCGCGCACCTCGTCACGACTCATTCCCTTCCCCTCTTTCCATCCGTTCCGTGCTCGCCGCGCGGCGTGGCGGCGATCCCTCACGCTATAATCGAAAACCGCCGCCGGTCGACCCGACCGGCGGCGCCGTCCTGCGCCGCGGCACCCGCGCGCCCGGCGGTGTCCGCCCTCGCTTAAACCGGCCCGCGCCAGCGGTCCACCTATCGGCGCCGAGCGCCGCCCAGCCCGTGAATCCACGACTCGATACGCTTCAACCCTATCCGTTCGAAAAGCTCCGCGCGCTTTTCAAGGACCTGACGCCGCGCGCCGGCCTGCGCCCGATCAGCTTCGGCATCGGCGAGCCGAAACACCCGACCCCGGCGCTGATCCGCGACGCGGCCGCCGCCGCGCTCGACGGCCTCGCGTCCTACCCCGCCACGGCGGGCTCCGACGCGCTGCGCGCGGCGATCGCGCGCTGGCTCGAACGCCGCTACCAGCTGCCCGCCGTCGATGCCGCGACGCAGGTGCTGCCCGCCTCGGGTTCGCGCGAGGCGCTGTTCTCGCTCGCGCAGGCGGTGATCGACCCGGCCCCGCGCGCGGACGGCAAGAAGGCGATCGTACTCTGTCCGAATCCGTTCTATCAAATCTACGAAGGCGCGGCGCTGCTCGCGGGCGCCGAGCCGTATTTCGTCAACAGCGATCCCGCGCGCAACTACGCGCCCGACTATGCCGCCGTGCCCGACGAGGTCTGGGCGCGCACCCAGCTGCTCTACGTGTGCTCGCCCGGCAACCCGACGGGCGCGGTGCTCACGCTCGACGACTGGCGGGAATTGTTCGCCCTGTCGGATCGCCACGGTTTCGTGATCGCGTCCGACGAGTGCTACTCCGAGATCTACTTCGACGAGGCGGCGCCGCCGCTCGGCGGGCTCGAGGCCGCGCAGCGGCTGGGCCGGGGCTTCGAGCGGCTCGTCATGCTGTCGAGCCTGTCGAAGCGCTCGAACGTGCCCGGCATGCGCTCGGGCTTCGTCGCGGGCGACGCCGCGCTGCTCAAGCGCTTCCTGTTGTACCGCACCTACCATGGCGCGGCGCTGTCGCCCGTCTACCAGCAGGCGAGCATCGCCGCGTGGGGCGACGAGGCGCACGTGCGCGACAACCGCGCGCAGTACCTGCAGAAGTTCAGCACCGTGACGCCGATGCTCGCCGAGGTCGTCGACGTCCGCCTGCCGGACGCCGCGTTCTACCTGTGGGCGAACGTCGCGCGCACCGGCCTGTCGGACACCGAATTCGCCCGGCGCCTGTACGCCGACTATAATGTCACGGTCCTGCCCGGCTCCTATCTCGCCCGCGACGCGCATGGCGCGAATCCGGGCCGCGATTTCATCCGGATCGCCCTCGTCGCCGGCACGGCCGAGTGCGTCGAGGGCGCCGAACGCATCGTCGCATTCTGCCGCGGCCTCGGCGCCTGAGCCGGCCCGGCCGATCCCGTTTCATCCATCATCCACGTCCACCAAGCCACGAACATGTCGCAACAACTTCAGCAAATCATCGATAACGCCTGGGACAACCGCGCGGAGCTGTCGCCGAAGGCCGCCCCCGCCGAGGTGCGCGACGCCGTCGCGCACGCGCTCGAACAGCTCGACCGCGGTCAGCTGCGCGTCGCCGAGAAGCGCGACGGCGAATGGATCGTGCACCAGTGGCTGAAAAAGGCGGTGCTGCTGTCGTTCCGCCTCGAGGACAACGCGCCGATGCCGGCAGGCGGCTACTCGCAGTTCTACGACAAGGTGCCGTCGAAGTTCGCGAACTACACCGCCGAGGATTTCGCCGCGGGCGGCTTCCGCGTGGTGCCGCCCGCGATCGCGCGCCGCGGCTCGTTCATCGCGAAGAACGTCGTGCTGATGCCGTCGTACACGAACATCGGCGCGTATGTCGACGAAGGCACGATGGTCGACACCTGGGCGACCGTCGGCTCGTGCGCGCAGATCGGCAAGAACGTCCACCTGTCGGGCGGCGTCGGGATCGGCGGCGTGCTGGAACCGCTGCAGGCGAACCCGGTGATCATCGAGGACAACTGCTTCATCGGCGCGCGCTCGGAAGTGGTCGAAGGCGTGATTGTCGAGGAGAACTCGGTGATCTCGATGGGCGTGTATCTCGGCCAGAGCACCAAGATCTACGATCGCGAGACGGGCGAAGTCAGCTACGGCCGGATCCCGGCCGGCTCGGTCGTGGTGGCGGGCAACCTGCCGTCGAAGGACGGCTCGCACAGCCTGTACTGCGCCGTGATCGTCAAGAAGGTCGACGCGAAGACGCGCGCGAAGGTCGGCCTGAACGAGCTGCTGCGAGGCGACTGATGCGCACCGTCGTGTATGGAATCCCGAACTGCGACACCGTGAAGAAGGCCCGCGTGTGGCTTGAAGCGCACGGCGTCGAATTCGCGTTCCACGACTTCAAGAAAGCCGGCGTCACCGCGCCGCTCGTCGCGGGCTGGCTGAAGGACGTGCCGCTCGACGCGCTCGTGAACCGGCGCGGCACCACCTGGCGCGGCCTGGCCGACGCGCAGAAGGCCGCCGCCGAGCGCGAGGACGGCGCGATCGCGTTGATGATCGACAAGCCCTCGGTGATCAAGCGCCCGGTGCTCGTCGTCGACGGCCGCGTGAAAGCGCTCGGCTTCAGCGCCGAGCAGTACGCCGGGCTGTTCGCCGGCGCAGCCTGAGGTCCGGCCCGCGCGTCGGGCCGTCCTCGCCGCACCCTGCCGGCCCCGCGCCGGCATTTTTTATCGAAAGTGGTCCGAACCATGTCCGCCACCCTAGCCCTTACCGAACAGCTGATCGCCCGCGCCTCCGTCACGCCGGACGACCAGCACTGCCAGCAGCTCCTGACCGAGCGCCTCGCCGCGCTCGGCTTCGAATGCGAAACCCTCGCGTCGCACGGCGTGACCAACCTGTGGGCCGTGAAGCGCGGCGCCGACGGCCGCGACGGCAAGCTGCTCGCGTTCGCGGGCCATACCGACGTCGTGCCGACCGGCCCGCTCGAACAATGGTCGTCGCCGCCCTTCGTGCCCGCGCACCGCGACGGCAAGCTCTACGGCCGCGGCGCGGCCGACATGAAGACCTCGCTCGCCGGCTTCGTGGTCGCATCGGAGGAATTCGTCGCCGCCCATCCCGGCCATCGCGGCACGATCGCGTTCCTGATCACGAGCGACGAGGAAGGCCCGGCCACCGACGGCACCGTGAAGGTCGTCGAGGCGCTGCAGGCGCGCGGCGAACGCCTCGACTACTGCATCGTCGGCGAACCGACCTCGAGCGCCACGCTCGGCGACGTCGTGAAGAACGGCCGGCGCGGCTCGATGTCGGGCGAACTCGTCGTCAAGGGCGTGCAGGGCCACATCGCCTACCCGCATCTCGCGAAGAATCCGATTCACCTGCTCGCGCCCGCGCTGGCCGAACTCGCGGCCGAGCGCTGGGACGACGGCAACGAATACTTCCCGCCGACCACCTGGCAGGTCTCGAACCTGCATGCAGGCACCGGCGCGACCAACGTGATCCCCGGCCACGCGGACCTGCACTTCAATTTCCGCTTCTCGACCGCGAGCACGGTCGAGGGCCTGCAGCAGCGCGTGCATGCGATCCTCGACAAGCACCAGCTCGACTACACGCTGCGCTGGTCGGTCAGCGGGCTGCCGTTCCTCACGCCGCGCGGCGAGCTGTCGAACGCGCTCGAGCAGGCGATCCTCGCGGAAACCGGCGTGACGACCGAGCTGTCGACCACGGGCGGCACCTCCGACGGCCGCTTCATCGCGCGCATCTGCCCGCAGGTGATCGAATTCGGGCCGCCGAACGGCAGCATCCACAAGATCGACGAGCACATCGAGGTGCGCTTCATCGACCCGCTCAAGAACGTGTACCGCCGGGTGCTCGAACACCTGATCGCCTGACCAAGGACCACCCCATGACGACCCCTACCGACCATCCGTTCCACACCGTGCGCGACCTGGTGCGCTACGCGGTGTCGCGCTTCTCGCAGGCGCAACTCGCGTTCGGCCACGGTTCCGACAACGCCTACGACGAGGCCGCCTACCTGGTGCTGCACACGCTGCACCTGCCGCTCGACACGCTGGAGCCGTTCTACGACGCGCGCCTCACGGCCGCCGAGATCGGCGACGTGCTCGCGATCATCGAGCGCCGCGCCGCCGAGCGCGTGCCGGCCGCCTACCTGACCCACGAGGCCTGGATGCACGGCCACCGCTTCCACGTCGACGAGCGCGTGATCGTGCCGCGTTCGTTCATCGGCGAGCTGCTCGACGACGGGCTGCAGCCGTACGTGGCGGACCCGGAACAGGTCGGCGCGGTGCTGGAGCTGTGCACGGGTTCCGGCTGCCTCGCGATCCTCGCGGCGGGCGCGTTCCCGAACGCCGACATCGACGCGGTCGACCTGTCCGCGGGCGCGCTGGAAGTCGCGGAGATCAACCGCCGCGACTACGGGCTCGACGCGCGCATCGCGCTCCACCACGGCGACCTGTACGCGCCGCTGCCCGCCGCGCGACGCGACGACGCGGATGCGCGCTACGACGTGATCCTGACCAATCCGCCCTACGTGAACGCCGCGTCGATGGCCGCGCTGCCGCCCGAGTACCGGCACGAGCCGGAGATGGCGCTCGCGGGCGGCGAGGACGGCATGGACATCGTGCGCCGCATCGTGCGCGACGCGCGCCGCTGGCTCAAGGACGACGGCGTGCTCGTCGTCGAGATCGGCAACGAGCGCTCCCACGTCGAGGCCGCGTTCGGCGGGCTCGACCTGATCTGGCTGCCGACCAGCGCGGGCGACGACAACGTGTTCCTGATCCACGCGGCTGACCTGCCCGCCGTGGCCTGAACGGCCGAAGGCTGACCGGCCCCGGGCGGCGCATTGCCCGCCCGGGCGCGCGGTTCGGTAAGATGCGTGTCAGCGCGTCCCGTCAAAACGTGGCGCGCGCCGCCCATTCCGGACCCCTGCGCGCCCATGCAACTCGACTGGCTCCATCTCGGCACCCTGATCGCGATCGCCCACGCGCTGGGCGTGATCGCCGCCTGCCACGCGATCCTCAACACCCGCACCTCGCAAGGCGCGATCGCCTGGGCGGTGTCGCTCACCGCGATGCCGTATCTGACGCTGATCCCCTACCTGTTCCTCGGCCGCAGCAAGTTCTCGGGCTATGTCGACGCGCGCCGCCACGAGACCGCCGCGCTGCGCACCCGCACGCGCGCGACCCCGCCCGCCGACGCCTCCGCGCCGCGCGGCCTGCCGGCCGGCGCGCCCGGCGAAGCCGCGGTGCGCGCGCTCACGCGGCTGGCCGGCACGCCGTTCCTGGCCGGCAACGCGGTGCGCACGCTCGTCAACGGCGACGCGACCTTCTCCGCGATCCTCGCCGCGATCGAGCGCGCGCGCCGCTACGTGATCGTGCAGTTCTTCATCGTGCGCGACGACGCGCTCGGCGACATGCTGCGCGACGCGCTGCTCGCCTGCGCCGCGCGCGGCGTGCGCTGCTACCTGCTGTACGACAGCATCGGCAGCTTCGATCTGCCGCAGCGCTACGTGGGCGCGCTGCGCGCGGGCGGCGTCGAGGTGCATCCGTTCGCCACCCATAGGCAGTTCGTCAACCGGTTCCAGCTCAATTTCCGCAACCACCGCAAGATCGTCGTGGTCGACGGCGAGGTGGCGTTCGTCGGCGGGCATAACGTCGGCGTCGAATACCTGGGCGCGAACCCGCGCCTGTCGCCGTGGCGCGACACCCACATCGAGGTGCGCGGGCCCGCCGTCGCGCGGATCCAGGACGTGTTCGCCGAGGACTGGCACTGGGCCACCCAGACGCTGCCACCCGACGCGCCGCCGCCCGCGCCGCGCCCCGACTCGGACATGCATTGCCTCGTCGTGCCGATGGGGCCGGCCGATCCGCAGGAAACCGGTTCGCTGTTCTTCGTCGCGGCCATCAACGCGGCGCGCGAGCGGGTATGGATCACCACGCCCTACCTGGTGCCCGACGAGGCGGTGATCGCCGCGCTGAAGCTCGCGGTGATGCGCGGCGTCGACGTGCGGATCCTGATCCCGAGCCGGCGCGATCACTACGTGGTGTTCGAGGCCTCGAAGCTGTACGCGCGCGACCTGATCGCGGCCGGCGTGCGGATCTTCCGCTACCGTCCGGGCTTCCTGCACCAGAAGGTGGTGCTGGTCGACCGCGCGGCCGCCGCGATCGGCAGCGCCAATCTCGACAACCGCTCGTTCCGCCTCAATTTCGAGATCATGGTGCTGACGGTCGACGCCGGCTTCGCGGCCGAGGTCGACGCGATGCTCTCACGCGACTTCGCCGAAGCCTTCGAGGTCGACGCCGGCGAATACCGGCGCGCGAGCGCGTGGCGCCGCGTCGCGATGCACGTCGCGCGGCTGTTCGCGCCGATCCTGTAGGCGCGCCGCGCTCGCGGCCGTCACAGCAGCGGTTCGAGGTCCGCGGCCAGTTCGGCCGGTTTCGCGGACGGCGCGTAGCGCCGCACCACCTCGCCCTCGCGGTTGATCAGGAACTTGGTGAAGTTCCACTTGATCGCCTTGAGCCCGAGCAGGCCGGGCGCCTCGTCGGTCAGGTAGCGATACAGCGGATGCGCCTGCGGCCCTTTCACGTCGATCTTCGCGAACAACGGGAAGGTCACGCCGAAGCGCTGCTCGCAGAACGCGCCGATCTGGGCGGCGTCGCCCGGCTCCTGCTTGCCGAACTGGTTGCATGGAAAGCCGAGCACCGCGAAGCCGCGCGCGCGATAGCGTTCGTACAACGCCTGCAATCCCGCGTACTGCGGCGTGAACCCGCATTCGCTCGCCGTGTTGACGATCAGCAGCACCTGGCCGCGGTATTGGTCGAGCGACACGTCGCCGCCGCCGAGCGCCTCGGCGCTGAACGAATAGAGTTTCGACATCGTCCTGATTTCCTTTCTCGATGATCCGGATTCCCGCGCGCCGGCTCGTCGGAGCCCGGGCGCGCGCCACGCAGTCTAGAATAGCGGTTTTCCTCCAGCCTGTTCCGCCGTGATCCGTTTCAGCCAGTTCAGCCTCGCCCGCGGCACCAAGCCGCTCTTCGACGCCACCACCTTCACCCTCAACCCGGGTGAAAAAGCCGGCCTGATCGGCGCCAACGGCGCGGGCAAGTCGACCTTGTTCGCCGTGTTGCGCGGCGAGTTGCATCCGGACGGCGGCGATCTGTCGCTGCCGCCGTCGTGGCGGATCGCGCACGTGTCGCAGGAAACCCCCGCCGTCGATCGCAGCGCCCTCGACTACACGCTCGACGGCGACGCCGCGCTGCGCGCGATCGAGGCGCGCATCGCGCAGGCCTCGGCCGCGCACGACGGCGCGGCCGAGGCCGAGGCGCACGCGGCGTTCGCCGATGCCGACGGCTACACCGCGCCGGCGCGCGCCGAGGCCCTGCTGCTCGGGCTCGGCTTCACGCTCGCGCAAACCCGCGAGCCGGTCGCGAGCTTCTCGGGCGGCTGGCGGATGCGTCTCAATCTCGCGCAGGCGCTGATGTGCCGCTCGGATCTCCTGCTGCTCGACGAACCGACCAATCACCTGGATCTCGACGCAATCGTCTGGCTCGAAGACTGGCTGCACCGCTACGCGGGCACGCTCGTCGTGATCTCGCACGACCGCGAGTTCCTCGACGCGATCTGCAACGTCACGCTGCACCTCGAGAACCGCCAGGTGAAGCGCTACGGCGGCAACTACTCGCAGTTCGAGGTGCTGCGCATGCAGCAGCTGACGCTGCAGCAAAGCGCCTACGAGAAGCAGCAGAAGACCATCGCGCATCTGCAGAGCTTCGTCGACCGCTTCAAGGCGAAGGCGAGCAAGGCCAAGCAGGCGCAGAGCCGGGTCAAGGCGCTCGAGAAGATGGAGCTGATCGCGCCCGCGCATATCGCGTCGCAGTTCACGTTCGAATTCCGCACGCCGAACGCCGCGCCGAATCCGATGATGGTGATGGAGGACGTGCGCTGCGGCTATCACGCCGACGACGGCGCCGAGATCCCGATCGTGGAGCGCGTCGCGCTGTCGATCCAGAACGGCCAGCGCATCGGGCTGCTCGGCGCGAACGGCCAGGGCAAGTCGACGCTGATCAAGACCCTCGCCGGCACGCTCGCGCCGCTCGGCGGCCTGGTGCGCGAGGGCAAGGGTTTGACGATCGGCTATTTCGCGCAGCACCAGCTCGAAACGCTGCGCCCCGACGATTCGCCGCTCGCGCATCTCGCGCGGCTCGCGCCGGATACCCGCGAACAGGAATTGCGCGACTTCCTCGGCAGTTTCAATTTCTCGGGCGAGATGGCGACCGCGTCGATCGCGCCGTTCTCCGGCGGCGAGAAGGCGCGGCTCGCGCTCGCGCTGATCATCTGGCAAAAGCCGAACCTGCTGCTGCTCGACGAACCGACCAACCACCTGGATCTCGAAACGCGCCACGCGCTGACGATGGCGCTCGCGCAATTCGAGGGCACGCTGATCCTGGTCTCGCACGATCGTCACCTGCTGCGCGCGACGACCGACCAGTTCATGCTGGTCGCGCAGCACCGGCTGCAACCGTTCGACGGCGACCTCGACGACTACCGCGACTGGCTGCTCCAGCATGCGGCCGAGCAGCGCGCGGCCGCGCGCAACGACGCCGCATCGGACAACGCGACGCCCGGGATCAACCGCAAGGACCAGAAGCGCCTCGAAGCGGAAACGCGCCAGCGCCTGTCACATCTGAAGAAACCGTTGCAGACGCGGATCACGAAGCTCGAGAAGGAAATGGAAAAGCTCAACGCGGAGAAGGCGACGCTCGACGCCTACGTCGCCGATCCGGCGAGCTACGCGGCCGAGCAGAAAACGCGCCTGACCGAGGCGATCCGGACGCTCGGCGACCTCGGCAGCCGGCTCGAAACGCTCGAAGCCGAATGGCTCATGGCCCACGAGGAACTGGAACAGATCGGTTGATCGATGCGCGCGGCGCACCGCGCCGGCATCAGCGGCGCGGCAGGGTCTCGCGCGGCATCTGCTCGTCGTCGGGCATCAGATAGCGCCGCCCTTCCACCGGCTGACGCATCGTCGCGGCGACCTCCGCCTCGGTGACGTTCTCGGCGACCACGCGGCGCGCGATCCGTCCCTCTTCGTCGACCCATTCGATGATCCGGCAGCCGCCGCCCCATGGCGGGCGGATCGGCTCGGACACCCGGCAGCCGCGCACGTTGTAGCGATGCGGCTGCAATCCCGCTTGTTCAGTCCGTTTCAACGCAGTTCCCTTCGCCGCACGATGCGGCCGATCATCGAAATCAGCATAGGGAAAAGCAACGGCGGCCGGGTTACGGCCGCCGTCAGAATGGTTACGCAGGATTACGTCCGGAAGCGGGCGCGCGTCATTCGAGCGTGCGCACCTGCTCGATCGCCTGCTCGATCCGCTCGACCGCGAGCACCCGCAACCCCTCGATCGGCTGCTTCGGCGCATTGGCCTTCGGGATCAGCGCCGCCGTGAAGCCCAGCTTGGCCGCCTCGCGCAAACGCTCCTGGCCGCGCGGCGACGGCCGGATCTCGCCCGCGAGCCCCACTTCGCCGAACACGATCAAACCCTTCGGCAGCGGCTTGTTGCGCAGCGACGAATGGATCGCGAGCAGCACCGCGAGGTCGGCCGCCGGCTCGGTGATCTTCACGCCGCCGACCGCGTTCAGGAACACGTCCTGGTCGAAGCACGCGATGCCCGCGTGCCGGTGCAGCACCGCGAGCAGCATCGCGAGCCGGTTCTGTTCGAGGCCGACCGCGAGCCGGCGCGGATTCGGCACGTTCGCGGTGTCGACGAGCGCCTGCACCTCGACCAGCAGCGGCCGCGACCCTTCCTGCGTGACCAGCACGCACGAGCCCGGCACCACCTGCTCGTGCTGCGACAGGAACAGCGCGGACGGATTCGCGACACCGCGCAGGCCGCGCTCGGTCATCGCGAACACGCCCAGCTCGTTGACCGCGCCGAAGCGGTTCTTGAACGCGCGCACCAGCCGGAACGACGAGTGCGTGTCGCCCTCGAAGTACAGCACCGTATCGACGATGTGTTCGAGCACGCGCGGGCCGGCCAGCGCGCCTTCCTTGGTCACGTGGCCCACCATGATGATCGCGGTGCCGGACTGTTTCGCGATGCGCGTCAATTGCGCCGCGCATTCGCGCACCTGCGCGACCGAGCCCGGCGCCGAGGTCAGCGCCTCGGAATAGACGGTCTGGATCGAGTCGATCACCGCGACGTCGGGACGCTCCGCGTCGATCGTCGCCTGGATCTTCTCGAGCTGGATCTCGGCGAGCAGTTTCAGGTCCGCCGCATCCGCGCCGCCGTCGAGCAGCGCGAGCCGCTGCGCGCGCAATGCAATCTGCGCGGCCGACTCCTCGCCGCTGATATAAAGCGTGCGCCGCTCGCTCGCGATCTGCGCGAGCGATTGCAGCAGCAGCGTCGACTTGCCGATCCCGGGATCGCCGCCGATCAGCACGACCCCGCCCGGCACCAAGCCGCCGCCCAGCACGCGGTCGAATTCGCCGATGCCGGTCGAGAAGCGCGGCACGTCGGCCGCCTCGATGTCCGACAGCCGCTGCACGGGCGCGCTCTTCGCGAGCGCCTGGAAACGATGCGAGGACGGCGCTTCGGGCACGCTCTCGACGAGCGTGTTCCACGCCTGGCACGACGGGCACTGCCCCTGCCATTTCAGCGACTGCCCGCCGCACTCCGTGCAGACGTAGACGGTTTTCTGTTTCGCCACGCGCGCGCCCTTATTCCGCGCGCACCGGCACGCGCTGCGCGACCGCGCACATCAGCTCGTAGCCGACCGTGCCGCACTTCGCGGCGACGTCGTCGATCGGCAGCGCCGGCCCCCACAGCTCGACGCGCGAACCCACGCCCGCCTGCGGCACCGGCGTCAGGTCGACCGTCAGCATGTCCATCGACACCCGCCCGACGATCCGCGTGCGCACGCCGTCGACGATCACCGGCGTGCCTTCCGGCGCGACGCGCGGATAGCCGTCGGCATAGCCGCAGGCGACCACGCCGATGCGCATCGTTTCATGCGCCGAAAAAATCGAGCCGTATCCCACTGTCTGGCCCTTTCCAAGCATCTGCACGGCGATCAATTCGGACGACAGCGTCATCGCGGGCTGCAGCCCGGTGCCCGCGAGGTCCGCGGACTGCCCGGACGGCGCGGCGCCGTACAGGATGATGCCGGGCCGCACCCAATCGAAGTGGGTCGACGGATGCCACAGCACGGCCGCCGAATTGGCGAGGCTGCGCGCGCCGGCGATCCCTTCCGCGCCGCGCTCGAAGGTCGCGACCTGCTCGGCCACGCCGCGCTCGCCGTCGGCATCGGAGAAATGGGTCATCAACGTGATCTGGCCGATCCCCGGGCAGGCGCGCGCGCGCTCCCAGGCGGCGCGGTATTTCTCCGGCGTGTAGCCGAGCCGGTTCATCCCGCTGTTCATCTTGAGCTGGATGTTGACGGGCTTCGACAGGCGCGCGGTCTCGAGCATGCGCATCTGCTCGTCGTTGTGCACCGAGGTGGTCAGGCTGTAGCGGTCGATCACATCGATGTCGGTCGAACGGAAGAAGCCTTCGAGCAACAGGATCGGACCCGCCCAGCCCAGTTCGCGCAGCTTGACGGCCTCGTCGAGGTCGAGCAGGCCGAAGCCGTCGGTGCCGCGCAGGCCCGGGAAGACCCGGGCGAGACCGTGGCCGTAGGCATTGGCCTTGACGACGGTCCACACCTTCGAGCGGGCGGCGTAGCGGCGGACGACGGAGAGATTGTTCGCGAGGGCGGCGGTGTGAATCGTGGCGGAAATCGGGCGCGGCATAGGAAATTTTCGTAAAGACGCTTGCGAATCATCAGCTTAACGCGTCTCGTGGACGCGGGTCCGATCATTCACGGAACGATCGGGGGATCTTGCTAGTCCGAATTGACGTATTTTCATGATATAAAGCCGTGCGCACAACCCATTTTGAACGGAATAAGTCCGATTGCGCGGCCACCACGGCCGAGCCGCAGCGAGGAAAGCATCGCTACAGATGAAAAAAGGTTTTTACTCCATCATGGCCGCGCAGTTTTTCTCGTCGCTGGCCGACAGTGCGCTTCTCATCGCCGCAATCGCCCTGCTGAAAGACCTCCACGCGCCGAACTGGATGATACCGCTGCTCAAGCTGTTCTTCGTCCTGTCCTACGTCGTGCTGGCTGCCTTCGTCGGCGCGTTCGCCGATTCGCGTCCGAAGGGGCGCGTGATGTTCATCACCAACTCGATCAAGGTGGTCGGCTGCCTCGTGATGCTGTTCGGCGCGCATCCGCTGATCGCGTACGGCATCGTCGGCTTCGGCGCGGCCGCCTACTCGCCCGCCAAGTACGGCATCCTGACCGAACTGCTGCCGCCTGACCGCCTCGTCGCCGCCAACGGCTGGATCGAGGGCACCACGGTCGGCTCGATCATCCTCGGCACCGTGCTCGGCGGCGCGCTGATCAGCCCGCACATCGCCGCGCATGTGATCGCGCACACGCCGCCGTCGATCAACACGCCCGCCGAGGCGGCGATGCTCGTGATCATGGCCATCTACGTGATCGCCGCGCTGTTCAATCTGCGGATCCCCGACACCGGCGCGCGCTACCCGCGGCAGGAGCACGGGCCGATCAAGCTCATCACCGATTTCGCCGATTGTTTCATGACGCTCTGGCGCGACAAGCTCGGCCAGATCTCGCTCGCCGTCACGACGCTGTTCTGGGGCGCGGGCGCGACGCTGCAGTTCATCGTGCTGAAGTGGGCCGAGGTGTCGCTCGGCATGTCGCTGTCCGAGGGCGCGATCCTGCAGGCGGTGGTCGCGATCGGCGTGGCGGCCGGCGCGATGGTCGCCGCGAGCCGGATCCCGCTGCGCAAGTCGCTGAGCGTGCTGCCCGTCGGCATCATGATGGGCGTCGCGGTGATGATGATGGCGTTCTACACGCGCGACCTGTTCCCGTCGAACTGGGTCGTCCATCTCGGCCACCTGCGGGTGCCCGTCCACCTGATCGTCGCCTATGTGTTCCTGATGGTGGTGGGCGCGCTGTCGGGCTTCTTCGTCGTGCCGATGAACGCGCTGCTCCAGCATCGCGGCCACGTGCTGCTGTCCGCCGGCCACTCGATCGCGGTGCAGAACTTCAACGAGAACCTCTCGGTGCTCGTGATGCTGTGCCTGTATGCGGTGCTGGTCTGGCTCGACGTGCCGGTCGGCATCGTGATCGTGCTGTTCGGCACCTTCGTGTGCCTGACGATGTGGCTCGTGATGCGCCGCCATGTCGCGAACCAGCGCCAGTTCGACTCGGTCGCGCTGATCGGCGAATCGAAACACTGAGGCCGCGCCGCGCGCCCCCGCTGCACTCGGCGCGCCCCGTTCCTTTTTACCGCGCCGCGCGCCCCCGCGCCGGCGCGCCCCATCCATGACCCGATCCATTCCCCATGCGCTGACCATCGCCGGTTCCGATTCCGGCGGCGGGGCCGGCATCCAGGCCGACCTCAAGACCTTCTCGGCGCTCGGCGCCTATGGCGCGAGCGTGATCACCGCGCTCACCGCGCAGAACACCCGCGGCGTGACCGCGGTCCACGCGCCTGACGCGGGCTTCGTCACCGCCCAGCTCGACGCGGTGTTCAGCGACATCCGCATCGACACGGTGAAGATCGGCATGCTCGCGAACGCCGCGATCACGTGCGCGGTCGCCGACGCGCTCGAGCGCTATCGGCCGCGCCACGTGGTGCTCGACACCGTGATGATCTCGAAGAGCAACCATGCGCTGCTCGCGCCCGACGCCGTGGAGGCGCTGCGCGACCGGCTGCTGCCGCTCTCGGACCTGGTCACGCCGAATCTGCCGGAAGCCGCCGTGCTGCTCGGCGTCGCGCCCGCGCACGACGAAGCGGAGATGGTGCGCCAGGGCGAGGCGCTCGTCGCGCGCGGCGCGCGGGCGGTGCTGATGAAAGGCGGCCATCTGCCGGCGACGCAGGACAGCCCCGACTGGCTCGTGCGGGCCGTCGACACGCGGCGCTTCGACGGCCCGCGCCTGGCCGTCGCCAACACGCACGGCACCGGCTGCACGCTGTCGTCGGCGATCGCCGCCCTGCTGCCGCAACGCGACGGGCTCGCCCCGGCGATCCGCGACGCGAAGCAGTACCTGACCGCGGCGATCGCCGCGAGCGGGCAGCTCGACATCGGCCACGGCGTCGGCCCGGTGCATCACTTCCACGCGTGGTGGTGACGCGCGTTAAAGCACGGCCGCCGCGAATGCCGTTGCCTGCCCGGGCCACGCGTCCGGCACGATGAAGCCGCGCGCGCGTTCGACCCAGGCGCCCTCGGCGTCAGGCCCGAGCACGGCCACGAGCGACGGCGCGGCCTGCCCGCTCACGCGCTCGAGCAACGCGGACGCGTGCATCCCTTCCGCCTCCGCCTGCGCCGCCTCGATCCGGCGCGGCGCGAGCCATGCAAGACGCGGCAGCACGATCCAGCGCGACGCGTCGCGCGCCTCGGCTTGAAGCGACGCGCGCCAATCGGCGTGCGTGATCCAGAATCCGCGCGGATGCCCCGCGTGCAGCACCGGCGGGTCGTTCACCGGCGACGCCAGCCCCACCCGCGCGGCGCGGTAGAACAACCAGCCCTTCACCAGCATCTGCGCCTGCCAGGGTCCCGCGTGGCCCAGCGCGGCGAATGCGGCGAGATGCGTCAGCCGCAGCTGGTGCTCGACCAGCTTGCGCCGCTTCAGGTCGAACCGGTCGGCGAGATTCGGACCGACGAAGTCCGCGAGCGCCGCCGTCCCCGCCTCCGCCGCGCACAGATAGCATTTGACCGCGAGTTCCCAGTGCAGGCGCGCGCCGTCCATCGTTTCGAGCAGGAAATCGCATTCGCCGAGCGTGCGCCCGTGGCTGCGCAGCGGCAGGTTCGCCGCGACCAGACGCCAGCCGGGCGCATGCGCGGCGAAGAAACCGATCAGTTCTTCCGCGTAGCGCCCGAGCCGGGTCGGACGCGCGTGCGCGAGCGCTCGATGCAGCGCGTCGGGCTGCCGATCGAGCGCCGCGAGCCATGCGCCGAGCGCAGCCGGACCGGCGGACGGCGCGGCCGGTTGCGCGAGCGGCACGTCCGGCGTCGCGGCGAAGAGCGGCGCGCTTTCCAGCAACCAGCCGAGATCGCGCACCGCCGGGTCGCGCAACGTGCGCCAGCCCGCGGGCGCGGCCGCGCTCATCGGTCGCCGGCGGGCGCCGGCGCGCGCTGGTAGGTGTCGCGCGCGAGGCACAGGTCGGCCCAGGCCTTGGACTTGTCCTGCAGGCTGCGCAACAAATAGGCCGGATGGTAGGTGACGATCACCGGCACGCCCTCGTACGTATGCACGCGGCCGCGCAGCGAGGCGATGCTCGCGTCGCTCTTCAGCAGCGTCTGCGCGGCGAAGCGGCCGAGCGCGACGATCAGCTTCGGCTTCACGAGCGCGACCTGACGCTGCAGGTACGGCTCGCAGCGCGCGACCTCGTCCGGCTCCGGGTTGCGATTGCCGGGCGGCCGGCACTTGATCACGTTCGCGATGTAAACGTTCTCGCCCCGCTTGAGCGCCAGCGCCTGCAGCATGTTGTCGAGCAGCTTGCCCGCCTGGCCGACGAACGGCTCGCCCTGCTTGTCCTCGTTCTCGCCCGGCGCCTCGCCGACCAGCATCCAGTCCGCTTCGCGATCGCCGACCCCGAACACCGTGTTGGTGCGCTTCTCGCACAGCTTGCAGTCCCGGCAGGTCGCGACGCGCGCACTGAGCGCGTCCCAGTCGAGCGCCGCCACCGACGACGCGGACACGACCGGCGCGGCGGCGTCGGACGGCGCGCCCGGCAGGGACGGCTCGAACCCCGGTTCGAGATCGAACCACGACATGTCTTCATCGGGCGCGTCGGGTGACACCTGCGCGACGGCCGGCGCCGCGCGCGGCGCGGCCTCGTTGCGCGCCCGGTCCGCGTCCGGCGAAGCGCTGCGCGCGGGCGGCGGCGCTTGCGCCGCATCGAGCGCGGACGATGCGCGCGCATCGATCTCGATCGCGCCGGGCGACGCGACAGCGGCCTGCGCCGTCGTCGCGTCGCCTTCCGCGCGCGCACCGCGCCTCACCCACCTGGGCGCGAGCCCCAGTTCCTCGAGTGCCGACTCAACCCACGCCATGCGCGCCTCCTTCGTTCGTCAAGGTAAGACGCATCACGATCGCGTCCTCCCGGCCGTGAAGCCGGGCCGGATAATAATTCTTGCGCCGGCCGACCGTCGCGAAGCCGAAGCGCTCATACAGCTGCAGCGCGCGCGGATTCGACGGCCGCACTTCCAGCAACACACCGTCGAGACGCTCGGCGCGCGAAATCCGCACCACTTCGCGCAGCAGCGCGAGACCCGCGCCCGAGCGCTGCACCGAAGGCGCGACGCACAGATTGAGCAGATGCATCTCGTCGACGACCGGCATCAGCACGCAATAGCCGACGAGCGTGCCCGTCACATGCCGCATGCACACACCGAAATAGCCGTTGCGCAACGAATCCTCGAAGTTGCCGCGGGTCCACGGAAATTCGTACGCGACGCGTTCGATCGCGACCACTTCGTCGAGATCGGCGTCGGTCATCGGCGACAAGTAGCGGTCGGCGAGCAACACGCCGCTCATCGGCCGCCTCCGCCCGCGCGCGCCGCGAGCCGTTCCGCGGTGGTCTGCGCGACCTTGTCGCGCACATAGTCGGGCGCCGCCTGGTCGGCGGGCACGACCCGGCCGGCGCGATACGCGCGCCAGGCGAGATGCGCGATCGGCAGCGCGTGCGGCAGCGCGCGCGCATCGATCGCCTGCGCGCGCGACGCGGCCGGCAGACGCGCGCCGAACGCCGCGGCGGCATTGCCGGCCAGCGTGAACGGCGCGTCGGGCGCGGGCACGGCCGACGGCGCGTCGAGCGACGCCGGGTGTTCGGTGCGCCAATCCTGGCGCGCCTCGTCCCAGGCGTAATCGGCCCAGTAGACCTCGTCCATGCGCGCGTCGAGCGCGGCCAGCACGCGTGCGGGCGCGGCGCCCGCCGGCGCGTTCAGGCGCGCATGCTCGGCGCACGCGAGCAGCGTGCCGACCGGCACGACCGGCAGCGCACACCCGAACGCGAGCCCCTGCGCGACGCCCGTGGCGGTGCGCAAGCCCGTAAACGAACCCGGCCCCGCGCCGAACGCGATCGCCGCGCAGGCCGCGAGCGTGAGCCCGGCCTCGTCGAGCAGCTCGCGCACGGCGGGCAGCACCCGCGTGCTCGAGACCGCCCCGGTTTCGTCGTGGCGCACCCAGGTCTGGAAGGAAAACGAGCCGTCGGCCGTCGCGGCCGCGCTCAGCAACGCGACCGAACAAAACTCGGTCGACGTGTCGATGGCAAGAAGCACTGTTTGTGTCATGGCCGACATTGTAATGCGAGGCCCCGCCCGCACAGGCGTTCCGTCCCGATTCGCGGCGCGCGGCGCGCGCGCCGCGGTTTGGAAGAAACGCTCGACCCGCCATCGCGCCCCGCTTGCTAAGATCGCCCCACCTTGAAACCTTACGGAGACACCCGATGAGCGACATCACCGTTCAATTCAACCAGGCCCAGGAAGACGTCAAGCAACTGTCCGAGCGCCCCGGCAACCTGACGCTGCTGCGCCTCTATGCGCTCTTCAAGCAGGCCACCGACGGCGACGTGCACGGCGACAAGCCCGGCTTCACCGACATCGTCGGCAAGTACAAGTACGACGCTTGGGAGGCGCTCAAGGGCACCTCGCAGGACGCCGCGAAGCAGCAATACGTCGAGCTGGTCGAGTCGCTGAAGAACGGCACGGCCTCCTGAGCCACACCGATCGCACCGGAAACCTGCCCTTATCCGCAGTCAAATCCCTGGTAAGTGGTGCGATCGGCACAACAAAGGACTGGCGCAGCGCAGCAAAAATCCTTATAATGCGCGCTGCGTCACACCTTAAGCGGCCCGAAACCGCCCCTTTCTGTCTGACGTCCCGTAGCGTTTAGCTCCAATCCAGTTTAGAACCTGTCCCCTCCTGCCTAGGCCCCACGGGCCGTCTTGTATCAGGCTGGCGGCAGCGCCCAAGGAGGCGCGCCGCATCCGAAACAGCTTCTAACGAAAAGCCCGCATGGCAGTCCGCATGCGGACGATGTCTCGTTTCCCGATTTGCTCGATCAATCCGACGACTTGGGTATGCGCGATTGGCGCCGACGTTTCACCCACTGTGTGTGTATCAAGGATTGTTAATGACTTCGAGCAACCTCTCCAGCCCGCTGAACGCGATCGTCGACGACGTGCTTGCCCTCGACTCCGCCGCGCCCGCCGTGGCAGCGCCCGTCGAGGCCGCGCCGGCCGACGCCGCGCCGGACACGAGCGGCCCGACCTTCGCGTCGCTCGGCCTTTCGCCGGAAATCGTGTCGGCACTGGAAGCCGCCGGCTACGCCAAGCCGACGCCCGTGCAGGAGCGCGCGATTCCGGCCGGGATCGCCGGCCGCGACCTGCTGGTATCGAGCCCGACCGGCTCGGGCAAGACCGCTGCATTCATGCTGCCGGCAATCGAGCGCTTCGCCCAGCTGGCGCAACAGCCGCGCGCCCCGCGCGAGCCGCAAGGCGCTGCGCGTGGTGCGCGCCGGCCGCAGCCGGTCGCCCGCCCGGGCCTGCTCGTGCTGACGCCGACCCGCGAACTCGCGATGCAGGTGACGACGGCCGCGTCGACCTATGGCCGCCATCTGCGCCGCCTGCGCACGGTCAGCATCCTCGGCGGCGTCGCCTACGGCCAGCAGCTGATGCTGCTCGCGAAGAACCCGGAAATCCTGGTCGCGACGCCGGGCCGCCTGCTCGACCACCTCGAGCGCGGCCGTATCGACCTGTCCGAACTGAAGATGCTGGTGCTCGACGAAGCCGACCGGATGCTCGACATGGGCTTCATCGACGACATCGAGACGATCGTCGCCGCTACGCCGGCCACCCGTCAGACCATGCTGTTCTCGGCCACGCTCGACGGCAAGATCGGTTCGCTGACGGGCCGCCTGCTCAAGGATCCGGAGCGGATCGAGATCGTCCAGCGCCTGGAATCGCGCACGAACATCGCGCAGACCGTCCACTACGTCGACGACCGCGACCACAAGGATCGCCTGCTCGATCACCTGCTGCGCGACGACGCGCTCGACCAGGCGATCATCTTCACGGCGACCAAGATCGACGCCGACCAGCTGGCCGGCCGCCTCGCGGACGCGGGCTTCGAGTCGGCCGCGCTGCACGGCGACCTGCCGCAGGGCGCGCGCAACCGCACGATCCGTGCGCTGCGCGAGCGCCGTGTGCGCGTGCTCGTCGCGACCGACGTCGCGGCGCGCGGGATCGACATCCCCGGCATCACGCACGTGTTCAACTACGACCTGCCGAAGTTCGCGGAAGACTACGTGCACCGGATCGGCCGTACCGGCCGCGCCGGGCGCTCGGGCATCGCGGTGAGCCTCGTGCACCACGCCGAACAGGGCGCGCTCAAGCGCATCGAGCGCTTCGTGCGCACGCCGCTGCCGGTCAACGTGGTCGAGGGTTTCGAGCCGCGCAAGGCGCCCCCGCGCAACGATCGCGGCCCGAGCCGCGGCCGTCCGGGCGGCGGCAACGGCGGTCGACGCTTCGGCGGCAAGCCGGGCGGCAGCCGTGAAGGCTACGGCGCACGCCAAGGCCAGGGTTATGGCGGCGGCAACGGCGGCGGCAACGGCGGCGGCTGGAGCGGCAAGCCGGGCAATGGCGGCGGCAAGCCTGCCGGCGGCAGCCGCGAAGGCTACGGCGGCGCACGCCGTGAAGGCAGCGGCGGCGGTTACCGCAGCAGCGGCCCGCGTCGCGGCAACGCGTCGTAAGCCTCGCATGCGGGCCACGCGCCCGCATCGCCCCTCCCCGAACCGGCGCCCAGGCGCCGGTTTTTTTTGCCCGCGCCCGAAATATCACGATGTGAAAAAATCTTTTGTGTCGTAAAAAGCATGCTGCGTGGCACAACCATGTGGATTGCAGGATGGGAAAGGCCGTTCCTCATCATGAAATGCAATATATAAGCCTTTGTTTTAACTCATCTATATTTTTCTGAAGTTCCACCTTCAAGCCCTGTCTTCGCTCCGTCGATTTGCCTAGACTCTTATACAAGAGTTCACGAAACGGAATGCCTCCGCCCCACCCGCCGCTTCGTGGCCACCGGATTCGCACCCCCCTTCTTCAGGCAACGACCACACAAGGAGCACACCATGTCGCGTCAACAACAGGTTCAGGAACTGCAACAGCAATGGGACACCGACCCGCGCTGGAAGGGCGTCACCCGCAACTACAGCGCCGAGGACGTGGTGCGCCTGCGCGGCTCCACCCCGATCGAGCACACGCTCGCCAAGCGCGGCGCGGAAAAGCTGTGGGCGCAAATCAATAGCGAGCCGTTCGTCAACGCGCTCGGCGCCTTGACCGGCAACCAGGCCATGCAGCAGGTCAAGGCCGGGCTCAAGGCGATCTACCTGTCGGGCTGGCAAGTCGCGGGCGACGCGAATCTCGCCGGAGAAATGTATCCGGACCAGTCGCTCTATCCGGCGAACTCGGTGCCGCAGGTCGTCAAGCGCATCAACAACACGCTGACCCGCGCCGACCAGATCCAGTGGTCGGAAGGCAAGAACCCGGGCGACGAGGGCTACGTCGACTTCTTCGCGCCGATCGTCGCGGACGCCGAGGCCGGCTTCGGCGGCGTGCTGAATGCGTTCGAACTGATGAAGGCGATGATCGAGGCCGGCGCGTCGGGCGTCCACTTCGAAGACCAGCTCGCCTCCGTGAAGAAGTGCGGCCACATGGGCGGCAAAGTGCTCGTGCCGACCCGCGAAGCCGTCGCCAAACTGACCGCGGCGCGTCTCGCGGCCGACGTGTCGGGCACGCCGACCGTGCTGGTCGCGCGCACCGACGCCGAAGCGGCCGACCTGATCACCTCGGACATCGACGACAACGACAAGCCGTTCCTGACCGGCGAGCGCACCGTCGAAGGCTTCTTCCGCACCCAGCCGGGCCTCGGCCAGGCGATCTCGCGCGGCCTCGCGTACGCGCCGTACGCCGACCTGATCTGGTGCGAAACCGGCAAGCCGGACCTCGAGTACGCGAAGCAGTTCGCCGAGGCGATCCACAAGCAGTTCCCGGGCAAGCTGCTGTCCTACAACTGCTCGCCGTCGTTCAACTGGAAGAAGAACCTCGACGACGCGACGATCGCGAAGTTCCAGAAGGAACTCGGCGCGATGGGCTACAAGTTCCAGTTCATCACGCTGGCCGGCTTCCATGCGCTGAACTATTCGATGTTCAACCTCGCGCACGGCTATGCCCGCACCCAGATGAGCGCGTTCGTCGAACTGCAGCAGGCCGAGTTCGCCGCCGCCGACAAGGGCTTCACCGCGGTCAAGCACCAGCGCGAAGTCGGCACCGGCTACTTCGACGCCGTCACGCAGACGGTCGAGCGCGACGCGTCGACCACCGCGCTGCACGGCTCGACCGAAGACGAACAGTTCTTCGACGGCAAGAAGGTCGCGTAACGCGGCGCGGCGCGCTCGCGAAACTGGCGATCAGGGAGAAGATGGGCCTGCCGCGCACCGCGAGGCAGGCCGCGCGCGGCGGCGTCGAGCGCCGCGCAGGACAGCGCGCCGGCTTGCCCGGCGCGCGTCGCTTGGTGCGCGGGCCCGCGTCCCGCGCACCCTACCGATAGACGATCACCGGGATTTTCGTATGGGTCAGCACCCGCTGCGTCTCGCTGCCGATCAACAGGCTGCCCAGCCCGCGCCGGCCGTGCGAGGCCATGAAAATCACGTCGCAACCGCCCCGCTCCGCCGCCTCGATGATGCCGAGGTAAGGCGACGGATGCACGCTCGTGCAGCTGTCGAACACCACCCCCGCCTGCCGCGCCGCGGCCTCGACCTCGTCGAGATGCGTGCGCGCCTCGCGTTCGCTGCGTTCGCGAAAATCGGCGGGCGGCTCGATCACCACCTCGGAGAACGGCGAGTACGGATATTGCGGCAGACACGCATAGGCGGTCACGCGCGCGCGGACCGTCCGCGCGAGATCGATCGCACCGTCGATCGCCTTCTTCGACAGATCGGATCCATCGGTCGGAACCAGGATGTGCTTGAACATGGCGGCCTCCGTCGGCGGCAACACAGCGCCCGCGCGGCAATCGCGCGCGTCGCGCCGCCGGGCACCCTGCCTAGCTTGATTGTAGTGCGCGAAAGCCGGCCGTCGGCCGCGCCAGAGGGTTCGCCCTCATATCGGAAACGCGCGCCGGCGCCGGACTCAACCCCAATAGCCCGGTTGTTCGTACGTATGCTTCAGAAAATCGAGGAACAGCCGCACCCTCAACGGCAGATGGCGGCGCTGCGGGAACACCGCGTGTATGCCGATCGGCGGCGCCGCGAAGGCGTCGAGCACGGTGACGAGACGGCCCGCGGCGATGTCCGCGCCGACTTCCCACCACGAGCGCCACGCGAGGCCGTGGCCGTCGAGGCACCATTCGTGCAGCACCGCGCCGTCCGAGCACTCCATGGTGCCGGCCACGCGGATCGACACGATCTTGCCGTCCTCCTGAAAGGTCCAGCCACGCTGCTGGTTCGCGTTCGCGGCGAGCGCGAGGCAGTTGTGGCGCGGCAGTTCCGCGAGCGTCGCCGGGGTGCCGGTGCGCGCCAGGTACGCCGGCGAACCGACGCAGACCCGGCGGTTCTCGCCGAGCTTGAGCGACACGAGCGACGAATCGGGCAGCTCGCCGAGCCGCACCGCGCAGTCGAAGCCTTCGTTGACGAGATCGACCATGCGATCGGACAGATCGAGCGTGATCGACACGTCCGGGTGCGCGGCGGTGAAATCGGGCGCGAGCGGCGCGACGTGCCGGCGCCCGAACCCCGCCGGCGCCGACACCCGCAGATGCCCGCTCGCCTTGACGCCGCCCGCCGACACGCTCGCCTCCGCGTTCTGCATGTCGTGGATGATGCGCTGGCAATCCTCGAGGAACGCCGAGCCTTCGAAGGTCAGCGTCAGCTTGCGGGTCGTGCGCACCAGCAGCTTCACGCCGAGCCGCTCTTCAAGCGCGTCGAGCCGGCGTCCGATGATCGCCGGCGCGACGCCCTCGGCGTGCGCGGCGGCCGACAGGCTGCCCTTCGCGGCCACGGCGGCGAAGGTTTCGATTTGCTTGAAACGATCCATGCGGCGAATGAACGGTATACGCCGTCCGTGAAGAAGTCAGCGATGACGCGCTAGATTAGGTATATGAAAGTAAAAGATCAAGTGATGATTAGCGTCTTTTTTATCTCAGTCCATCACCAATACAATCAACCCTGACCTCTGATCACGGAGCGCAAGGCTATGTCGGCCACAACGACACTCTCCCCGAAGGCCATCCTGTTCGACGCGTACGGCACGCTGTTCGACGTGCACGCGGTCGTCGCCGCGGCGGAGCAGCTGTACCCCGGCCACGGCGAGCGGCTGTCGCAGCTGTGGCGGCGCAAGCAGATCGAATACACCCAGCTGCGCACGCTCGCCGACCCGGGCGGCGCCCGTTACCGGCCGTTCTGGGACATCACGCGCGACGCGCTGCGCTTCGCCGCGCGCGCGCTCGGCCTCACGCTGTCGGGCGCGGCTGAAAAGCGCCTGCTCGACGACTACGCGTGCCTGTCGACCCATCCCGACACCGTGCCCGCGTTGCGTGCGCTGCGCGCGCTGCCGGCGCAGCCGCGCCTCGCGATCCTGTCGAACGGCGACCCGCGCATGCTCGACATCGCGGTGAAGAGCGCCGGCATGAACGGCCTGTTCGACCGTGTGCTGTCGGTGGACGCGGTGCGCGCGTACAAGCCGTCGCCGCTCGCCTACGCGCTCGGCACCGCGGCCTTCGACGCCGCGCCGCGCGAGATCGTGTTCGTCTCGTCGAACGGCTGGGACGCCGCAGGCGCCGGCTGGTTCGGCTATACGACGTTCTGGCTCAATCGCGCGGGCGCGCCGTTCGAGGAACTCGACGCGCCGCCCGACGGCAGCGGCCCCGGCATGGCCGACCTGCTCGCCTTCCTCGCCGCCCCGGCTCCCGCCGGCAGACCGGCCGGCCGGCCGCGCCCCAGCCCGGGCGCGTGAGCCGGCAGGACTGCCCCCATTCCCAACCCTTTACCGCAAACCGCAACTGACCGACCAAGGAGAGACACATGAGCATTACGCTGAAGCTGCCGCAAGGCATGGCGATCACGGGCGAACTGAAGCCCGGCTACGACGCGATCCTGACGCCCGAGGCGCTCGAACTCGTCGCGCAGCTGCACCGCGCCTTCGAGCCGCGCCGCCAGGCCCTCCTGAAGGCGCGCGCCGAACGCACCCAGCGTCTCGACGCGGGCGAACGTCCGGACTTCCTCGCCGCCACCCAGGCGGTGCGCGACGCCGACTGGCAGGTCGCGCCGCTGCCCGCCGACCTGCAGTGCCGCCGCGTGGAAATCACCGGTCCGGTCGAGCGCAAGATGATCATCAACGCGCTGAACTCGGGCGCGGACTCGTACATGACGGACTTCGAGGATTCGAACGCGCCGAGCTGGACCAACCAGATCGACGGCCAGATCAACCTGCGCGACGCGGTGCGCCGCACGATCTCGCTCGAGCAGAACGGCAAGTCGTACCGGCTCAACGACACGATCGCGACGCTGATCGTGCGCCCGCGCGGCTGGCATCTCGACGAGAAGCACGTGACGGTCGACGGCCAACGCGTGTCGGGCGGCATCTTCGACTTCGCGCTGTACCTGCTCCACAACGCGAAGGAACTGATCGCGCGCGGCTCGGGCCCGTACTTCTATCTGCCGAAGATGGAAAGCCACCTCGAGGCGCGCCTGTGGAACGAGATCTTCGTCGCCGCGCAGGAAGCGGTCGGGATCCCGCGCGGCACGATCCGCGCGACGGTGCTGATCGAGACGATCCTCGCCGCGTTCGAGATGGACGAAATCCTGTACGAACTGCGCGAGCACAGCTCGGGCCTGAACGCGGGCCGCTGGGACTACATCTTCTCGGCGATCAAGAAGTTCAGGAACGACCGTGATTTCTGCCTCGCCGACCGCGCGAAGATCACGATGACGGTGCCGTTCATGCGCGCCTACGCGCTGCTGCTGCTCAAGACCTGCCACAAGCGCAACGCGCCCGCGATCGGCGGCATGAGCGCACTGATCCCGATCAAGAACGATCCGGAAGCGAACGACAAGGCGATGGCCGGCGTGCGCGCCGACAAGGCGCGCGACGCGACCGACGGCTACGACGGCGGCTGGGTCGCGCACCCGGGCCTCGTGCCGCTCGCGATGGAGGAGTTCGTCAAGGTGCTCGGCGACAAGCCGAACCAGATCGGCAAGCAGCGCGACGACGTGAAGATCGAGGGCAAGAACCTGCTCGACTTCCAGCCGGAAGCGCCGATCACCGAGGCCGGCCTGCGCAACAACATCAACGTCGGCATCCACTACCTCGGCTCCTGGCTTGCGGGCAACGGCTGCGTGCCGATCCACAACCTGATGGAGGACGCGGCCACGGCCGAGATCTCGCGTTCGCAGGTGTGGCAATGGATCCGCTCGCCGAAGGGCGTGCTCGACGACGGCCGCAAGGTCACCGCGGATCTCGTGCGCGAGTACGCAAAGGTCGAGCTCGGCAACGTGAAGCAGGTCGTCGTGGGCGACACGCAGCCGTACGAGCGCGCGGCCGCGATCTTCGAGCAGATGTCGACGTCGGAGAACTTCACCGAGTTCCTGACGCTGCCGCTCTACGAAGCGATCTGACGGATCGCGCGGGCCGCCCGGCCCGCCACGGAAAAAGGCGCCGCAAGGCGCCTTTTTCATGGTCCGGCGAGCGCGCCGCGTCAGGCCGCGGCGCGCTCGCGTCGATACTGCACCCAGTCGCCCGAGGCAATGCGCAGCGTGTCCGCGGCCACACGCTCGGCCACCGGATAGAACAGGCAGGCGTAGCACCGGCCGCCCAGTTGCACCGACGCCTCGCGCGCGGCGAACAAGCCGTCGTCGCCCGGATACACCTGCTCGATCTCGTCGAGCACCGGCACGAGCCGTTCGTCGATCGCGTAGACGTCGCCCCAGACGAGATCCGGGCCGCCTTCCGTCGCGATCATCCCCGGATAGCGGCCGAGATCGTAGAGCCGCCCCGCCAGCGCCGCGGCGCCCAGCAACTGCGGCGCCGCGATCCCGTGCCGCTCGGCGGCGCGGCTGATGTCGTTGACCTCCCCCGCGCGCAGGGTTCCGTAGACAAATACATGGCGCATGGCCCCTCCTTCCTCATCACGTGAAACACGACCTGACGCGACGCACCGCCTCAGGTCAACGGCGCATCGCTGACGAGCACGCCGTCGGCATCCGCGTAAATCCAGTCGCCGGGCGCGATGCGGGCGCCCAGCACGGAGACCGGCACGTCGGCCACGCCCTCGCCGCGCCGGTCGCTCCGGCGCGGATGCGCGGCCAGCGCGACGATGCCGACGTTGCACACGGCCAACTCCTGCGTGTCGCGCACGCAACCGTATACGACCACGCCGGCCCAGCGGTTGCGCTCGGCCAGCACGCCGAGGTTGCCGCCCACGAGCGCGCAGCGCGTGCTGCCACCGCCGTCGACGACGAGCACGCGCCCGCCGCCGTCCTGTTCCAGCGCCTTGCGCACCAGCGTGTTGTCCTCGAACAGCTTGAGCGTCGCGGCCGGGCCGCTGAACGATGCGGCGCGGCCGAACGGACGGAATACGGGTTCGAGCACGCGCAGCGTGCCGTCGGCGAGCCGGTCCTCGTGCGCGTCGCAGAGATCGGTGGTGGCGAACGTCATCTCGGGGTCTCCTGTCCTGGTGGGTCAACAATTCCGGTCGTGACATTATCGGCCGAAAAAATCCCGCAGCAACGCAAGGTCCAGGGCCCCTACAATAGGCGTGAGACACCCGTCGCATGCCGCACCGACTTCGATCGCCCATGAGCCCATCCGTTCCCCCGCGCGCGAGCGCCGCGCCCACCATCATCGAGATTCCTCCCGAGTTCACGCCCACGCCTGCGCATCCGATGTGCGTACGCGCGCGGCCGGTGGCCGCGGGCGTGCGCATTCCGCTGCATACCCATGCCTGGGCGCAGGTCGCCTACGCCTCGCGCGGCGTGTTGCGGATCGCGACGGCCAGCACCACCTGGATGGTGCCGCCCTCGCGCGCGATCTGGGTGCCGCCGCGCGTCACGCACGAAGTGGTGATCGTCGAGGACGCCTACCTGCGCACGCTCTATATCGACGAATCGGCGGTGCCGGACGGGCTCGATGCGTGCCGGGTGGTCGAGGTGTCGGGGCTGCTGCGCGAGTTGATCGGCGCGCTGGAGGCGCGGCCCGCGAGCGCCGCGCGCGAGACGCTGCTGTCTTCGCTCGTGCTCGACGAGCTGACTCAGGCCGAACCGCTGCCGCTCGCGGTGCCGATGCCCACCGAGAAACGCCTGCGCGCGCTGTGCGAGGCGGTGCTCGCGCAGCCCGCGCACGGCGAATCGCTCGAATACTGGGCGGCCGGCGTGGGCGCAAGCACGCGCACCATCGCGCGGCTGTTCCGTCAGGAGTTGGGCGTGAGCTTTTCGCAGTGGCGCCAGCAGGCGCTGCTCGCGCGCGCGATTCCGCTGCTCAACCAGGGTCGCCCGCTGTCGCAGGTGGCGCGCGAACTCGGCTATCGCAGTCAGAGCGCGTTCTCGGCGATGTTCCGGCGCGCATTCGGAGCGAGCCCGCGCGCCTTCATGCAGCGCGGCGCCGATCCGCGCGCGGGCAAGGCCGAGGTCGAGCGCGACGCGCGCGCCTAGACCGGCCGCACCATGTGGCGGATCGAGCCGAGCTGCGCGAGCCGCGAGCCGGCCAGCCGGTAGCCCATGCGCAGATAGAGGCGCGCGGCCGGGTTGTCGACGAACACCCGCAGCTGGGTCTCGCTGAGCCCGCGCGCCTTCGCCCAGCGATGCGCGGCGTCGAGCAGATAGGTGCCCGCGCCGTGCTGCCGGTGGCCCTGCGCGATCTGCACGTCGCGGATATGCAGCGACGCCCCCTCCTCGGTCACCCTCAGGACCCCGATCCGCTCGCCCTCGAGTTCGAGAATGAAATTCTCCGAATCGCGCCAACTGGCGAAAAAGAGGTCCGTGCGCCATTCGAGACCGTGGCGCCGGTAATACGCGCCCATGTTGCGGTGCGTGAGCGCCTCGGCAAACGGAAAATCATCCGCCTCGGCGGGGCGCAGCTGATACAACAAGCGGACATCGGTCGGATCGAGCATGGATGACAGGCCGGAAAACACATCATGACCGCCACGATAGCGCAGCCCGATCGCGATGCAATGCCGGTTTGCACGGAGGGGCTTTTCGCGCCGCAAAAACAAAAAGCCCGTTCAGGCATTCCTGAACGGGCTTTGATCTGGCGGAGCGGACGGGACTCGAACCCGCGACCCCCGGCGTGACAGGCCGGTATTCTAACCAACTGAACTACCGCTCCAGCTTTTCACTACTACTCGCAGGCATTGGTTAAGCTCCTGCAAGCTTGCTTCGTTTCCGACGAAACGCCGCTGTATCTGGCGTCCCCTAGGGGATTCGAACCCCTGTACTCACCGTGAAAGGGTGATGTCCTAGGCCTCTAGACGAAGGGGACAACGTACTGCTTACACCTTTAACGCAAAAGCCCGTTCATATATGCAGCCTGAACGGGCTTCGATCTGGCGGAGCGGACGGGACTCGAACCCGCGACCCCCGGCGTGACAGGCCGGTATTCTAACCAACTGAACTACCGCTCCAGCTTTTTACTACTACTCGCAGGCGTTGGTTAAGCTCCTGCAAGCTTGCTTCGCTTCGAATGAAACGCCGCTGTATCCTGGCGTCCCCTAGGGGATTCGAACCCCTGTACTCACCGTGAAAGGGTGATGTCCTAGGCCTCTAGACGAAGGGGACATAATCTTTACAGATTTGTCTTACTGCTTGGTTCTTGCCATTAACTTTCGTCAACAGCAGAGAACGAGATTCTAACTTCTTTTAAATCATTTGTGAAGCAATTTTTCACACTCTGCTTCGCAAACTTCATTCTGTTCTGGTGGTGGAGGTAAGCGGGATCGAACCGCTGACCTCTTGCATGCCATGCAAGCGCTCTCCCAGCTGAGCTATACCCCCTTGCAGAACAGAAACGAGATTGTAGAGGCGGTTTCGAGGTTTGTAAATACCCTATTTGTGATTCGAGCATCATTTTTTGCATGCGCTCGTTTCACGCAAGATCCGACGCCCTTCCGGGCGCCGGATCCGGGACTCACGCGGCCCCGTTCTCGAGACGCGCGACCACCGCGTCACGGCCGAACAGCATCAGCACCGCGTCGATCGACGGCGTATGCGTGGTGCCCGCCACCAGCAGGCGCACCGGCATCGCGAGCTGCGGCATCTTGAGCCCGTGCGCGGCGAGCGTCGCCTTCAACGCGGCCGCGATCGCTTCCTTGGTCCATTCGACGCCCTTCAGCGCGCCGGCCAGCTCCGCCAGCGCCGGACGCACCGCGTCCGTCACGTGCTGCGCGAGCGCCTCCGCATCGGGCGCGGGCGTGCGGTAGAACATCGCCGCGCCCTCCGCGATCTCCTTGACCGTCGACGCGCGATCCTTCATCAAGCCGACCACGCCCACGAGATCCGGGCCCGTCGCCGCATCGACGCCGAGCGCCGCGAGGAACGGCTGCGCCAGCGTCGCGAGCCGCCCGTTGTCGGCCTGCTTGATGTAGTGGTTGTTGAGCCAGTTCAGCTTGTTGTGGTCGTACTGCGCGGGCGACTTGCCCAGATGCTCGAGATCGAACCATTCCACGAACTGCTCGCGCGAGAAGATCTCCGCGTCGCCGTGCGACCAGCCGAGCCGCGCGAGATAGTTGAGCACCGCTTCCGGCAGGTAACCGTCGTCGCGATAGCCCGTCACGCTCATCGCGCCGTGCCGCTTGCTCATCTTCTCACCCTGCTCGTTCAGCACGGTCGGCAGATGCGCGTAGACCGGCACCTCGCCGCCGAGCGCCCGCAGGATGTTGATCTGGCGCGGCGTGTTGTTCACGTGGTCGTCGCCGCGGATCACGTGCGTGATGCCCATGTCCAGGTCGTCGACCACGACGCAGAAGTTGTAGGTCGGCGTGCCGTCCGGGCGCGCGATCACGAGATCGTCAAGTTCCTCGTTGGAGATCTCGATATGCCCCTTCACCGCGTCGTCCCACGCGACCGCGCCCGTCAGCGGATTGCGGAAGCGCAGCACGGGCTGCACGCCCGCGGGCGGCGCCGGCAGCACCTTGCCCGGCTCCGGCCGCCAGGTGCCGTCGTAGCGCGGCTTCTCGCCCGCCTCGCGCTGGCGCTCGCGCAGCGCGTCGAGTTCCTCGGTCGACATGTAGCACGGATAGACGAGCCCCTGTTCCTGCATCTGGGCCAGCACCGCGCGGTAACGGTCCATCCGCTGCATCTGGTAGAACGGACCTTCGTCGAAATCGAGCTCGAGCCATTTCATGCCCTCGAGGATCGCGTCGACCGACGCCTCGCTCGAACGCTCGAGATCGGTGTCCTCGATCCGCAGCACGAAGGCGCCCTTCATCTTGCGGGCGAAGGCCCACGGATACAGCGCGGAACGGATGTTGCCGAGATGGATGAAGCCGGTCGGGCTCGGCGCGAAACGGGTGCGTACAGGACGGGTCATGACTGGTAACTCGATGGCCTTTTGGCGGCGCGTGAAATGAAACGACGCGGAATCGGCGCGCGAGCCGCCGGTGCGGGCGGGCTCACGCGTCGAAGCCGGAACGGAAAGAGGACGAATTATACCCGCCGCGCACGCGTTGCCGGCCCCGTTGCGCACGCGTCGCGGGTTTCGCGCGGGGCCGCCCGCTTGCTTTATGATGGGCGCGCCGCGGCCGACCGCCGGCGCGGCGCCTTGGCCCGCGCCCTCGCGCGCCGTCGCACACCTGACGCGGGGCCGCGCCCCGCCGCGTAGCCGGAGATTTCCCGATGTCGTCCCCTCGCCTGTCCCGCCGCACCTTCTCACTTGCGTGCGCGTCCGCCACCCTCGCCGCCTGCACCTCGTTCGGCGACAAGCGCCCCGCGGACAACGCCGCGTCCGCGCCGCCCGCGCAGCCGCGCGAGAAGCCGCTGCGGATCGGCATCGCGCTCGGCGGCGGCGCCGCGCGCGGCTTCGCGCACATCGGCGTGCTGAAGGCGCTCGAGGCCCGCAACATCCCGGTCGAGATCGTGGCGGGCACCAGCGCGGGCTCGGTGGTCGGCGCGCTCTACGCATCGGGCATGAATGCGCTGCAGATCAACAAGCTCGCGCTGACGATGGACGAATCGTCGATCAGCGACTGGGCCACTCCGTTCCGTTCGCGCGGCCTGCTGCAAGGCGTCGCGCTGCAGAATTTCCTGAACAAGACGCTCAACAACCGGCCGATCGAGAAGATGGTCAAGCCGCTCGGCGTCGTCGCGACCGACCTCAAGAACGGCCAGGCGATTCTGTTCCAGCGCGGCAACACGGGGCTCGCGGTGCGCGCGTCGTGCAGCGTACCCTCGGTGTTCGAACCGGTGCGGATCGGCGATCGCGAGTATGTCGACGGCGGCCTCGTGAGCCCGGTGCCCGCGTCGTATGCGCGCAAGATGGGCGCCGACTTCGTGATCGCGGTCGACATCTCGTCGCGCCCCGAGGGTGCTCCCACCCAGAACCCGATCGAGATGCTGCTCCAGACCTTCACGATCATGGGCCAGACGATCAAGACCTACGAGCTGGACAAGTATGCGGACGTCGTGATCCGCCCGAACCTCGCGGCGATGGGCGGCAGCGACTTCAACCAGCGCAACGCGGCGATCCTCGCGGGCGAGGAGGCGGTGGCCCGGATCATGCCGGAACTGCAGCGCAAGCTCGCGGCCGCGCGCGGCGCGAGCGTCTGAGGCGCGCGCCGGCTTCACGCAAACAAAAACCCCGCGTCCTTGCGGAGGCGGGGTTCGAGGAAGCGGCGCGCCGAGCGCGGCGCTAACCGCAGGGCACGGCGGTATCAGTTGCCGCCGTTGCCGCCGATCGTCGCGCTCACGCGCTGACGCAGATCCTCGGGCTTGGTCGAGAACTGCGTCTCGATCCGGCGCGCGCCCGTGAAGCGCTTTTCCCAGTAGGTGCTGTCGAGATCGTCGACGCGGATCGTGCTGCCCGTCGACGGCGAGTGCACGAACTTGTTGTCGCCGATATAGATGCCGACGTGCGAGAAGGTGCGGCGCATCGTGTTGAAGAACACGAGGTCGCCCGGCTTCAGCTCGCTCATCCGCACCTTTTCGCCGACGCGGCTCATCTCTTCCGCGCGACGCGGCAGCGACATGCCGAGCGTGTCCTGGAACACGTAGCGCACGAAGCCGCTGCAATCGAGCCCCGAATCCGGGGAATTGCCGCCCCAGCGGTAGCGCACGCCGATCATGTTCAGCGCGCCGACCACCACGTCGCCGGCCTTGCCGGCCATGCCGGACAGGAACGACTTCGCACCGCCGTCGCTCGACGACGCGCTGGCCTGGGCATTTTGCTGGGAGGAAGAAGAGGAAGCCGAGCCCGACTGGGGCGTGAATGCGGCATTCTGGCTAAAACTGCTGACATCGTCGGCGAACGCGCCGGGAGCTGCAGCGATCAGGACGCCGATGAACATCCCGGCGACGACGCGCGTGCAAGCCTGGGTCAGATATCGGTGCTGCATTGGTCGATGGATTTACGCTTAAAAATCAGCTGATTGGCGGAAAATTTCGGTCGATACTAGCCACAAAGTATTGATTTGTCAAAATCATTTGGACTTTTTTAGCCGGGACACGCCCGTCACTGCGGCGTCCGCGGGAGCGCCACCGCTTTCAGCAGCTTTCGCGTGTAAGGATGCGACGGTTTTGTGAATATTTGTGTCACATCGCCGGCCTCCACGATCACCCCGCCCTGCATCACCGCGACCCGGTGCGCCATCGCGCCGATCACGTCCAGGTCATGGCTGATGAACACGTAGCCGAGGTTGTATTTCTGCTGCAGCCCGGCCAGCAGCTTCAGCACCTGCTGCTGGATCGACACGTCGAGCGCGCTCGTCGGCTCGTCGAGGATCAGCACGCGGGGCTTGAGCACCAGGGCCCGCGCGATCGCGATGCGCTGCCGCTGGCCGCCCGAAAACTCATGCGGATAGCGCGTCAGCACGGTGTGGTCGAGCCCGACTTCGCGCAGCACCGCGATCACCTGCTCGCGCCGCGTCGCCGCATCCAATTCAGGGCGGTGCAACGCGAGCCCTTCGCCGACGATCCGCTCGATCGTCTGTCGCGGCGAAAGCGAACTGAATGGATCCTGAAAGACCACCTGCATCGCCGCCCGCAGCGCGGTCTGTTCGCGCCCCCGGTAGGCCGCGAGCGCGCGCCCCTCGAATTCGATCTCGCCGTGCGCGATCGCCTGCAACCCGAGCAGCGCCATCGCGAGCGTCGACTTGCCGGAACCCGACTCGCCGACGATGCCGAGCGTCTCGCCCTGGCGCACCGCCACGCTCGCGCCGTCGACCGCCGTGAAGCGCCCGGCGCGGAACCAGCCGGCGAAGCCCGGCTGCTTCTGCGCGAAGCGCACGCTCACCTCGCGCGCGTCGAGCATCACCGGCGCGATCGGCAGCACCGGCATCACCGCGCGCTGCGGGCGGCTCGCGAGCAGGCGCCGCGTATAGGGATGCTCGGGCGCGTCGAAGATCGCGTCGACCGGCCCGCTCTCGACCAGCTTGCCCTTCTCCATCACCGCGACCCGCTGCGCGAAGCGCCGCACGAGGTTCAGGTCGTGCGTGATCAGCAGGATCGCCATGCCGCGCGCTTCGGCCGCCTCCCGCTGCAGGTCGAGCAGCAGCTCGACGATCTGCGCGCGGATCGTCACGTCGAGCGCGGTGGTCGGCTCGTCCGCGAGCAGGAGGCGCGGCCGGCACGCGAGCGCCATCGCGATCATCGCGCGCTGGCGCTGGCCGCCCGACAGCTGGTGCGGATAGCTGTCCACGCGCCGCTCCGGCTCGGCGATGCCGGTGCGCGCGAGCAGCGCGACCGCGCGCCGCCGCGCCTCGACGCGGCTCACGCCGTCGTGCTGCTCGATCGTCTCGCCGATCTGCTCGCCGATCGTAAACAGCGGATTGAGCGCGCTCATCGGCTCCTGGAAGATCATCGCGACGTCCGCGCCGCGCAGGCCGCGCATCTGCCGCTCGCTCTTGTCCGCCAGATCCTCGCCCGCGAAGCGGATCGTCCCGCTCGTCTGCGCGTCCCGCACGAGCCGCAGGATCGACAGCGCCGTCACGCTCTTGCCCGAGCCCGACTCGCCGACCAGCGCGACCCGCTCGCCCCGCCCGATCGCGAGCGACACGTCGTCGACCGCGAGCGTGTCGCCGAAGCGCACGCTGAGCCGCTCGAGCGCCAGCAGCGGCGTCGCGTCGCCGTCCCGCACGCGCGCGCTCATCGCCCGCCTCCGGCCGCGCGCGTCGAATCCGCGATGCGCGTGTCGAGCGCGTTGCGCAGCGCGTCGCCCATGAAGGTCAGGAGCAGCAGCGTCGCGACCAGCACGCAGAAGGTCGACAGCGAGATCCACCAGGCGTCGAGGTTGCCCTTGCCCTGCGCGAGCAGCTCGCCGAGGCTCGGCGTGGGCGGCGGCACGCCGAGCCCGAGGAAATCGAGGCTCGTCAGCGCGAGGATCGCGCCGCTCATGCGGAACGGCAGGAACGTGATCACGGGCGTCATGCTGTTCGGCAGCACGTGCCGCCAGATGATCTGCCAGTTCGACAGGCCCAGCGCGCGCGCGGCGCGCACGTAGTCCTGGCCGCGGTTGCGCAGGCATTCGGCGCGCACGTAGTCGGACAGCCCGATCCAGCCGAACAGCGACAGCAGCACGAGCAGCAGCAGGAAGCTCGGCTCGAAGATCGACGCGAAGATGATCAGCAGGTACAGCTCCGGCATCGCGCTCCAGATCTCGATCAGGCGCTGCCCGACGATATCGATGCGGCCGCCGAAATAACCCTGCACCGCGCCCGTCGCGATGCCGATCAGCGTGCCGATGAAGGTCAGCGCCAGCCCGAACAGCACCGACACGCGGAACCCGTACACGAGCCGCGCGAGCAGGTCGCGGCCCTGCGCGTCGGTGCCGAGCCAATTGGCGCGCGACGGCGGCGCCGGATTCGGCACGGTCGAGAAGTAGTTGAGCGTGTCGTAGTAGTAGCGGTTCGGCGGGTACAGCACGAAGTTGCCGGGCGTCTCGAGCTTGCGCCGCACATAGGGGTCGAGATAGTCGGCGGGCGTCGGGAAATCGCCGCCGAATGCGGTTTCCGGATAGTCCTTGAGCAGCGGGAAATAATAGTGGCCGTCGTAGCGGACCACGAGCGGCTTGTCGTTCGACCAGAGCGGCGCGGCGAGGCTGGCCGCGAACGCCACGACGAAGATCACGAGGCTCCAGTAGCCGAGGCGCTGCTGCGTGAAACGCAGCCACACGCGCCGGGCGGGCGACGGCGACAGCCGCGCGCGCGCGGCGTCGAGGCGGGCGGACGGGGCGGCGGCTCGGTTCAAGTCAACGCTCCAGATGTTCGAATTGAATGCGCGGGTCGACCCACACGTAGCAGAGATCGGAAATCAGCTTGGTGGCAAGCCCGATCAGCGTAAACAGATACAGCGTGCCCAGCACGACCGGATAGTCGCGGCGGATCACCGATTCATACGACAGCAGCCCGAGCCCGTCGAGCGAGAACAGCGTCTCGATCAGCAGGCTGCCCGAGAAGAACGCGCCGATGAACGCGGCCGGAAAGCCGACGATCAGGGGCAGCAGCGCGTTGCGGAACACGTGCTTCCACAGCACGCGGCGCTCGGGCAGCCCTTTCGCGCGCGCGGTCAGCACGTATTGCTTGCGGATCTCGTCGAGGAACGCGTTCTTGGTCAGGATCGTGACCACCGCGAAGCTGCCGACCACCGATGCGGTGATCGGCAGCACCAGGTGCCACAGATAATCGGTGACCTTGCCCAGCAGGCTCAGCTGCGCGAAGTTGTCCGAGGTCAGCCCGCGCAGCGGGAACAGCTGCCAGAACGAGCCGCCGCCGAACAGCACGAGCAGCAGCACGCCGAGCACGAAGCCCGGGATCGCATAGCCGACCAGCACCACGAGGCTCGTCGCGACATCGAAGGTGGAACCGTTGCGCACGGCCTTCGCGATGCCGAGCGGCACCGACAGCAGATAGGTCAGCAGGAAGGTCCACACGCCGATGCTGATCGACACCGGCAGCTTCGACACCACGAGCGACCACACGCTCTGGTGATGGAAATAGCTCTGGCCGAGGTCGAAGCGCGCGAAGCGCGACAGCATCAGCCCGTAGCGCTCGAGCGGCGGCTTGTCGAAGCCGTAGAGCGCCTTCAGCTGCGCGACCTGCTGCGCGTCGACGCCCGTCGACGCGCGCATCCCGAAGTGCGCGCCGCCCTGCTCCGCGCCCTTGCGCAATTCCTGCACGGCCTGCTCGACCGGCCCGCCCGGCACGAACTGGATCACGACGAAGGTGATCGTCAGCACGCCGAGCAGCGTCGGAATCATCAGCAACAGGCGTTTGAGGATGTAGCTCCACATAGGCGTTCCAGATAGTCGGCCCGCGACGGGCCGGGTGGATCAGCGGCCGGGCAGCGCCCACCAGGTCGACGGCACCCAGCCTTCCGCCGCATAGTACAGCGGCAGGCGCGCCGGATAGGCGAGCGTGCGCTTGTAAGCGATCCGGTGGGTGTTGCTGTACCACTGCGGCACCACGTAATAGCCGTGCATCAGCACGCGGTCGAGCGCATGCGTCGCGTCGAGCAGCTGCTCGCGCGTCTGCGCCTGCAACAGCGTCTTCACGATCGCGTCGAGCGCGGGCGACTTGACGCCCATCAGGTTGCTCGACCCCGGCTGGTCCGCGTAGCGGCTCGCGAAATACAGCGCCTGTTCGCTGCCCGGCACCTGCACGGCCGGATAGCGCAGCGTCGTCATGTCGAAATCGAAGCTGTCGAAACGCTTTTGCAGCAGCGCGTAATCGGCGATCCGCAGCTTCGCGACGATGCCGAGCTTCGCGAGATTGCGGATATACGCGTTGATCACCGCTTCCATCGTGGAGCCCGGCCCCGAGGACCCCGAATCATCGAGGATCTCGAACACGAACGGCTCGCCCTTCGCATTGCGCAGCGCGCCGTCGCGATAGGTCCAGCCGGCCTGCGCCAGCAGCGCGCGCGCCTTCAGCAGGTTCGCGCGCAGCGAGCCGGGCGGGTTGGTGTTCGGCTGCACGGGCATCGGCCCGAACACGGCCGGATCCAGCTGCGCGCGCAGCGGATTCAGGATCGCCAGCTCGCCCGGCCCCGGCGTGCCGGTGGCCTGCAGGTCGGTGTCGGCGAAGAAGCTGTCGATGCGCGTATAGCCGCCGTAGAACAGCTGCCGGTTCAGCCACTCGAAGTCGAGCGCGAGATCGAGCGCCTGACGCACCCGCGCGTCGCGGAACATCGGCCGGCGCTGGTTCATCACGAAACCCTGCATGCCCGCGCCGTTGTGCTGGCGGAACTCGCGCTTGATCAGCTCGCCGCTGTCGAACGCCTTGCCGACGTCGCGCCGCACCCAGTTGCGCGCGATGTTCTCGACCAGCACGTCGTACTCGCCGGCCTTGAAGGCTTCGAGGCGCGTGACCGGATCGCCGTACAGCTTGTAGACGATCCGGTCGAAGTTGTTGGTGCCGACCCGCACCGGCAGCCGCGCGCCCCAGTAGTTCGGGCTGCGCTTGTAGCGGATGGTGCGGCCGCTGTCGTATTGGTCGATCACGTAGGGCCCGCTGCCGATCGGCTGCTGGAACGCGAGCTGGTCGAACGGCACGCGCGTGCCGTCCGGCCGCAGCCCCCACTTGCGCGAGAACACCGGCAGCGAGCCCGCGATCAGCGGCAGCTCGCGGTCGCGGCGGCGGAACGCGAAGCGCACCGTGGCCGCATCGACCGCGACCGCGTGCGACAGATCCGCCAGATAGGCCGGGTACTGCGGCGCGGCCTGCGGACTCTTCAGCGTGTCGAACGAATACACGACGTCCGCCGCCGTGACGGGGTCGCCGTTCGAGAAGCGCGCGGCCGGATTCAGGTGGAACGTGACGGACAGCCCGTCGGGCGCGATCGCGATGTCGTCGGCGAGCAATCCGTAGGCGCTCGCGGGCTCGTCGCTGCTGCCCGTGACGAGGCTCTCGAACAGCATGTCGATGCCGGGCGCCGGATTGCCGCGCATCGTGTACGGATTGAACTTGTCGAACGAGGTGAGCCGGTTCGGATTGGCGAGCACCAGCGTGCCGCCCTTGGGCGCATCGGGGTTCACGTAGTCGAAATGCGTGAAGCCCGGCGGGTATTTCGGCTCGCCGTACTGCGCGATCGCGTAGACGGCGCCCGCCGGCCGCGCGGCCAGCGCCGTCGCGGCAAGCAGCGCCAGCGCCGCGGCGCGCGCGAGCCGGCGCGGCG